>JAPYRI010000114.1:0-533 GCA_029941135.1 Alphaproteobacteria bacterium | reverse complement strand
ACCGCCCACCAGCTCGTCGTTGCCAAGCCGGCCGGTGAGAAAATCATTACCGTCACCACCGATCAGAACATTGGCGAATTCATTGCCGATCAATTCGTCGTTGCCGGCGCCGCCAGTGGCGTTCTCGATCACCGCATTAAAGGCAATGGCAAACGTGCGCGCTTCACTGGCAACACCGGTCCAGTAGGCCGGACCCAGTTCGCTGTACTCTCCATCGTTCAGATTGATGACCGCTGCAGAAGATTGATTTGACCAATCGATGGTGTCATTACCGCCCGCGTCCCAAACAGTTTCGAATATGCGTTCGCCCACGCCCCAACTGTAAGTATTGTCTCCGGTTTGATAGGACATGTTGGCGCTATAGGTGTACTGAAGCGCCGCAATGTCGTTAAGCATGGGGGTGGTGGCGTAGAAGGTTTGCGTGTAGCCGGTGAGCGGCGCGCCCTCATAGGACCGATAACTCATCACCGAAAAGCGGGTGGTATCTATGGACAGGGCCGCACTGTTTGAATGCGGGTGTTCAAGCCCGAGCG
>JAPYRI010000113.1 GCA_029941135.1 Alphaproteobacteria bacterium | reverse complement strand
TTTAAGGGCCGCCATTAGACGAGTATAGAAGTTGGCAAACCAAAGTTACGTCGTTATATGACACCTGAGCTTGGTGTACAATGACCGCTTGAGACGGCACTGAGGGCATCGAATTGAGCCCCAAAACACTTTTCCCCGACTGGTTACATAAAGCACCACAACATATGGGGAATTTATCAGGAGTTTCCAGAGTGAGTGGAATTACAGAGGATCAAATCTTGAGCGCGCTGCGAGGCGTGCTGGATCCGAACCAAAATCGCGACGTCGTGTCTCTTGGCATGATCCAAGGGGTGACCATTCGCGAAGGCAACGTCGGCATCTCGATCGAAGTTGACCCGGCACAAGGCGCGGCCATGGAACCCATGCGAAAAGCCTGTGAGGGTGCAGTGCATACGCTGCCCGGCGTACATTCGGTGACAGCTGTCCTGACCGCTGAACGTGCCCCCAGCTCCCCGCAAGGTCCGGGGCCGGGAGGACCGGGACCCGGGTTAGCGTCCGCACACGCCAAGGCCGGCCAGGGCTCATCCATTCAGGGCGTGCCAGGAGTGAAATCAATTATTGCGGTGGCGTCCGGCAAGGGCGGTGTCGGCAAATCGACCACATCGGTAAACTTGGCACTGGCGCTGGCCGCCCAAGGCCGCCGCGTCGGGGTTTTTGACGCCGACATCTACGGACCCTCGATCCCGCGCATGTTGGGCATCAGTGGACAACCGCAATCAGGCGACGGTGAAAAATTGGACGCCATGGAAGCGTATGGCCTCAAATGTATGTCCATGGGGTTTCTCGTCGACGAAGACACCGCCATGATTTGGCGGGGTCCGATGGTCATGAAGGCGATCATGCAAATGCTTCAGGAAGTGGAATGGGGCGATTTGGACGTATTGGTCATGGACCTGCCGCCGGGCACCGGTGATGCGCAATTGACCATCGTCCAGCAAGTCCCGCTGGCGGGCGCGGTGATTGTCTCAACTCCGCAGGACATTGCGCTTTTAGACGCACGCCGCGCCATGGCCATGTTTGACAAAGTGAACGTACCGGTGTTCGGCATGATCGAAAACATGAGCACCTTCATCTGCCCCCATTGCGGCGAACGCTCGGACATCTTCGGTCACGGCGGTGCGCAGGACATGGCGGGCGAACTTGATCTCGACTTCTTGGGCGAAGTGCCCTTGCACATGAGCATCCGCGAAACCTCAGACGCAGGCACCCCGATTGTTGCGACCGACCCCGCCAGCGCACAAGCCAAATCCTATCTGGATATCGCTAAAACCGTGGGTGAGAAGATCGACGCGGCCCTCGCCACCAACACCGGCGGCCCCAGGATCGTGATTAATTAGGAGTAGGAGCTAAGGCCCGCCGGGACGTCCGCTTTTGGCTAAACTCGGACTCCTGGTCACCTCTATCGTGAGTCCGTTTGACTCCCGAAAGCGGACCTGACTGGCAGCGTCGTGTTGCGCCCAGTTTTGCCAATAGGTTCAACTGATCGAGGCAATGCTTTATCTTTTGAAGACTGATGGAATGACGCCGATAAACAGAAGTATCCGCCGTGACCATTGCCAACCCAATATTTTGCTATACTATCACGCGCTCAAGACCCGCTCCTGGGAAAAAGAAGAACGCCTCTTAGTTAGCCACTTTTTCAGTTATTGAGGCTGAACTTCAGAGCATAGCGATACCCTACCGGGACGCCTACTCGCCGCAATTCTGAGAACGGCGGGAAGCGCTACGTGCTTGCCTGGGGGAAGGGTTTAAGACGCAGCTATCCTATCGAAATGTTCAAGACACCAAATGAGTTTGCCGACGGCACACTTTCCTTGGAAATAGTCTTCTTCGACCCATTTTATTGAAAAAAAATAGACGTCATGGCGATCTTCAACGAAGCGAAAATACTGCTCGACGGGAATTCCCTTGAACCCGTCGCCCACTATAGTGGGACATTCTGTTCCCGCCCCAGGCCGAAAGTCCAGCCCCCGTCAAACCTCCGCGAAAGACCCGACGACGCCGGTTGCCGCGCATGACCGAGATCGACTACGCAAAGGTCAGCCGGTATTGGGAAAAAGCCACGCCTTCAATCCTTGGGCCATACATGATGGACGATTTCGGCTTTCCTGCGAGCGCGGGAGATTTCCGCTTTCGGGCGGAATCCAGGATCGTCCATCGACTGACCAGTGATGTCAAACGGGACGGTGCGGTCCTTGATCTCGGCAGTGGCATCGGGGTCTGGGCGGAAGACTTCGCGCGCCGTTTCTCAACTGTGACGGCGGTCGAGGGCAGCCGCACTCTTTTCAAGGCCCTGCAAAAGAAAGGCACGGTGTATCCCAACCTCCTCCCCATCCATGGCGACGTTACGACGTTCGAGTCCGACGCCCGTTACGATTTGGTCTTCCTCGGCGGATTGCTCATGTATCTCAATGAAACGGACGTGATCGACTTGTTGCGGAAGTTGGCTCCGTGCATTGAACCGGGAGGAATGATTCTCGGCCGCGAGTCTACCGTCAGGGGGAACGCCGTGGCACTTAGGGGCGATTACCAGGTCGTCTATCGTTCGGTGTCGGATTATATGCGCATCTTCGGGCAATGCGGATTGAGTGTCCGCCATGTCGAGAGGAACGAGCCCTATGTGCTGATCGAAATGGGCAGCGAACTGGTCGAGAAATGGCAGAAATTTATGCCCGTGCGGTTTCAGGCGCTTAGGGCCGTCGGACATTTGACGTATTTCGGATTGCGCCTAGGGAACCCTTGGATTACGCGCATTCCCAAGGCGTTGGGCATAGCCTTTCCGAAACTAGAAAATCACTTTTTCGTTCTTGCCGAGGAAACATCTTGACTATAGCCGGGGTACAAAGAAATTTCGCCTACCGAAATTTGGCCAATGCAACATCCCTCCTAGGGGTGCTGCCTCTCGTGATCCTCTTTTTCGACAACGGCTACCAGTACGTGGTCCCGTTGATTATTTTCAACAATTTCATAGACGATCTCGATGGGATTTTGGCCGCCAAGTTGAACATCAGAAGCCGGTTCGGTGCCGACCTCGATAACATTTGTGACGCGGTTGCCCATATATGCCTCGCCTTAGCGGTTGGGGCGCATTTTGGAAGCCCCCTCATTGTCGCGAGCGCCGTAGCCGCCGGTTCGATCCTTCTCCGCATCGCAAAACGGATCAGTCCCAAAACTATCGGGGGAACAGGCTCTCAGACGAACGAACTCATGCGCCACATGCTGTTCGCCCTTCTTTTGGCTGGACAGTTCGACTTCAGCCCAGAGTACATTTTGGTCGCGGTATTCCTTATCCATTCAGTGTCGATGCTGGTTTCGTACCCAATGCCCCACCCCATAATTGACCGAGCCAACTCAGCCACAACGCTTGGTCTTGTGAACGTCGCTCTGGTGGTCGCATGGCTTGTGCCCTTCACTACACCGATCATTACGGCGGCCTTCGTTGTCGCTTATTTTTTCTCCTTCATTGTGGGATTGGTCGGGTTGCGAAACAGACCGACTTTAAGAACAGTTCCGTAGAAATTTATCGAGTTCAGTTTCTGGACTTCGGAGATATGGCGGGGCCCTATCGGGACTTCCCCGGTGATAATCATGGAAAACATGGGGTTGCCCGACGACCGAATTCCAATCCAGAATGTGGTCGACAAACCAGTATTAGAAATTCCTACCTGAAGGAGCACTTGCGATGACCGATCTTGAACAGCGCATTACCCGGCTTGAGGATATTGAAGCAATCAAGCAGTTGAAAGTGCGCTACTCGCATATCTGCGATGACTTACACAATCCCGATAACATTGCGTCTGTATTTGCTGATGATGCCATTTGGGAAAGTGAGGATTTCGGCAAGGCCACCGGGCACGCAGAAATCCGCGCCTTATTCAGCAAATTCCGTGATATGTTCACCTTCTCCCAGCACAATATGACGAACCCGATCATCGAGGTCGACGGCGATCGCGCGACCGGCATCTGGTATATCATGGGGCCGTGGACCTTGGCAGAGGGTGATAAAGAAACCTGGATGGCAGCGCGATACGACGACGACTACATCAAAGTGGACGGCGAGTGGAAGTATCAGCATCTCCGGGTGGATATTCGCATGACCAATGATCGATAAGCCCTTTGCCGACGACCAGAAACACCATCGATGCTTTGTCATAGATACACTGGCCAACGTCCGGCAGTTTGAATTTTGTCTATCGAAAGACAAACGCTCTCAATCGACGGCTGAATGGTTTACGATGCTCCCGAATCAATTCGCGAACTGAATTTCGTCCGACCGGACATTGGGGCAATCACACAAAGGGACGCACACATGAAGTGGAAAGTAGGCGACACGACCATCACAAAGCTGCAAGAGACCATTTTTCCGGAGTTTTCGGATGTGATCCCGGCGGCAACACCGGATGTGGTCAAAAATGTAAAGTGGTTGTTCCCCCATTTCGTCACCCCAGAGGGTCACCTTAGTCTGAGCATCCATTCGCTCATCGTTGATACACCCGGCGCGACGCTCATCGTCGACACGTGCATCGGCAACGGCCGCGACCGGGATCCGTTCGAGGTGATGCACATGTTATCGACCAATTATTTGGCGGACATGGTTTCCTCCGGTTATCAACCCGAGGGCATCGATTACGTGCTGTGTACGCACCTACACGTCGATCACGTGGGTTGGAACACCCAAAAAGTTGGGGACAATTGGGTGCCGACATTCCCCAATGCCGCTTATCTCCTGGGCAAGAAGGATCTTGATCTGTGGGATTCCATCGATGCCGATGTGGAAGACGATTTTATGCAAATCCAACGTCGAGTGTTCGCCGATTCAATCCAGCCGGTGCTCGACGCGGGATTGGCTAAAGCGGTCGACGGTGCGACTGAAGTGTGCGATGGCGTGCGCCTTATCCCGACACCCGGGCATTCCCCGGGTCACGTTTCAGTGTTGATCGAATCTGCCGGCGAAAGTGCATTGATCACCGGCGATTGTATCCATCATCCGATCCAGTTTAACGACCCCGGTCTGGTGAGCCCGTTCGACGTGGACAATGACGCGGCGGTCGCGACCCGGCATAGCTTGTTCAATGAATATGCTGACTCGCCGACGTTGATTATCGGCACGCACTTTGCCGGGCCAACAGCGGGCAAACTGGTGCGCGATGGCGACACTTATCGCCTTGATGTGTAGCCGGAACCCAAGCAGAGGGAGTTTGCAGCACAATGAAAATCGATAATGCCCTGGTCAGCACCGATTGGCTGGCCGACAACCTGGACAACGAAAAACTCCGGATTTTCGATACAACACTTTACTTGCAACCTAAGGAAGGTGGCGGTGGCTACGATATCGAGAGCGGTCGCAACAAATGGTCCAAGGCTCATATTCCGGGCGCCGGATTTCTCGAACTTGTCTCCGAGTTTTCCGACACGTCTAACGACATCCCGTTCATGATGTTGCCGGCCGAACGTTTTTGTGAACTTGCGGCTCAACACGGTGTGTCTGACGATAGCCTGGTGGTCCTCTACAACGATGGCCTCCCCATGTGGTCAACCCGGACCTGGTGGATGTTCCGCTCGGTGGGTTTCGACAATGTGGTTGTGCTGGACGGCGGATGGCAGAAATGGACCCGCGAAGACCGTCCGGTGAGCGACACCAACACCCCTTACCCCGCGGGCAACTTGTCAGTTAATCCGCGGCCGGAAATGTGGGCGGACAAAGACGACATGCTGCGCATTATGAATGACGGCGGCGCGTGTACCCTCAATTCGCTCGCACCGGATGTCTATAGCGGGAAGGTAGACAACTACGGGCGTGCCGGCCACATTCCGGGCAGCCACAATGTTTTTTATGGCGACCTGTTCGACCCGGACGCGGGCACGTTTCTGCCGGCTGACGACTTGAGTGAACGATTTAGAGCCAGTGGATCGCTCGAACCCGGGCCTGTCGTCATCTACTGAGGCGGCGGGATCTCAGCGACGCTGGATGCGCTCGCCTTATTTAACGCCGGTCAAAAGAACGTTGCGATTTACGATGGCTCCATGTCCGAATGGACCAAAGACCCGTCGTTGCCCCTCATTCTCGGCGACGACCCCTAAGGTACAACGCTAATCAGGGACGGTTGCTATCCTACCGAAGCCGTCCTTGTAGGTGCTTTGTTGGTCGGTCCTGATGTCCGCTCTTGCTCCGGAAGCGGACATGCGGATCGGGAAGTATGGCAACTCTGCGGAAGTGTCCGCCATGCCGTTTGCCGGCGGCGGGACTGCGCCCCCGGGAGCTACTTTCCAAGCCGGCGCACGGCGGGGATGGTGCAGAACTGCTCGTACGTTTCGGGGTCGTTCACACGGGGGCCAAAGCCGCCGTCGATTTGCTGCACCGGCTGTATGAGGCTAACCGAATCGGTCTTGGCATTGTGGATCGTGGCCGTGTTCCAACCCCAGAACGGATCGCCCTTCTCGGGCCAGCGCACGCCTTCCCGGGTTTGGTAATTGCCAACATTGATAATGTAATTTTTTATAAGCTGCCCCTTGCGATCGAAGATCAGGGCGGTGACCGGGTTCTTGCTGCGCGGGTCGTACCAGACCCTTCTTTTTCCGTAAGGCGCCTGGGGGTAGTGAACCGGCTCCATGTCAATCACGTAACATTCCGGGATCAGTTCGACCGTGGTGCGGAAGAATCTTTGTCCTGATATTCCACCGACGCGATCGGCGATCCAATTGTCTTTTTCTCCCCACCATCGGTCCGCTACCGCAGCCAGGAATGGCACCTTTCCGACCAATTTGAAGTTACCCCAGGTCAGTGCCGGATCGCCCATCATGTAGGTATCGGTCGGGTTAAAGTTCGACCCTGGCAAACTGGGCTCAAACCGCTGGTTGCTGGTGAACCGTCGGATGCGTTTGAAGTCGGGCAGGAAACCGAAAAATTCAGGCAGTTTCGACTGGTCGTAGTACCAGATATTCAGCACCGATGTGCCCTTGACCGACTGAGGAGCGGTCAGCAGGAACGTGCTGTAACGCAATTTGTCGCCGTAATTCGGCATATAGGGTTTGGGGTCCAGCACCGTACGTGCGACCGCCATGTATTCCAGAAAAAGGAATTGGTAACGGAAGCGTACGTTGTCTTCCGCATCCATGTCCCATTCGTTAAGAGTAAAGAACGATACGTCGTACCGCGCCCAATTGAGGGCGTGCCCGATGACAACTTTGAAAGCGCTTTCCCCGTCCGGGAACGGATGGCCGCCAATCCACGGCTTGCCGTCGCCCGTGACGACATTGCCGGTCTTATCGAGCGAGGCCTTTCCTCGATTGCGTAACGTGGCTTCAACATAGGCCCGGGGGCCGAGACGCATAATGTCGGTTTCAGACTCTTTTACGTCCAGAACACGTCCCTGTTGCGCGATTTCCATATGAAGCACGGGGTCGATCAGCTCCTTCACCGAGTCGACGTTTGAAGCGTCGATAACACCGCCCGTTTTCACTGCACCGTTGCTGTAATGCTCAATCGACGAGGCTTCTTCGGGGTAAGCTTTTTGTACGTCTCCGTCGCGTGCGATGACGTCCCACAAAGGACCAAGCATGCCCGCACCGATAAACGACTTCCCGGCTGACGCCATAATGTGCCGCCTGGCAAATTGTCGATCAAATTTTATGATGTGCATTGTACCACCCTCAATGCCTGTTCAGGTTGGCAACGCCCGTCCACTCCGGCACCCCCTGGCTGCTATTACCAGCAGTCTATCGTTAGTCGTAGCTTATCGGGAGTCGGTTTTCAAAGGCATTAAGACGAAGATCCTCTATTGAGGATAAAGCGGACATCCTCCCACGCCGCTGGTGAGCCTGCATTTAGCCAATAACGGACATCTCTACGCGTAGAGATCTACGGTCAATGATATCCACTTTCGTCTCACGAACAGCATTTCAACTGACCGAATTATTGCCGCAAAACGAAGGGACTATTGGTCTTTCTCGTCCAAGTACTTTCGAATGAGTTCGCGGTAACGATTGCCATCAAAACTTGGGAAATGACCTCCATGGACCACGCGTACCGGGAGGTCATAAATTCGTTTCATAGAGTCTATATAAGCCGGAACATCATCCTCTATTAACTCGCCGTCATAGATCATATCGCCGGAAAAAAGGATGCCTGTTGCTTTCTCCCACAACATAATCTCGCCAATTGAGTGCCTCGGCGTGTGAATAAACTTGAACACCCAGTCCCCCAAATCACGTACCCATCGCCAAGGGTGCGGGTCTCCGGCGCGCTTTTTACATTGTATTCGGCCGACACATAGGGAGC
>JAPYRI010000112.1 GCA_029941135.1 Alphaproteobacteria bacterium | reverse complement strand
ATATTGTCCAGGTCTTGCAGGCCTCCCGCATGTACCGACGCCACGCAGCACAGGACGACCACGAGGAGCAAATACCAGAGCCGGAGCCGGGGAAAAGCTGCGCTGCCGCGGTCTTTGTAGCTTCCGCTGTACCTGAGGGGGGTAAATCCTAATATATATTGCGACTAGCCACAAGAGGAAGACAGGTTTTACTGGCTTGACATACTGCAAATACAATGGCTGATAGTGGTCTCGAATACTTAGATCCTGTGGTCATCAAGTTTAGACGAGGGTCTTCCAGATTATCGCCGAGGGACAAGCGGCGAATTGGTCGGATTGTCAAAGACTACCGTAGCAAAGGCGGGAAAATATTTGTTGTGGGTCACGCATCAAGTCGGACCGGGGATATGAAGAAGGCACTGCACGATACAGTCAATTTTGACATCTCACTGGATCGCGCCAACATTGTCACCAGTGAATTGTTGATCCAAGGCGTTCTGCCGGATCATTTGATGATGGAAGCCCGCGCCGACCATGACCCGATTTTTTACGAGTACATGCCTTTGGGAGAGGCTGGAAATCAACGGGTCGAGATATTCCACGAGTAAGTGTATTTAAAGGTTTAGCAACAACGAACAATAGGCGGGTTGCTCGACAGTCGCCGGGGTGCTGACCAGGAAGCTGGGCCATCATTCAATCATTAGCACAAACGCCAACAAGTCGTCTGGCGCCAAGGAGTAGGTCGGTTCAATAACCGGCAAGGTAAGTCATGGAGTCCGAGTTTTACCGAATACAGCGGTTACCGCCCTACGTCTTCGCCGAGGTGAACGCGATGAAGGCGGAGGCGCGCGCCCGTAAAGAGGACATCATTGATTTTGGTATGGGCAATCCTGATTTGCCGACGCCCCCTCATATTGTGGCGAAATTGATTGAAACGGTTCAGGATTCACGGACTCATCGATATTCTTCCTCGCGCGGAATTCCCGGACTACGGCGCGCCCTAGCGGCTTACTATGATCGGCGTTTCAATGTTGACGTCGATCCTGAAACTGAGACCATTGTGACCTTGGGTTCGAAAGAGGGATTGGCGAATTTGGCCCAGGCTGTTTGTGCGCCTGGGGACGCGATACTTGTGCCCAACCCGAGCTATCCCATTCATCCGTATGGTTTTATTATTGCCGGTGCGTCCATTCAGCACGTGCCGATCGGCCCGAACGTCGATTTTTTCGAGTCGCTTGAAGAAGCCTTCAGGAACTGTGTGCCTAAACCTAAGGCGCTGGTGCTCAATTTTCCAAGCAACCCAACAGCCCAGGTCGTCGACCTTGGTTTTTATGAGCGGGTTGTCGCCTTTGGCCGCGCCCATGGCATTTTTATATTGTCGGATCTGGCGTACTCAGAAATTTATTTCGACGATAATCCGCCGCCGTCCATATTGCAGGTGCCAGGCGCGAAAGATTTGGCCGTCGAGTTTACAAGTCTGAGTAAAACTTATTCGATGCCCGGTTGGCGGATTGGATTCGCCACCGGCAATCGCAAGATGATCGGGGCGCTCACCCGGATCAAATCATATTTGGATTATGGTGCTTTCACCCCCATCCAGGTGGCGGCAACGGCGGCGCTGAACGGGCCGCAAGAGTGCGTTGACGAAGTGCGGAGCATCTATCGGATCCGGCGAAATGTGCTGATCAAAAGTTTTGCGAGTGCCGGTTGGGATATTCCGTCGCCGCCGGCGACGATGTTTGCCTGGGCGCCAATTCCCGAGCCTTACCGGGAAATGGGATCCGTAGAGTTTTCGAAATTGCTGTTGAGTGATGCGAAAGTCGCCGTATCTCCGGGTCTGGGGTTTGGCGAGTATGGAGACGGTTTTGTGCGCATCGCCCTGGTCGAAAATGAGCAGAGAATTCGGCAAGCAGCCCGCAATGTGAAAAAACTTTTTGGCGTCCTTGAATCAACTGGATCCAAGTCCGGCTCGGATGCTCGTTCTCCAGGGCAGTTACCGTGAGTCTGACGCTCAAAATTGGCATTGCTGGGCTTGGTACGGTTGGGGCCGGCGTCGTCAAAATAATCGATCAACACGCAGCGATGTTATCGGCACGGTGCGGCCGAGATCTGGTGGTGACGAGTGTTTCTGCCCGGGATCGGGGTAAGAAGCGGGGGATTGATCTCAGTAATTTTGCATGGCTCGACGATCCGGCCAAATTAGCCACAGCGACGAATGTTGATGTGGTGGTCGAGGTAATCGGCGGTTCGGAAGGCCCGGCTTTGGACGTGGTCACGGCGGCGATCGCAGCCGGCAAGTCTGTGGTGACCGCTAATAAAGCCCTCATTGCCCGTCATGGCGCGGCCTTAGGCACAGCGGCCGAGGCCGCTGGGGTGGCTTTGAATTTCGAAGCGGCTGTGGCGGGTGGCATCCCGGTTATTAAATTGTTGCGCGAAGGATTGGCAGCTAATGCCAATGATCACGTATTCGGCATATTAAACGGCACATGCAATTATATCTTAACGGAAATGGAAAAGACCGGTCGCGACTTTAACGACGTTTTGGCTGATGCACAGGCTCTAGGGTATGCCGAAGCCGACCCGACGTTCGATGTGGATGGTATCGATACCGCACACAAACTGGCCATACTGGCATCTGTTGCTTTTGGTGCGGTCGTAGATTTCAAATCCGTTTATACTGAAGGCATTCGGCAAATATCGGCCGAGGATATTCAATTCGCGGCCGAGCTCGGGTATCGCATTAAATTACTCGGCATTGCGCGTCTGTATAACGGCGCAATTGAGCAACGTGTGCACCCTTGTATGGTGCCGCTGGACACCGCTATAGCCCATGTGGATGGCGTGACAAATGCAGTCGTTATCGAAGGTGACCGAGCCGGACGGACTGTGATTGAGGGTCAAGGCGCGGGCGAGGGGCCAACGGCGTCTTCGGTGGTTGCGGATATAATGGATATTGCTCGCGGGGTATTGTCCCCACCGTTTGGCCATCCGAGTGATCAGCTTCACTTGTTCCGGCCGCTAGAACAGGATAATCATGAAGGACGTTACTACATTCGATTGGAAGTTCTCGACCAGTCAGGTGTGATGGCCGATATAACGGCAGTATTGAGAGACCAGGAAGTATCGGTAGCGTCGTTTATTCAGCGTGGTCGGGCGCCAGGTGAGCAAGTTTCCGTAGTAATCTTAACTCACACTGCAGGTGAAGGATGCATGAAACAATCACTTGAGTTGATTGAAAGTCTGGATTCAGTTGTCGAGCCACCTAGAATGATAAGAATAAAACATCTTTAAAATCCGAGGGAGGGATTCTATGTCCGAAGTGTCGAGCCTCGATAGAATTCTCGTATTGGAGCTAGTGCGAGTGGCGGAAGGCGCGGCAATTGCCGCTTCTGAATTGGTAGGCCGAGGTAACGAGGTCAGTGCCGATCAGGCGGCGGTCGATGCCATGCGCCGCGCTCTGAACGAATTGGAAATGGAAGGAACCGTCGTCATTGGTGAAGGCGAACGGGATGAGGCGCCAATGTTATATATCGGTGAAAAGGTTGGCTCGGGCTCTGGACCCAAGATTGACATTGCCTTAGATCCACTTGAGGGGACAACCATCACCGCCAAAGCGATGCCCGGATCGCTGGCGGTTATCGCGATCGCTGAGGGTGGGAATTTTCTCAATTCTCCGGATGTCTACATGGACAAGATCGCCGTAGGTGGCGGATTGCCGCAAGGCGTGGTTGATTTGGATGTGCCGCCGTCGGAAAACCTTGCCTCGTTAGCCAAGGCGAAAGGGAAAGACGTCAAAGACATCGTCGCTTGCGTTCTCGACCGGCCGCGCCATGCTGAATTGATCGCCCAGGTGAGAGAAGCCGGTGCGCGGATCATGCTAATTCCGGATGGCGACGTGGCGGGCGTTATCGCGACTTCCAGCGAAGAAACCGGCATCGACATTTATCTCGGCACCGGCGGTGCGCCGGAAGGTGTGCTGGCGGCTGCGGCCCTGCGTTGCATCGGTGGTCAAATGCAAGGTCGGCTGATTTTCCGCAATGACGAAGAACGGGGCCGGGCCAGGAACTGTGGGATCGACGACTTTGATCGCAAATATACGATGGAGGAAATGGCGCAAGGCGATGTCATTTTCGCGGCGACTGGCGTAACCGACGGCGGCATGCTTGACGGTATCCGTCGCTCCCCCAGCGGATTGACCACTCATTCTGTGGTGATGCGGGCCAAGACCGGGACGGTGCGGTGGATTAAGACACATCATTCGCGGAATGGACGTGGGGATGCGCTATAGGGTCAAATAAATTGTCGCCTGGGCAAAGTCCCGCAGAGACAATCAATGCCTTACTTGGCATAACCCAGTCAGTTACCGGGCGATTTTGGCGTGAGCGGGAGCGTGACGATAGGGTTGCCTTAGCTCTTGCGCAACACCTAAATCTCGACGAAGTGGTGGGCCGTGTGCTGGCAGGGCGGGGAGTTACGCCGGATAGTAGCGCCCAGTTCCTCAAGCCAACTTTAAAAGAACATCTTCCCGATCCTTCCCAGTTTCGGGACATGGAGCGGGCGGCGGAACGACTTGCGAAAGCAATCATGTCTAACGAACAAGTTGCCGTGTTCGGCGACTATGATGTCGACGGTGCGACTTCTTCAGCACTTCTTAAAAGATTTTTTGATGCGGTGGGGGGGCAACTGGTAATCTATATACCCGATCGCATTTTGGAAGGTTATGGACCCAATGCGCCTGCCCTTATTCGTCTTCAAGCCGAAGGCGCTAAAGTTGCGGTAACCGTCGATTGCGGGACGACGGCACATGCACCACTTGCCGAAGGGAAAGCGGCGGGGCTTGATATTATTGTTGTTGATCACCACCAAGCTGAGCCTCAATTGCCGGATGTATTTGCGTTGGTTAACCCTAACCGGCTGGACGAAAGTGGCGCATGTGGGCAGTTAGCGGCGGTCGGTGTTGCCTATCTTCTGGTGATTGCGCTTAATCGTAAACTGCGCCAAAGCGGATGGTACCGCGATGGTCGCTCAGAGCCGGACTTGCTTCAATGGCTCGATTTGGTGGCCTTGGGAACCATTTGCGATGTGGTGCCGCTAACCGGCTTAAATCGAGCCTTGGTAACTCAAGGTTTGAAGGTAATGGCACGGCGCGGTAATCCGGGACTGGTTGCATTGGCCGACGTGGCCGGCGTGCAGGACCGGCCTGGCAGCTATCATGCAGGTTATATTCTGGGACCTCGGGTCAATGCCGGAGGGCGGGTCGGTCGGTCTGAACTGGGCGCACGACTGCTCTCCACGGACGATGCAGGTGAAGCCCAAGAAATTGCTGCTGAACTAGATCGATACAATCAGGAGCGGCGAGCGATTGAGGCAATGGTCGAAGAACAAGCTATCGCCGCCACAGACGCCAGTTTGTCAGGCGGCACGCCAGGACCTGTGATTATGGCAATTGGGGTAAATTGGCATCCTGGGGTTATCGGAATTGTTGCCAGCCGATTGCGCGAGCGCTACCGCCGGCCAGCCTTTGTGATTGCGGTGGCAAACGGAGTTGGCAAAGGGTCCGGGCGCTCTATCCCGGGGGTCGACTTGGGTGCAGTGGTCACTGCCGCCAAACAGGCAGGCCTATTGGTCAATGGCGGCGGTCATAAAATGGCAGCGGGTATCACTGTCGATGAAAGTCGCTTGCCGGAATTATGCGATTTTTTTGCTTCCCGCTTAGAGTCGATAGTGAATTCTTCGATTGAGCAAAATTCACTCGGTTTTGATGGCGCTCTTGCGGTCAAAGGGGCAACACGGGATTTAGTGGACGTTCTTGAGCAAGCGGGGCCTTTTGGTTCAGGCAATGCCGAGCCCCGCTTTGCAATATCCCGGGCGAAGGTCGTGAAGGCCGATCTGGTTGGCGATGGACATGTACGATGCATTCTCGTGGGACAAGACGGCGGGCGTTTGAAGGCTATCGCCTTTCGCGCGGCGGATAATCCACTTGGCGAAAGTTTGTTAAATACGCGTGGACGATTGCTTCATGTGGCCGGACACTTGCGGTCTGACAATTGGCGCGGCGAGCGAAATGTTCAACTCACTATTGAAGATGCGGCCTGGGCTTGACATCCGAACAAATTGAAGAGTCTGTTGCTGTGGCCATGGCGTGGACGGAGAAGAAATTGGCGAATGAAGAGAGCCCGGGCAAGGATATCTGCTATGATAATTGCAAACGTGGTTGACCGCTGGGGGCAATCCCAGTAGACAACGCCAACACTTTTGGCCCCTTCGTCTAGTGGCCTAGGACGCTGGCCTTTCACGCCGGAAACACGGGTTCGAGTCCCGTAGGGGTCACCATAAATTTCAATGGCTTAGGGATAATATCCTTAGGCCGTTGTCGTTTTAGGTAATATTTAGGTAATAAGCGGTGTTTGAGGCGCGCTAAACGGGGTCTGTTCTCAGACCATAAAGTCGATGCGCTCGCCCCCGCTACTCCGGTCCGCCAATAAAGGAACCGGATCGGCCATCTAAATCCGAAAGAAATCGATATTTGGACCCCCCCCTCCCGGTTTTTCGATTCCGAACATGGCGGCTTAGGGGACCCTGGCCAGTCAAGTTGATCAAAAAGTTTTGAAATTTTTGCCAAAAATTCTGGATCTGTGGCTGGCGTCATCAGCGTAGAACCAAAACAGATGCCGAGCCTGATTGGTGTTCACATCTGTGGACTTTGCGCGCTGCCCGGGCGTAGAATTTCTTGAGGTTCAACCTGGGGAGAATTGTTCGCTGTGAAGGGTCTTCTTGCTGCGATAATTGTGTTGATTTTGCCAGGGCTTCCCACCCGCGCAGACTGAACGCTATAAGGGTCATGCCGGGCTGCCGGCGCCCGCGATTCGACAAATGGGAGGATTGTTATGCCGACGACACTAGGGGAACTGCTGAAAGACTCGCCAAAAAACTGGGGACGCTGGGGCGATGACGACGAGCTTGGGGCAGTCAACTTTTTGACCGATGCCGAAGTGCTACGGGGTGTTCAATCGGTGAAAAGCGGCAAGCGATTTACTTTGCAGGTCCGCATGTGTCACCCGGACGGCGACCCGTCGTATCGTGGAAGACCCCAGCCGAGCCGCATGATGGTGATGGATAAGGGGCATTACCTCAGTGGTAAAGCAGAGCCATTTCCTGGTGGCCTCGAATATGCCGACGACGTCATGTTCACCAACCTCCAAGGCACCACCCAGTACGACGCTCTGGGCCATGTTTGGTTCGACGACCAGCTCTACAACGGTTATGACGCGAAAACCACTATGGGCGGCGGACTGGAGAAAGACAGCATTCTACCCATGGCCGAGCGTGGCGTTGCGGGCCGGGGAATATTGATCGACGTCGCCCGGTACCAGGGAGTGGACCATCTACCCGCCGGGTATGGTATTTCCCTCGACGAATTGCTCAAAACGGCGGAACACCAGAACTCACCAATCGAAAAGCACGATATCCTGCTTATTCGCACGGGCTGGTTGAACCGCTTCTTTACCGAAGGGCCGGATGCATTTTTGGGCGAGGCCAAGGAAGGGGCCGACGGGGCTGACACCGCCGTGCAAGCCATGAACGAACCGGGATTGACCTACAGCAAGGAACTGGTCGAGTGGTTCCACGATATGGGCATCCCGGTCCTGGGTAGCGACACGCTGGCGAGCGAACAAACAGTTCACCCCGAGACCGGCTGCTTTGTGCCGCTGCATGGGGCCTTGATGCGAAATCTGGGAGTCACCTTCAGCGAGATCAATTGGCTCGAAGACCTGGCCGCCGATTGTGCCGACGACGGTCAATACGAGTTTTTGTATATGTGCACACCGCTCAAGATCTTTGGCGCCGCCGGTTCGCCGATTAATCCGATGGCCGTGAAGTAGCCCCGCCACTCTTCGACCGATGCCTTCCCCTCCGCCAGTCCCACGGCTTCTGAAACTCCCCGGCCCACATACCCAACTTGGCCGACTTCGCTTTGTGCTCTGCCCGCTCATATTCGTAGCTGAACCGATAGTACGCGACAGCTAGGCCGCGGGACACCATCCATTCCCCAATGTCCTGACCGTCTACGGAGCAGTGAGCAAGCAAGCGCTCGTACCGGTCCCGTTCGTCCCCAACGCAATCCACATCACGACCGCCGATCCAGTTATCCAAGGCCTTCCGTGCTTCCTTGCCGCATAGCCAGGTCACGCCACCTCGTTCGCAAGTTTGCTGCATCTCAGGTGCATCGAACCCCATTAAGCGTACTCGCTCGCCGTTCCACTCAAGCGTATCGCCGTCGATCACTCTGACGGACCCAGCAAATGCGGATTGAGCGACAAAGAGCGATAAGAAAGCGAATGCGAAAGTTCTCATAGCCGAGAATTAACCACGCTCATCTCAATCCTGAAAATCGACACCACTTCTCCATAGTCTCGCCCAATTCCAGACACAGT
>JAPYRI010000111.1 GCA_029941135.1 Alphaproteobacteria bacterium | reverse complement strand
GCGGCCGCTTTCAGTCGCATTGCCTATCCCCAGCTGCGCGATCACGGTTACAAGCGGACATTTGCCATTGGTTCCGTGGCCGGCAGCGCCTGCCTCGGGATGCTCATTCCGCCCAGTATATTGCTGATCATTTGGGGCATTGTTACGGAAACGTCGATTGGCAAACTTTTCGTCGCCGGAGTCATTCCCGGCATTATTCTAACCATACTGTTCGCCTTGTACGTCATTATCGCAGCCAAAATTGATCCGTCATTAGCTCCGGCCGAGACGCCTAAATCCGACCAAAGCGAAACTCCTGTCAGCACTTTTACGACCGACGAATTGGTCAGCGGGATTGGTATACTGTTTTTGATGGCTTTGGTTCTGGGCGGCATATGGACCGGGATGTTCACTCCCGCCGAGGCAGCTGGAATTGGAGCCTTAGGTGCCTTGGGGTTAGGGATTGTCAAAGGCATGCGCTGGCCGCAAATTGCCGAAGCCATCGTTGATGCCGGGCGATCGGCCGCACCCATAATGTTTCTTTTGCTGGCGGCGGCAATTTTTACACGATTTTTAGCGCTCGGTGGCGTCACCGGCACTCTTGGCGAAGCTCTTACAGCTCTGGGTGCTGGGTCGACTGGCGTCATCTTGATGATGGTGGTGATCTGGTTGGCGCTCGGTACGATACTCGATTCGGCATCAATCATATTGCTCACCGTGCCGATCTTCGCGCCGGTTGCGATGGGCTTTGGTTTTGATCCCATCGCCTTTGCAATCATGGGCATATTGGCCATCGAAGCCGGCCTGTTAACCCCGCCGGTAGGCTTGTTGGTCTATGCGGTTAAAGGGGCGGTTCCGGACGACAGCGTGACCCTAGGGGATATTTTTCGCGGTGCCTTGCCGTACTGGCTGCTTATTCTTGTCGCCATGGGACTGGTGTGGATATTCCCCGCCCTTGCCACCTGGCTGCCCGGTTAAACTTCTGCTTCTATTCAATTGGGTAGCGCACAGGAAATTCGTGCCCGGCCTCTTCCAAAAGCACCATATACCGGCGCATGATTGCAGTGCCATTGATGCCAAACGCGTTGATTTCTTGGGTCCGCTCGTTGGGCCAATGGATCATGGCGCGCGCCCATTCAGCCTGGGCCTCCGGCGATAATTCGGTGACGATGGCCCCCGCCGCACGCAGGTTTTTGATGCCCGAGATTTCCCTCTCAAAAGACATGCGTGTGGCTACGGTCTCCAATTCGCGCGCCACTTGATCGATAATCGTAACGATTTTCGGAGGCAAAAGAGCCCGTGTCTCCATGTTCATGGTGAGAACCACTTGCGCCATGGCACCAAAGTTGGTCACTTTATAATGAGGCGCTTGTTCGTGCAGGCGAAATCCATAAAAGCTGCCCGGCAAACCGAGAAAGCCGTCGGCCGCGCCGGTCGCCAGCTGATTATATGCAGTTACCAAACTGGAGCTCATGGGGATGGCGCCGATCCCCGAAATCCATGGCAGGTTTGGCCCTGCACCCAATAGTTTGCGCCCCGCCAGATCCGACGTGGCTCGCCACGGAAAAATGGTCCCTAGCCCATAATTATCCAAGCCCGATATGGCGAGTAGCTTCTGCCCGTATTGGGATTCCAAATAGGTGTGAAGCTCGGGAAACTCGTCGATGAGCCGGCGCACGACCTTAACTTGCACGCGTACGTCCGGCGTGGTGAAGGGCAAAAAGTAACTGATGTTGAGCGGCAATGCCTTCGATGGCTCGAAGCACGGGCACCATCCACCGATATCCAGCAATCCCATTTGAACGGCTTCCAATATTTCATCGGTTTTTGCGGCGGTGCCGGCATAGGCCTGGATGAAATGAATTTCGTGGTCAGTTGATAGGGCGACCCGACGAACTACTTCAGGCACAAAAAAATGTTCCATCCGGTCGACATAAGCGATGGGCGCGCTGGGATGGCCCGCACCGATGCGCAAAGTGAAGGTTTCGGCATATACCGGCGAACCGACAGCCAGCGCTAATATTAGCCACGCAATGGCGTACTTATGTTTGGCCGTCATTTGGGAAGCTCGGGGCAGATTCACTCGTTTTTGGCACCACCGAGCCACTTGTAGACCAGTCCACCGAGAACGCTACCCACAAGCGGCGCCACCCAAAACAGCCACAATTGGGCCATCCAATAGGGGACAATGTCACTTGTCGGGAACCGGCCACCCGCCCACAACCCCAAGGTCACAGCCGGGTTGAAATGTCCGCCGGAAATATGTCCCACCGCATAAGCCACGGTCAGTACGGTCAAGCCAAAGGCGAGTGACACGCCGACAAACCCTATACCAAGTTCGGGAAAAGACGCTGCCAATACGGCACTGCCGCAACCGCCAAAAACCAGCCAAAATGTTCCGAGAAATTCAGCGCCCAGCCGATTTGTCATAGGCATGTGCATAGCCCCCCTTATGCAGATGTTTATGACCCAACGTTAACACTTATAATGGTCAATCCCCAATTTCAGCGTGCCCCAGAACTTTTTCTGACCGGCGACTTCCAAGTCGGTGGCTGAAACTTCGAAGGGGAGACCACCCGCGTAAAATCCTATGCCCCATTTGCGGCCCAGCCGGTAAACAATCAGGTGGCCGATCCGAACATAGAATACCCGTCCAATAATTTTGTTTGCCGGCGTCGACCAGACGCGCATGGAGCTGCAATTAAGAGTATGAACGACACTCGTCCCCCATTCAAAGCCTTCCGATAAAAGCTGCTCGTAGGCAAAATCCCGGGATTGCCGAGCGACTTTCTGACCCCGGTACGCAGGCACAACGAAATTATGGGCGCCCCAAAATTCGTTGGCTGACACGTTGTACCGGATCCAGCCATAGCTGTCCCAATATCGGGGGTGCCCCAATAATATCCAACCAGGGGTCGTGGTCACTGCGGCACGCTCGCCGGCTTCAAAATGCCTTTGCACTTCGTTCAGTGAAAGCCCGCCGCAAGTTAACAATTCACGGTCGTGGATTGTCGCAAATCTATGCTGCAAACTGGCAATTGGTGCAGTGTCTTTACTTTCATCCAGGGCAGTTTGAATGGACGCCTGTACGAACACGAAATGATTAATGACGAATATGTGTTCGGGCACTATTCGCTGAAGCGCCCGCTGTGCGGTGCGCAATACGTCAGCGTTTTTTAGACTCCGTTGGACACTTATTATTACGTTGCCGACGCCACTCGTCGATGAGTTACCCGCCATCGCCAAGGCCGGCACTGGCGCTAACGCCCACCACAAGACAAGGCTGCGGATCAACAGTCACTTAATTTTCTCTTCAGCAATCGTCCAGGGCGCTGACCCGTTGAATGTCCAGCTCGGTGAACAATTACACCGTTCACGATCACTAAATCGATGCCAAGGGCGGGAGTCGTCGGATTCTCATAAGTTGCGGCCTCGGCGATAGTGTCGGGATCAAAAATGACCAAGTCGGCGAACGCGCTTTCCCGCACAATACCGCGATCGATCAGGCCAAATTGCGCGGCTGTTAGTGACGTCATGCGGCGCACGCCTTCTTCCAATGAAAAAAGACCAAGATCGCGCGCATAGTGGCCTAGTACGCGCGGGAACGTACCCCACAAACGCGGGTGGGGGTGCTGATCGTGCGGCAAACCGTCCGATCCAACCATGGCCATGGGGTGGCTGAGGATTCGTTGCACGTCCTCTTCCGACAACATGAAATAAATGGCGCCCGCGGGACTAAGTCTTTCAATGGCGTCCGCCGGCGAACATTGAAATTCAGCCGCCACATCCGTTAAGTCTCGGCCTGACACTTCCGGATGCGGATCGGACCAAGTGACGATGACACGCTCGGCGCGCTCGACAAATGACGCCAATAACGCAGTCGATCCGGCGACATACGGGTAGACGTCAAAACCAATGTCGATGCGTCCTGCGGCCTCTTCGATGGCGGCGAGGGTTTCAACTGAACGGCCAAAGTTATTTGGGTCATGGCATTTGTGGTGAGACAAGATAAGCGGAAGACCCGCGCGCTCGGCAATTTCGAACGCTTCATCCATGGCTTCCCTGACTTGGTCACCCTCATTGCGCAAATGTGTGCTGTAAAGACCACCATGCTGCGCCGCCACTTCGGCCAAGGTGATAATTTCGTCCGTGGGCGCGGCAATGGCCGGCGGATAAACCAGTCCAGTGCTAAGACCAATGGCCCCCTGCCCCATAGCCGTGTCCAATGTTGCCCGCATCTGTTCAATTTCGGCCGTTGTAGCCGGGCGGTCCAAATCGTGACCCATGACGCCAAACCGCAATGTCGAGTGACCGACAAAAAAAGCGGCATTGACCGGTGGCGGAGTGGCCCCCAATGCGGCGGACAAATCGGTAAATTCACGATAGACAAAATCGGCTTCGTTACCGATCAGATTAATCGGCGGCGGCGGTTCGGCCGGAGGTGTGAGGGGCGCCAAACTAACGCCGCAATTGCCCGCGATAACCGTCGTTACCCCTTGACTGATTTTGGGCTCCATGGCGTCGTTGAGCAACAGCGCCCGGTCATCATGCGTGTGGGCGTCGATAAAACCTGGGGCGATTATGCGATCGCTGGCGTTAACGGTATGTTCAGCCTGGACGGCACTGAGGTCGCCTATGCGCGCAATCCGATTGCCGACAATCCCCACGTCCGCGCGTTTACCCGGAGCGCCGGTGCCATCGATCACCGTGCCGTAGCGGATGACGAGGTCAAAACTTTCTTCGCTTAGATCACCACTGTTATCGTTCATAGCCCACAGTTAGCCCGCCCCCGGGACAAAAGGCAATGTTCAACCAGCATGTGATAAAGTCACCGCTAATCACTGTAATCTCAAGGAAGTAGTAATGGATGATATGGCGGCAGCGGGTGCGCGTCTCATATTCGATGAGCGCAGAGAGCAAACACAATTCCACAATTTGGCTGACAACTATTATCCGCAAGGCGAAAACAGCGCCTATGCCATTCAAGATGGCCTCGACCAACTCCTGAAGGAAAATGGCGCGGGTGGATGCGCAGGCTACAAAATCGCGCTGAGTACGCCTACCATGCAAGAACTCTTGGGCACCAATCGGCCGTGCATGGGCGTGCTGCACGAAAAATCGATCTGGACTTCTCCCCACGCCATCCACCTCAACGACCATATGCACTTAGGCATGGAATGTGAGATCGCCGTGCGGATGGGAGCGGACCTTACCCCTCAAGATGCCCCCTTTACCCGTGAAAGTGTGGCGCAACTTGTCGATACTTGTTTCCCAGCGTTCGAAGTCATCGATGACCGTAACGCCGATTATGCCAACAGTGACTTTTGCTCGTTGATCGCCGACAATTGCTGGAACACAGGCGTCATCCTGGGCACAGAGATCAAAAATTGGCGCATACTGGATTTTACCGCGACCCGCGGCGCCCTGGTGGTGAACGGGATTGAAGTTGCCCACGGTTATTTGTCAGATGCCATGGGACACCCATTTGAAGCGGTGGCCTGGCTCGCCAATCAGATGTCCGAACGCAGCCGCACCATCGCGCGCAGTTCGCTCATCATGACCGGAAGCATTGTACCGACCAAGTTCGCGCAACCCGGGGACACCGTAAAGTATGTGGTCGATGATGTGGGCGAGGTAAGCGCCACCTTCGAGTAAATCAAATTCAGAACAGGTTGAGAGCCGCCCGGTGCACCAAACTGTGACGGTGGGCGAGCGCTTCGATGTCATCCTGGTAACCCCCGCCGATCACACAAGCGATGGGAATGTCAGCATCCCGGCAAGCCGAAAGCACGAAATTTTCCCTGGCAGCGATACCGTCATCAGACAGCCATAATTTCCCCAAACGGTCGTCTCGATGGGGATCAACGCCCGCGTTGTAGAAAACTAAATCTGGTTCGACCTCACTAAGTAAGCGCGGCAGGTGCTCTTCGAGCGATTTCAAATATGGGCCATCCCCGGTTTTCAAGGGTAAGCCCACATCCAAGTTGCTGGTTTCCTTGCGCACTGGAAAGTTGGCTTCGCAATGCATGGAGAACGTGAACACGGCCCGATCGTCACGAAATATATTAGCGGTCCCATCCCCCTGGTGCACGTCCAAGTCGACCACCAGTACACGGCTCACGGTCTGCTCATAGACGAGTAATCGTGCCGCGACGGCCACGTCATTAAACACGCAAAACCCGGCACCGTGTGTCCGTGCCGCATGGTGACTGCCACCTGCGGTGCTGCACGCGACGCCATGTTCCAGTGCCAAACGCCCTGCCAATACCGTTGCCCCGGCGGACAGCCGTGAACGCTTGGCCGCGGCCTCGGTCACCGGAAAACCAATGCGGCGTTGTATTTCCGGCTCCAAAGACTGCTCGACGACCGCGCGGACGTAGGACGCATTGTGGACCATTTCAATCCAAGCCAATGGCGCTTCCACGGGCTCGATCATTTGCGCCCGCGCCGCCAACCCGTCTTCATGCAACACTTCAATCAGGCGTCCATATTTGCCCATGGGAAACCTGTGGCCAACGGGCAATGGCGCGGAGAAATTCGAGTGGTGAATGATCGGTACGGTCATGCTTAAATGAGTGTTGCGATGAAGGGCAGCATAGCACGGGTCCCGTGTTAGTATGGCGGCATTCATAAAAGCGAAATTCAAATCAATATGGCGGGAGGATCCCAATGATCGGTGCGGAAAGCCTTGTGCGGACCTTAGTTGCGGGCGGCGCGGATACGGCGTTTGTCAATCCAGGCACATCTGAGATGCATATGGTGCAAGCGATCGACAATATCGCCGGGGTGCGCTCGGTCCTGTCTTTGTTCGAAGGCGTTTGCGCGGGCGCGGCGGACGGCTTTGGACGCATGACTGGCCGTCCAGCGATGACATTGTTTCACTTGGGGGCTGGCTTGGGTAATGCGGCCGCCAATCTTCACAATGCCCGGCGTGGACGCACGCCACTGATCAACATCGTGGGTGAACACGCCACTTATCACATCAAGTATGACGCACCACTCACCTCTGACATCGCGGGGATTGCCGGGCCGGTTTCTAATTGGGTTCACACGCCCAGCACACCCGGCGGCATGGCTCAAGCCGGTATTGACGTGCTCCAAGCGGCACAAAGCGGCGGGGGGCAAATTGCCACCTTGATCGTTCCTGCCGATTGCGCGTGGGGCGAAAGTGACGGTCCCGCCGAATCCCTCGAAATCCCTGTTTTGCCGGAAGTGTCGGACGATGAAGTAAAAAGTGCGGCGATAGCCATCAAAGCAGGTAACCGGGTTGTACTGCTGCTGGGTGCTAAGGCACTCGGTGAACGTGGTATCCGCGCCGCTCAAAGAATTGCCGATGCAACCGGCGCCGAAGTGTGGCGCGAAACATTCGCCACCAAAGTTGAGCGCGGCCCCGGCTTGCCCAAAGTCCTCCGCCTACCCTATTTCCCGGAGCAAGCCGAAGAGGCGCTCAAGGGCGCCGACACAATGATCCTCGCGGGCGCCAGGGAACCGGTCTCATTTTTTGCCTATGAGGGCAAGAACAGTGAACTGGCCCCCGCCAACTGCACGGTCACCCGGCTGTCCGGGCCGCGCCGGGATGCAGCGGCAGCGCTGGAAGCCTTGGCGGACGTATTAGGGACACCCAGCGGCCAGGAATCCGAGTGCCCCCTAGAACGCCCGGAATTACCCACAACTGGCGACCTCACCGACGAAACAGTTGGTCTGGCGCTTGGCGCTTTGTTACCCGATGGCGCCATAATTTGTGACGAAGCAATTACCAGCGGCGTTCCGGCGGCGGCTTACACCCAGACTGCTGCACGGCATACCTGGTTGTCCATTACAGGAGGTGCTATCGGCGCCGGAATTCCATTATCGGTTGGCGCCGCCATTGCCTGCCCCGACCGCAAAGTTATCGGCCTCATTGGCGATGGCTCGGCCATGTACACCATCCAAGCGCTGTGGACTCAGGCGCGGGAAAAATTGGACATCGTTACGGTTATTTTTTCCAATCGCCAGTATCATATTTTGCAGATTGAACTGATGCGCTCAGGTGCCCAAAACCCGGGCCCCAAAGCTATGGAAATGATGAATTTGAACAATCCCGAAATCAATTGGGTGCAAATGGCGGCGGGCTTGGGCGTCGACGGCGGTCGCGCAACCACGGCCGTCGAATTCAGTACCCTGCTCAAACGAGGGTTTGATGAGCCCGGACCGTTTCTTATTGAAGCGGTGCTGTAACGGTTAAAAACTAACCCCAATAACGGCCGGTCGCGCCAATCACTGTGGTGATCAATCCCAAATTCAAATTAATGTGAACAATTTTGCGAATGGTGTTCAATTCCGCGCCCGCTTGTTCGAAGTTTTCACCATCGACCGCAGCTTTGAAGCGCCGCCAGGGGGTAAAATAGAGGTGCATAAATATGAGTACCATCACGAAGCCAAGGCCGTTCATTATATGGACGGACAGCCCGACGGCACCCATGCCGCCCATAAACACAAGCGCCATCAGGTAACCGCTCGACAGCAAAACGATTGCACTAATCCAAACCCAAACGAAAAATTTATCGAATACTCCTCGCCACAACTTTAGGCGTGCGGGCGGCTCCATCGTGCCCGCCACCGGGCGCAAAACAACGTAAGCAAAGAACATGCCGCCTACCCAGACGACAGCTGCAAGTGTATGAAGTAAAAGTGCGGCAATCATGGTCGGGGGTCC
>JAPYRI010000110.1 GCA_029941135.1 Alphaproteobacteria bacterium | reverse complement strand
CGCCTAAACTCTTGACAATTTTACGTGTATAGAACTCAGGAATAACATCTGTTTCCTGTTCCATAAAGTCTCTTAGGGGACGGTCCGTATCCATCAAGCCGCGAAGCTTTTTATGGTATTGCAGGCGAAAATAACCCTCCGACGAACAAGACCGCACCACATTCATGGCCTTCGCCAACACTCTGTCGGTGGCAAAAAACCTCCGCACCACTGTTTTGGGCGAAAACGAGTGCCGCATCAAATCGATCAGATGGTCGTAAAATTCGGGCCATTCATAATTTTTAGGCCGCACATTCATCGACTTGTTGTTATCCAAAAAATGGAAGGGAAAACCGAGCACCCGTCCATCGCGCTGTAGCTCCAAATTCACGGGCGCCGCTTCGCCAAAGGCCGACAGCAACGAATAAGCGGGGAACGCTCCCGGGGTTAGACCGATGAATTTCTTGGTGAGCTCAAACGGCTCGGCGCCTTCATCTGAATCTAATCCGAGAACAAAATTTGTTTGCACATAGGGAATGTGGCGCAAGATCATGTTGATATGATCCGAGACCTGCAAAACTTTTTCATCGCCCTGGCGACTGCCAGTGCCGGACTTGTTGCCCATCCCATACCAGGATTCAATGCCTGGCAACGTCGCCACGCAACCCGCCTTGCCCAATCGTTTGACATTTTTTTCGGACAGCAACGACAAACTACTTTCGGCGATAAATGGAACGCTGGCATTGGGCGCAGCCTCTTCGATCGCCGACATATAGTCGTCCATGCGCACACCAAAATTTGGATCGTGCCAGCCGACCATGGGATTTTTCATGTTTCGGCGGATGAATTTCAGGTCTTCGCGAATTTGATCAAATTCCAACGGCTGGTAATCAATCACGGAATCAATACAAAAACTGCAACTGTAGGGGCACCCCAAACTGCCGATCATAGGGACGATCTTCAGTCGGGTCGGCGTCTTGTCAAGGGTTGCTGAGATAAACCGCCAGCGCTCTTCCACGCTGGGTAAAAAAGCTGGTTGCCTAAGGGCCGAAAGCGCAACGCCATACGGGCGTTGTTGACTGCAATCCTGGAGCAGGTCGTGGACCAATTGTTTGTCGGTTATGCCGAGGACATAATCGTAATATTTCTGGGCATCTTCCGGATAGCAGCGCGCATGCGGCCCGCCCAATACGGTGATCGTGCCCTGCTTTTGGTACAAATTACTGATTGCATACGCCAAGTGCGCCGAGCGTGTAAACGCGCTGACGAACAGGACATCGATATCGCTGGGCAATTCTTCCAGCAGATCTTCGCTACCGGTATAGCAAACGAAGTGAACGTCGTGCCCGGCTTCCTCACACCACACGCCAACAATTTGCGGCATGATGCTGGCTAGATTTGCCCGCATAATCCGTGAAAACATCTTGCGTGTCGGCGCTCTCGCCGCCAGGTCAAGGACCCCGATTTTTAGGTGCTTCTTCAGAACTTCCCCCAATCAGGTACTTACTTATTTTTTATTAGCGGGCGCCCGCGCTAGTTATCCCTATCCTGGCGCTTCAAAACCACTTAACGGGCGCAATCATACTGATTTTCTCAAGAATATAGAAAAATTCTCTCCAACCACCATAAGTGGCAACTAGAACGCTAATTCACACGTTCCCACCAATTGGTAGAAGAGAATGAATTTCCCGCGACGACTTTCTCCCCCACCGTGGGCGTTACCAATTCGACATTGTTCTTCTCCGCCGCTGCTCGCGCACGTTTTATCGGCTCGTCCCAATCGTGGTGGGCCATATTAAATGTTGCCCAATGAACCGGCAGCATACGTTTTCCCCGCACGTCCAAATGGACACGAACCGCGTCTTCCGGGGTCATATGAACATTCAACCAATTGTCTCCCGGGCCGTAAGCGCCGATTTTGATGAACGTCAAGTCAAACGGGCCGTAGGTCTCGCCGATGCGGGCAAAGTTCTTCGAGTAGCCGGTATCGCCGCTGTAGAATAAACGGTGTCGAGGACCAATCACCGACCATGACGACCAATGGGTCGCTTTGTAGTCGAACAGACCCCGGCCGGAGTAGTGTCGATTTGGCGTTGAAACGATGGTGAGACCACCGAGTTTTTTGGACTGTCCCCACTCCATGTCATGGATCTGATTTTCCGGCACGCCCCATTTGGCCAAATGAGAGCCGACACCCAGGGGCACATAAAATTGCGTTCCTTGGAGGGTTAGATGCTCGATCACCGCACGATCCAAATGGTCGTAATGATCATGGGAAATCATCACCGCATTAATCCCCACCAGCTTAGCCAATGCAATCGGCGGCGGGTGAAAACGTTTGGGTCCGGCGAACTGAACCGGCGACGCATAATCCGAAAACACCGGGTCAACCATAATCCGCTGTCCATCGATTTCAATCAGTACACTGGAATGGCCGAGCCAAATTGCGCGTAGTCCCGGCGCCGGTAGCCCTGCCAATGTTTCGGGATCAATGTTGACCACCGGAATTTCTGACGGCGGTTCGCGAACCTCATCGCCAAAAAACTGAGCGTCCAGGAAACTCCAGGTAAGGCCCAAGGGCGCTTGGCGCTCCTCGTTATAGAACGCGTCGTTTTCGTAGTACGGCGAGGCTTTAATGCGCGCCATCCGCTCACCGGAAATGCTACCGCCGAATGAGCATCCGTTGGTAAGAAATCCGGCCCCTATTACGAGCAAACCGGCACTCATCACCAGTCGCCCAATTTCGTTCGAGAAGGTCGCCATTTGCGCTAAATATTTTCCCCGCGAATGCGCTTTATTTCGTGCCGCTGCCGACAATCGCCGGCATGGCGACTTCATATCCGCCGCCGGAAACGGCAAATTGTCCCATCCCCGCCTCGACCGCCACGTCGATTGCAGCCCGGGCCTCATCGGTTTGAGCGGACAGTAAGCCGCGCGCGCGGACACTCGCTTCCATAAGTGATTGAATGGGGTCAGACGGGTGATCCATGGTCCATATCTGTTCGACGCCTTGCGTTGCGACATCCGTGAAACCGGCGGCCTTGAGCGCCTCGGTCATCGCCTCTTGGGTACTGAACTGAAAAAAATCAGGACCGTGGGGCAAAGGCACATCCAGATTGCCATGGGCGGCCAGCGCCCCGAACAGAACGCCAAAGCTGTTGTTCGGTTGAGCCGCTTCCCACACACTAACGGCGACCCGCCCCCCGGGTTTGAGGACGCGCCGCATCTCTTGAAGCGCACGCAAGGGATCGGGCAAATGAATGATGCCATAGCCGCATACCACAGCATCAAAAGCGTTCTCGTCGAAGGGTAGGTTTTGCGCATCACCCTCGAGAAATTCAGCATGAGGAACATTGCGCCTGGCTCTCGCGATAAACTCAGCTGAAAAATCAAGGCCGGTCGGTACTGCCCCGCATTCTACCGCCGCGCCCGCCAAGATACCTGGGCCGGTGCAGACGTCCAGCACGCGTGTGCCCTCGCCGACGCCAACCGTATTGAACATGGCGGGAGCGATCTGCCGGGTAACTCGCGCGAAGTGAAATTCGTAGGCTCCACTCGCCCTTTCCCAGCCCTTATGCTCAAAGTCGTTAAAAGCCGTCGGGTCGTTCGAAGTCTGGACGGTCATGCGATTAATCGAACTCTGCGGTCGCTAAATAACCTCAACTCCGGCCATCTCACCCTTCTCCCGCCATTTTTGAAGAAGACCGTAAAACTGCACGGCACCCTCACCATAATGACCTTCCAGGAAGCCCTTTGTTTTCCCTGATGTGCCTTCACCGTTGTAGTATCCAGGCGTGCAGTGGCGCAGGTAGTCAGACATGAAGCTCGGCTGACTTACCGTTTCAACCCATTTGTTTTCGGCTTCGACTGAAGCTTCCACAAATTTTGCTTGGCGTTCGTTCACCTGCTGAATGACGTAGGCGATGTGAGTTGCCTGGCCGTCGAGCATGTAGGTGAAACACGGCGATAATCCGGTTTGAGTAAGCCCCATGTGGAAGCAGTTCGGGAAACCGTTGCTATACAGGCCGTGAAAAGTTTTCATCCCGTCTGCCCAATAGTCGGCGAGTGACACGCCGTTCCGTCCAAACACATCAAATTCTGAACGCCGCGTATAGGCTGTACCAACCTCAAAGCCGGTCGCGAAAATAAGGCAATCCACTTCGTACTCGACGCCATTTACGACAACACCGGTCTCGGTCACACGATCAACGCCCTTCCCTTCAGTATCGACAATCGAGACATGGGGAAGATTGAAAGTGGGTAAAAATTCGTCGTTAAAAGTCGGCCGTTTGCACCATTGACGATACCAAGGCTTCAGCAATTCTGCGACTTCCGGGCTGTCGACCGTCGCTTCAACCCGCGCCCGGATTCCGTTCATTTTTTTGTAGTCGGCGATCTCGGACGTCGACGATAATTCTTCCATGGTCATGCCCGATGACGCCGACATCAGAATTTTTGACAGCGCCTTGAACAGGTCAGTCCAGCGATCGTTGACTAGATCATCTTTCTGGGGGATGCCACTCAAAATCGAGGCAAAATTGAGATTGCGTTCCTTTTGCCAGCCCGGCTTTAAAGTCTTCACCCACTCCGGATCAGTCGGCTTGTTGCCGCGCTCATCGATCGATGACGGTGTCCGTTGAAAGACAGTCAGCTCTTTGGCTGATTTAGCTAAGTAAGACACACACTGAATGGAGGTCGCGCCGGTGCCAATCACGCCGACCCGCCTGTCTTTCAATTTATCCAGACCACCGCTCGATGAGCCACCGGTGTAGTCATAATCCCACCGGCTGGTGTGGAAGGTGTGGCCCTTGAAGTTTTCGATGCCCGGAATCGCCGGCAATTTGGGGCGATTAAGCGGCCCGCTCGACATGACAACAAAGCGCGCTTTCAGAACATCGTCACGATCCGTGCGGATGATCCACCGGCTTGTCTCCTCATCCCATGTGAGCGTATCGACCTGGGTTTGGAAGCACGCGCGTTTGTAAAGATCGTAATGCTTACCGACCCTCTGTGCGTGCTCAAGAATCTCCGGCCCATAGGCGTACTTTTCTTTAGGGATGTATCCGGTCTCTTCTAAGAGCGGCATGTATATATATGACTCGATGTCGCATTGCGCGCCCGGATAGCGGTTCCAATACCAGGTACCGCCGAAATCTCCCGCCTTCTCGATGATGCGAATATCATCGACCCCGACCTTGTGCAGATGGGCGGCCGCGATCAGGCCGCCAAAGCCACCGCCTATGATCGCGACATCAATTTCTTCCGTGATCGGGTCGCGGACCATTTCTTCGTCAATGTAGGGGTCGCCGGCGAAATGCTCCAGTTCACCTGACAATTCCTGATACTGGTCGTTACCGTCCTCACGCAGGCGCTTATCGCGCTCAACCCTATATTTCTCGCGCAATTCTGCTGGATCAAACCCCAATGCTTCGGCTGAAAATGCATCGTCTTTACTTGATTCAACCGCTGTAATCTTATTCATCGCGTTGGCCCCAATATAATCCTGAAACATAAGAGTGCTGATGGTATCCAGTCATTATACTATTTAGAGCGATTTATCCAATTCTGAGGGTCAAAATGAGCCAAATGAATAAAATCGCGTCGCCGGGGTGACTTTGGCCCTCATAGGTGCGGGTTCAGCCAACGCGGACAATTGGTTGAGCGTCGTGCAAGACATGCCCAGCATCGGCCACGCCAGTATCGAAGGTCCCGCGCTCATCCTATTTCCCGACACCACCGAACTTTCTTGGCCGACAATCAAGTCGAAGACCAATGCGCTTTGCAAAAAGGCTGCTGCGCGCGGCATCCACGTGGTATTTTTTATGGATTCGGATATCTACATGAACAGTGGTCAGCTTAAGGTCAAACACCGCAAGACCTGTATCGGCTAGGGATTGTCAGACTGCGTACCAAGGGTCGGTCGGCGCCAACCCGAACAGAACCCGGCCAGTTTGCTCGCCATTAAGCGGCTGAGCAATGATGTGGCGCATCATGGCAAAAATGTCCCGGTGGGTGCGCTCCATCGATGACCGCCAGCCGGTCCGGATCTCGCGCCGCTATCTCATCGAGCAATCCAGTCGCTGTTCGCGCCAGGGGCTTAGCAGTCACACCTGATCAAGGATCGGCTGCAGGGTGACCGCGTCCCAATAGTCGGACCAGCGGGCGATGAGGCCGTTCTCCACTTCGAACAAGCCGGCCACCCGCTTTCGTCTGATGGTCGCGTAGCAGGCCCGGGGGCACGGGAACCTGATTGAATTCGGCGGTGCGGTTACAGGGTTTGGCGGATTTCGGAATGGATATCATGACCGTCAAGTCTTCACCCGAGCGCTGGCTTCCGTGCCGGTTTTCTCTCCGCCCTTGGGGACAAAATTGTAGCTCGGGTATTTGTCAGCGGCTTCACGTTCAATCATTTCGTAAAAGACCTGGCCGTCACCCAGATAAATTGCGAAAGCCCGAGGCTTGCCCGGAATGTTGTCGCCCATGTACCAGGAACTTGCTTGTGGGAATAAGGTTTCCTCGGCTATTGCGGTGACCTTGGCGACCCATTCTTCTTCCCGTTTCTGCTCAACATCAACCGCCGCCATGCCGCGCCCATTGGTATGAACAATACAATCGGCAATCCAATCGCAGTGGCGTTCAATCCCGAGCGGGAAATTATAAAAGGCAGACGGGCTTTGCGGCCCGGTGATAATAAACATGTTGGGAAAACCCGTGACCGACAGCCCAAAGTAACTGCGCGGACCATTGGACCAATGGTCTTTCAACGCGAGACCATTGCGCCCCGTAATGTTCATTTTGAGGTATGAACCGGTAAACGCATCGTACCCGGTGGCAAAGATCAGATAATCAAGTTCGTGGGTTTGATCCGAGGTTCGCATTCCTTCGGAAACGATCTCCTCAATCGGCGTTTGGTTCAAGTCAACCAAGGTCACATTGTCCCGATTATAGGCTTCGAAGTACCCGGTCTCGCAGGGTTGGCGTTTCGTCCCGAAGGTAATGCCCTTGGGCGGGCACAGCAATTCGGCGATCTCAGGGTCGGTCACGCGCTCGCGTATTTTAGAGCGGACAAACTCAGCCGCTGTCTCATTGGACTCGCGGTCATAAATTAGATCGTCGTAGCTCGCGACCCAAAGATTGAAAGTGCCTTCCTTGTAACGCTGTTCATAGTGAGCTTTGCGCTGTTCCGGCGTGTCGGCCATCGCCGAGGGTCGAGCCTCGGAAAGAGTCATGCCGCCAACCGACTCGCGGTCGTGCTTACGTATCTTGGCGTAAGACGCTTTCATGCGTTTGTCTTCCGCCTCGGTCATCACCTTGTTCTGCAACGGAACGGCAAAATAGGGCGTGCGCTGAAACACGGTCAAATGGGCGGCGGTCTCGGCAATCACCGGGATTGCCTGCACGGCGGTTGCGCCGGTCCCGATAATACCGACATTTTTCCCGGCAAAGTCGACCCCTTCTTTGGGCCAGCGGCCGCTAAAGCAACTGCCGCCCTTAAAATTTTCGTGGCCTTTAATCTGCGGAATTTTCGGGTCGGACAAAATACCGACGGCCGGAACAAAATACTGGGCGCTGTATTGATCTCCCTTCTTGGTCGTGACTAGCCAACGCTGTTCCTTGTCATCGAACTCGGCAATTTCAACTCGGGTGTCGAACTGAATATCGCGGGTCAAATCAAAACGATCCGCAACATGCTCCAAGTACTTAAGGATCGTCGGCTGGTCGGGATATTTTTCCGGCCACACCCATTCCTGCTCCAGTTCCTTGGAGAACGAGTAGGAATAATGCGCGGCGGCGATGTCGCAGCGCGCACCGGGATACCGGTTCCAGTACCACACTCCCCCAACCCCATCGGCGGCTTCGAGGGCAACCACGTTAAGTTTGAGTTTGTCCCGCAACAAATACAGCATGTAGAGCCCGGCAAACCCGGCGCCCACAACCACCGCATCTACTTTTTGTGGCGTGACATTGAATTCGGCTGACATTGTTTTGTCGGGCACGATATTCGCCTCCGTTTTCACCATAGATATAAAGCGTCCCTGAAATAGAGAGCTTTCTTGACCCCGGCGTCCACTCTTTTTTTTGGCTGGCATTATCAGGGCAATAATCAAATCTACGAAACACCTTGGCCACATCAATTCGCGAGATGATACGCTACCCGGACAAGACCGGAAAACAGCACACACAGGAGGGACGGCTATGACTGACATAGCTATGACAGACGCAGGTAAGATTGAAACGCTGGTCACGCGCCAAGAGATCGCGGACGCCATCTACCGTTACGCACGCGGCATTGATCGTCTGGATTTCGATCTCGTGCGTTCCTGCTATCACCCAGACGCCTACGACGATCACGGGTCGTTCGCCGGCACGGTCGAGGAGTTCATCGCAGCAGCGAAAAATTTTCTGCCCCAGTGGACCGCGACCCAGCATTTCATGGGCAACATGCTGATTGAAATCGAAGGCGAGAGTGCGTGTGCCGAAACCTATGCGGTGGCCTATCACCGGCGCGAAGACGAGGACGGCAACGGCAAGGACGACATCATGGGCATTCGCTACGTCGATCGTTTCGAGAAACGCGATGGCGCGTGGAAGATCGCCCACCGGGTTGTCTCCACTGAATGGCGCCGAGTGGACCCGGTCTCGCGCGCACTCGGGCGTGGCAAGATCGGTGTCTGGGGCCAGCGTGATGATGGTGACGTGATCAATTGGAT
>JAPYRI010000109.1 GCA_029941135.1 Alphaproteobacteria bacterium | reverse complement strand
GGCTTAGGGCGCGCGCCTCGCTGCAAAGCGTCAATCAGTGCTTCCGCCGTCTCACCATCGACATCTTCAAAATAATCGTCATCGACTTGTATTACGGGCGCGTTAACGCATGCACCCAGGCATTCCACTTCGGTCAAGCTAAACTTACCATCCGCGGTGGTTTCGCCGATGCCAATCCCCAGTTTTCGTTTGCAGGTGGCAACGACCGCGTCTGAACCACGCAGCCAGCAAGGAGTTGTCGTGCAAACTTGAACCCGCGTTTTACCCACGGGTTCCAAATTGTACATGGTGTAAAAACTTACGACTTCAAAAACGCGCATAAACGGCATGTCGAGATAAGCCGCGACATATTCGATTGCCGCAGTGGGCAGCCAACCATCGCCTTGCCGCTGCGCCAAATCCAATAGCGGCATTACCGCGCTAGCCTGACGACCATCCGGGTACTTGCCGATATGCATTTTGGCGCGCTCCAAATTCTCCATCGAAAACTCGAAGCTTACCGGCGGTGTGATTGCATTGCCGTTACCCCCGGTCATCGATCTACTTCCCCAAAAACAACATCCAGTGTCGCGATAATTGCCGGCGTATCTCCCAGCATGTGTCCCTTCATCATTGGATCCATGGCCTGTAAATGAGAAAATCCAGGCGCACGGATTTTACACCGGTAAGGCCGATTACCGCCGTCCGACACTAGATAAACACCGAATTCTCCCTTGGGCGCCTCAATGGCGGCATACACTTCCCCTTCAGGAACATGGAGGCCCTCGGTGTAGAGTTTAAAATGATGAATCAGTGCCTCCATGGAATTCTTCATCTCGTTTCGTCTGGGCGGCGTGATTTTATTGTCAATTGAGCGCACTGGCCCCCCGGGCAATTGGTCGAGGCATTGCTTCATAATATTGACGCTCTGCAACATCTCTTCCATGCGGCACAAATATCGGTCGTAGCAATCTCCGTGTTTACCAATGGGAATATCAAAATCAAGTTCAGAATAAACTTCGTAAGGTTGCGACCGGCGCAAATCCCAAGCGATACCCGAACCTCGCAGCATGACCCCGGAGAACCCCCAATCCAGCGCTTGTTCAGCGCTAACGATGCCGATATCCACTGTCCGTTGTTTGAATATTCTGTTGTCCGTCAGCAGACTTTCTATGTTGGCAACAGTTTCAGGAAAACTCTCACAAAATTTGTAGATGTCTTCAATCAAATCCGGCGGAATATCCCGGTGCACCCCGCCCGGCCTGAAGTAGGCTGTGTGCATGCGCGCCCCGGAGATGCGTTCGTAAAAGCACATCAATTCTTCGCGGTCTTCAAAGCCCCACAAAGATGGCGTCAGCGCCCCAACATCCAGCGCACCGGTGGTGATCCCCAAAATATGGTTTTGCAGGCGGCCAATTTCACTAAATAGTACCCTTAGGTATTGCGCGCGCTTCGGAACCTCACATCCCAGCAATTTTTCAATCGCCAACACAAAAGCGTGTTCTTGGTTCATCGGTGAGCTGTAATCCAATCGGTCGAAGTAAGGAATTGATTGCATATAGGTCTTGTGTTCAATTAACTTTTCTGTCCCGCGATGGAGCAGTCCTATATGCGGGTCGGTGCGCTCGACCACCTCACCATCAAGCTCCAGCACCAATCGCAACACGCCGTGGGCTGCGGGGTGTTGAGGCCCAAAATTAAGTGTGTAATTGGACAGATTGACTTCAGCCACTTCAGTCTTTCCCGTCCGTTATTGAACCATCACTCTCGTTATCGGCGGCTTTATCGTCGCCTGGTAGGATGTATTTCGCGCCTTCCCATGGGCTCATGAAGTCAAATCGGCGAAACTCCTGGGTAAGGGAAACAGGTTCGTAAGCGACCCTTTTCAATTCGTCGTCATACCGCACTTCAACAAAACCGGTCAGCGGAAAATCTTTCCGCAACGGATGCCCTTCGAATCCATAATCTGTGAGGATACGGCGTAAATCTGCATTGCCGGCGAATAGTATACCAAACATGTCCCAGGCTTCCCGTTCATGCCACCCGGCCGATGTATATACTTCGCATACTGAAGGAATTGGCGTTTCGTCGTCCGCCTCTACCTTAACTCGAATTCGCTGATTATGGCGCAAACTGAGCAGATGATAGACCACGTCAAATCGTCGCGGCCGATCCGGGTAATCAACACCACACAAATCAATGAGCACCTTGAAATGACAGGCGCTGTCATCCCGTAAGAATGATAAAATTTTGATAATTTGATCTGCGCGGCCGTGAACCGTGAGCTCTTCGTTTGCAATCGTAAATCCGGTAACTTCATGCGACAGTGCCGTCGCAATATACTCGCCGAATTCGTTAAGGGTTTCGTCCATTTGTTCTGCCTGTCTGCTTATTTTTGGTTATTGCACAACGGGTTCAACAGGCATCAATGTCAGCGGGAGATGGTTGAAGTACGGCGAATTTTCTTCTGCAATTGAAGAATGCCGTAGAGTAAGGCCTCCGCCGTCGGCGGACATCCTGGCACATATATATCAACCGGCACGATGCGATCACACCCCCGCACAACCGAGTAGGAATAATGGTAGTAACCGCCTCCATTGGCACAACTGCCCATGGAGATTACGTATCGGGGCTCGGCCATTTGGTCGTACACTTTACGCAGTGCCGGCGCCATTTTGTTGGTCAATGTTCCGGCAACGATCATTACATCGGACTGCCGAGGACTGGCGCGTGGCGCTACACCAAAGCGCTCAAGATCGTAACGTGGCATAGAGCAGTGCATCATCTCAATAGCACAACATGCAAGGCCAAAGGTCATCCACCACAGCGAGCCTGTCTGAGCCCAATTGACCAAGTCATCAAGTTTGGTCACCAGGAAGCCTTTATCGGCAAGGTCGTTCGACATTTGGCCGAACACACTGTTTGAGGACCCCGCCACAGTCACTGGCGTCAATTGTGCCAAGGAATCTGGTTTTACTCCCATTCCAGAGCCCCTTTCTTCCACTCGTAAACAAAACCGATGGTTAGAATTCCCAAAAATACGACCATGGACCAAAACCCGAATACGCCGATTTCGCCCAAAGCTACTGCCCAAGGGAAGAGGAAGGCAACTTCAAGGTCAAAAATGATGAAAAGGATGGCAACTAAATAGAAGCGCACATCGAATTGTGCCCGCGAACCCTCAAAGGCGTCAAAACCGCACTCATAGGCTGATAACTTCTCGGGATCGGGTTTTTGATGGGCGGCAATATAGGATCCACCAACCATCACTACCGATAAGCCAATCGCTACACCCAAGAATATTAAAATTGGCAGGTATTCGAGCAAGAGATCTGTCAGCGCTATATCCATCTCAGCCCCACACCATGTCAGAAACGATATTTCTATGCACGGAAGATACGCCCAAAAAACAGTTTGACACCAGAGAACCTTAAACTAATCGCCAGGGGTTTTTGTTTATGAATTGTTTCGGTTAAGCGCTCGTAAACGATAAGCAGTCGATCAAGTACAGAATATTGACGACCGCCAGCAAAATTACCTTTGAGTATAAGATGGCATCCCTAGCATGGAAAGCGGGTTATAGGCTTAAGTCGCCAATATATCAGTGGTTTTTTACTGCAATCACCCTATTTAACCTGCGCCTGTCACATCGCATAGTGTTTGAGTGGCGGGAGTGACGGGACTCGAACCCGCGGCCTCTGGCGTGACAGGCCAGCGCTCTAACCAACTGAGCTACACCCCCTCAATCAACGGGGTTTCGTCTAAAACACCCCCTGCAGGGTGTCAAGGTTCATTGCACAAATAACCGGCAAAAAACCATTTCAAGTTCGTATCGGTCGACTTGGGTGGTGGGCGATGACAGGCTCGAACTGCCGACCCTCTCGGTGTAAACGAGATGCTCTACCAACTGAGCTAATCGCCCTCACAAATTCAATAAAGTCCATTCCGATAGCGCTGTCCTAGTTCGGCCTTCGACAGCACATAAAAAGTCGGCCGCCTTTAACAGACGGCCGACACTAAATTCTAACTAAGACGGCGTCGTTTATCCGGGTCTGTTCACTGCTTCCTTCAATGCTTTACCGGCTTTAAATTTAGGTTGCTTGGAAGCAGGGATTTGAATCTTTTCACCGGTACGCGGATTCCGGCCTTCCGAAGCTTTCCGTTGCACGACACTAAATGTTCCGAAACCGACCAAACGGACTTCCTCGCCGCCAGTCAAAGACTTCTTAACAGAACTAAACACACTATCAACGGCCCGCGTGGCCTCTACTTTGGATAAACCTGTGTCGTCAGCTACGGTTGAGATCAAATCATTTTTATTCACTTTAAGGCCCCCTTCTAGTAACCAGGCTAATCAATTATTGGATATGGGTTAATATTATATAGTCTTGGTGCTCCCTTTGGCGACGGCGACTCTAAAACGCTTGCGCCCACTACGTCAAAGGGAAAACTAGCCTATCCCAATTTTTCTCGTAGTTTTGCACAGCTTTTTAGCTAAACTACAATTTAATGGGTAACAACGTCCTCAATGTTGTCGGCCTTGCCGCTTTCCGGCACCTTTTCTCCGACAGATTCGTCTTCCCATTTTACGGAAACAAGCGGTCTCGTGAGGGCATGTTTAAGGACATCATCCACTTCGGAAACCGGAATCAACTTGAGTCCCTTCTTCACGTTGTCAGGAATTTCGGCCAAATCCTTTTCGTTGTCCTTCGGAATGAGGACAGTTTTGATTCCGGCCCTTAGGGCAGCCAACAATTTTTCTTTTAGGCCGCCGATCGGTAATACCCGGCCTCGTAAAGTAATCTCGCCGGTCATAGCGATGTCGTGCCGGACGGGTATTCCGGTCAGGACAGACACAATTGATGTGCACATACCCACGCCAGCGGATGGACCGTCTTTGGGTGTCGCGCCTTCGGGAACGTGAATGTGAATGTCTTTTTCACTGAACATATTCTTGGCAATGCCAAACTTTTCGCCACGTGAATGGACATAACTTGCCGCAGCTTGAATAGATTCTTGCATCACATCGCCCAGCTTCCCGGTTATCGTCATCTTGCCTTTGCCAGGGATGACAACGGCTTCGATGGCCAACAGCACGCCGCCAACTTCGGTCCAAGCCAAACCGTTTGTACTTCCGACACAGTCTACTTCTTCGATTTCGCCGACCCGATATCTTGGCACGCCAGCGAATTTCTCCAAATTTCGGCGAGTGACTGCCACCTTTTCAGCCTTATTCTGCATGATCTCACGGATCGCTTTCCGTGCAAGGTTGGCAAGTTGGCGCTCAAGATTTCGAACCCCGGCTTCTCTGGTGTAGGACTGAATTAAATCTCTCAACGCCGGCTCGGACAAACTCCATTCGCCTTCCTTAAGACCGTGAGCTTCCTGTTGTTTCGGCAGCAAATGCTGGATTGCGATTTGGACCTTTTCATCTTCGGTATAACCCGGGATGTGAATAACTTCCATCCGATCCAATAATGCTTGCGGCATATTCAGTGTGTTGGCCGTTGTGACAAACATAACATCCGACAAATTGTAATCGACCTCAAGGTAATGATCATTAAACGTATCGTTCTGTTCAGGGTCTAAAACTTCCAAAAGGGCTGAAGAAGGATCACCCCGGAAATCAGCACCCATTTTGTCAACTTCGTCGAACAAGAACAGTGGATTGATCCGTTTGGCCTTTTTCATGCTTTGAATAACTTTGCCTGGCATCGACCCAATATAGGTTCTGCGATGACCGCGAATTTCGGCCTCATCTCGAACGCCGCCCAATGACATACGTACGAAATTACGTCCGGTCGCCCGCGCAATGGATTTGCCAAGCGAGGTCTTACCAACACCCGGAGGTCCCACCAAACATAAAATTGGGCCCTTGACCTTTTTGGTCCTCTGTTGGACGGCAATGTACTCGAGGATTCGTTCTTTGACCTTCTCAAGACCACAGTGGTCGTCGTCGAGAATTTGCTGGGCTTCCTCCAAACCTTTTTTAAACGGTGTTTTCTTGCCCCAAGGTATGCTCACCAACCAATCTAAGTAGTTGCGAACGACAGCAGCTTCCGCCGACATTGGGCTCATGTTGCGCAGTTTTTTGAATTCACTGTTGGCTTTTTCCCGAGCTTCTTTGGAGAATTTCGTACTCTTTAGCTTATCTCCCAACTCAGCCAATTCATCACCTTCTTCGTCGGCGTCACCAAGCTCCTTCTGAATGGCTTTCATCTGCTCATTCAAATAGTATTCACGCTGGGTTTTCTCCATTTGGCGTTTAACCCGCCCGCGAATTTTTTTCTCCACCTGCAGGACACCGATCTCTCCTTCCATGAGAGAGTAAACGCGCTCCAGACGCGCCTTCAGTCCGCGAACTTCCAATAATTCCTGTTTTTCTGAGATCTTGAGGGTCAGGTGGGAAGCGACGGTATCGGCAAGTTTGCCGGGTTCGTCGATTTGGCCAACAGACACCGGCACTTCAGGGGGCACTTTTTTGTTAAGTTTGACGTAGTGCTCAAATTGTCCAATTACTGAACGGCACAATGCTTCAATTTCCTGCAGATCTTCTTCAACCGCATCCGCATCCTCATCCGGCAGTGGTTCAACCAATGCCTGGAAAAATTCTTCATTGTCCGTATAGCTGTCAATCCGCGCCCGCCATCCCCCTTCGACCAATACTTTTACTGTGCCATCGGGCAATTTGAGGAGTTGGAGAACTGACGCAACCGTTCCTATCGGATAAATATCGTCCGGCCCCGGGTCATCATCGCCGGCATTCTTTTGAGCTACCAACATGACTTGCTTGTCATCTTTCATCACGTCTTCGAGTGCGAGGACGGATTTTTTACGACCCACAAATAAGGGCACAATCATATGCGGGAACACGACGATGTCGCGTAACGGCAGAACCGGGTACAAGGTGGTGTCAGGCGAGGTAGGCGGTTGGTCCATAGTCAATCCTCTCGCACACCAGTTAATTGGCTGATGGCTGTTTCAAATAACTTCACACTGTACTGAAGGTGGCCATGGTGGGCCCTTAATTCAAGTCAGGTGCCGACTCATCTTCGATCAGCACCTTGTCTACGGTTAGGCACTGCTGCCGATGTCTTCTCGACGGTCCGAGTAAATGTACAACGGGCTTGCCCTGCCTTCCACAACTTCCGGATTAATGACGACTTCCTCGACGCCTTCCAAAGAAGGCAGTTCAAACATCGTGTCCAGTAGTATGCTTTCCATGATCGAACGCAAACCCCGCGCGCCGGTTTTCCGCAAGACCGCCCTTTTAGCGACCCCCGACAAGGCTTCCTCAGTGAACGTCAGCGCAACGTCTTCCATCTCAAATAAACGCTGGTACTGCTTGACCAAAGCATTCTTGGGTTTGCTCAAAATTTCAACCAGAGCCGACTCGTCCAAATCACCCAAAGTCGCCACCACCGGAAGCCGGCCGACAAATTCAGGTATTAAACCAAATTTCAATAAATCTTCCGGTTCTACCTGTTTCAGGATGTGGCCGGTTTGCCTCTCATCTTGCGAACGCACATCAGCGCCGAAGCCTATGGACTTGCCCCGGCCGCGTTGAGAGATAATTTTCTCGAGCCCCGAAAATGCGCCGCCGCAAACGAACAGTATATTGGTGGTATCCACTTGCAAAAATTCTTGTTGTGGATGTTTACGACCACCTTGTGGTGGAACACTGGCAACTGTGCCTTCCATAATTTTCAATAATGCCTGCTGCACACCTTCACCAGACACATCCCTGGTAATCGACGGATTGTCCGATTTGCGGCTGATTTTGTCGACCTCATCGATGTAGACAATTCCACGCTGCGCGCGTTCGACATTGTATTCAGCGGATTGCAGTAATTTCAGAATTATGTTTTCGACATCCTCACCCACATACCCCGCTTCGGTGAGGGTGGTCGCGTCCGCCATAGTGAACGGAACATCCAATATGCGAGCCAGCGTTTGCGCTAAGAGTGTTTTGCCGCAACCTGTTGGGCCGATGAGGAGAATATTGGATTTAGCCAGCTCGACGTCGCTTGATTTGTTAGATTCATCGTTGAGCCGCTTATAGTGATTGTGGACAGCAACCGACAGAACGCGCTTTGCGTGATCTTGGCCAATAACATAATCATCCAACACCCCGCAGATTTCGCCCGGTGCGGGGACCCCATCAAGGGTTTTTACAAGAGCACTCTTGTGCTCTTCACGGATAATATCCATGCACAATTCAACACATTCATCACAGATAAACACCGTCGGGCCCGCAATGAGTTTGCGAACCTCGTGCTGGCTCTTGCCGCAAAACGAGCAGTACAAGGTGTTTTTCGATTCGCCGCCACTTAGCTTCGTCATGAGTACTCCGTCCCAAGAACTGATCCGTAATGATACCGGTCGGCTTCCTCAGAGTTCAACATAATTAGAGAGCCAACAGTTATTCGACGTTTCATTCTTTTATTCTCAAAACCTTTGTTACATTTGCTTCAGGGCTAATCGTACACTTAACTCTAATTCCGCGATCTCAAAAATTCTTTAACAAATCCGCTTCTGGCTTAAAATTTACGCGCCTCAGTCATCCGAATCGCCACTGTCATCATTCGGATCGCCTTCCGTGCTTTGCGCCCGCTTGGAAACAACTTGATCAATCAGACCGAATTCTTTTGCACGCTCCGCAGTCATAAAGTTGTCACGGTCCAGTGATTTTTCAATGGTTTCATAGGTCTGCCCGGTGTGCTTGACATAAATATTATTGAGCCGCTCCCGCAGCGCGAGTATTTCCCGGGCTTGGATTTCTATGTCCG
>JAPYRI010000108.1:2274-8770 GCA_029941135.1 Alphaproteobacteria bacterium | reverse complement strand
GGTGGCAATCGGTGTTCCTCGCCAACTTACCGATCCTGGTCGTGTCGTGGATGTTGCAAAAGGGCATCGACCTTTCAAAGTCGGGCGAGCGCTCGTTGGATGGTCGCCTGTCACAATTTGATTGGATCGGCACCCTCTTGCTGGCGGCCGGCCTGATTGCCGGCATGATCGGGCTTCGCGTGCCCGGTGCGTGGACTATCGCTCTGGTCGCCTTGGCGGTCTTGTTTCTCGCCGGTTTCGTTGTCTGGGAACGGCGAGTGCCCGCGCCGGTGCTCGATCTGCGCTTATTTTTACGGCCAAGGTTTGCCGCCGGTGGCCTCATCGTCGCCACCCAAAACCTCGCCATGTACGCGCTTATCTTCCAGATGCCTTTTTTGTTTGCCGATTTGAGCGACCTGCCCCAATCCCAAGTGGGTGTCGCCATGCTGGCGTTGACCGCGGGCATGGTCCTGTTTGCGCCCTTGGGCGGGCGGGTCGCCCATTACATCGGTGTGCGCCTCACTGTAGTGATTGGCAGCCTCATGTGCACGGTCGGGGTCGCCCTCCTCGCCGACTTGGAAATCTGGCAATCCCTTTCCGGCGTTGTGATCCCCCTCGGGCTCGTTGGCCTCGGCCTCGGTTTGTCTTCAGGTCCCAACCAGGCGGCGGCCATGAGCGCGGTCGCGCAAAATGAAAGCGGCATGGCGGCAGCGGCCTTATCGACCACCCGCTATTTCGGCGGGATTGCCGGTATTGCCATCCTCAGTTCCCTCTTACCCGACACGGCGGCGGGGGACGACATCACCGGGCACTTGATCGCGTTTTGGATTTTTGTCGCCAGTTGTGCGGTGTCCGTCGGTTTCGCGCTGATGCTGCCCGGCAAAGGCAAAAACTAGCTTCCGAACATCATATGGATGACCCGCCCGTAGGCGCGCGGGAACAGCCGCTGGGCGAGATCGAGGATTTTTGCATCCGCCCCCACCAGCACCCGCGGGTTGCCCTTCTCGACTCCTTTTAAGATGATCGCCGCCGCTTGCGCGGGGGTTAGCCGCGCCATCTTTTCTTCGAAACGCTTGTTCATAGCGGCCTGATCGGTGTGGCCTTCGCCGTCTTTATAAAAGCGCGCACTGCGCACGATATTGGTTTTAATGCCGCCCGGATGCACGGACGTCACCCCCACCCCCGTGCCAGTCATTTCCCACCTCAGTGACTCGGTAAATCCCCGGATGGCGAACTTGCTTGAATTGTACGCGGCCTGGGCCGGCACCGACAAAATCCCAAACAAGCTTGAGATGTTGGTGATATGGCCGCTGCCGCGTTGGCGCAAATGGGGCAGGAACGCCTTACTGCCGTAGACCATGCCCCAAAAATTAATATTCATCACCCATTCGAAGTCTTCGTATTTCATGTCTTCGACGGTTTCGACCAAGGTCACTCCGGCGTTGTTGAATATGAGGTCGGCGCGGCCATGTTCGGCGATGGTGTCGGCGGCAAACTTCTCCATCTGCTCGCGGTTGGACACATCGACAATATGCGGGGTTACGCACACGTTGGATTGCTCGGCCAGGCGCACGGTCTCCGCCAGCCCCTCCCGGTCCACATCACAGAGCGACAGGGGGCAGCGCCGGGCGGCGAGCGCAATCGCCAGCGCGCGCCCAATGCCCGAACCCGCGCCGGTAATCACCGCTACTTTTTCGTCGATTTCGCTCATGGGTGCGTCCTCAAAAGTTGATCTCCTGTTTTAGGGGCCCCGGTAGGCTTTGGCAAATCGCCCGCCGGGCTTTATCATAATCCGCACCACCACGGGAGGGATGACCATGGCAGACTGGCAATTTACCAAAGGCTTGCACGATCTCGGCAATGGCGCGTATGCCTACCTGCAGCCTGACGGCTCGTGGGGGTGGAGCAACGCGGGCCTGGTGGTCGACGGTGATCAATCTTTGCTGGTCGATACGCTGTTTGACCAGCCCCTCACGCGGCAGATGCTCGACGTCATGGCCGACGCGAACGGTGCCGCCAAAGGCATCGACACGGTGGTGAACACGCATGCGAACGCCGACCACACTTTCGGCAATGGGCTGGTGAAAGACGCCGAGATCATCGCGTCCGAGGCGAGTGCCAGTGAATGGGACGGCTTCCCACCCGAGGCCTTGGCCGAGATGATGCGCAACACCGACCAGATGGGAGACGTCGGCGCCTTTTTCGCTGAGCGTTTCAGCGCTTTTGATTTCGAGAACTGCGAGCTGGTTGGACCCTCGCGCACGTTTTCGGGGCGCTTGGACGTGAAAGTTGGCGACAAATCGATTGAGCTGATTGAAGTTGGCCCGGCTCATACGTTGGGCGATATCCTCATCCACGTGCCCGATAACAAAGTGCTCTACACCGGTGATATTCTTTTCATTGGCGGCACGCCGATCATTTGGGCCGGACCGGTCGGCAACTGGATCGAGGCCTGCGAACTCATTATGGATTTGGACGTGGATGTAATCGTCCCCGGCCACGGCCCCATCGCCGACAAGGCCGACGTGCGCCGCATGCAGGAATACTTGAAATACATCGATACCGAGACCCGCAAGCGCTATGACGCGGGGCTCAGCATGGAAGACGCCATTGGCGACATTGCGCTTGGCGACTACTCATCCTGGGGCGAGGCCGAGCGCATTGCGGTCAATGTCTCCACCCTCTATCGCGAGTATGCGGGCGACACGTCGGAGCGGGATATCATGAGCTTGTTTGCCATGATGGCCAAAATCGCGCACTAATAGGCGTCACGTATTAAAAACCCATCGAGGCACGCCCCCGCCCACCGGAAGGAGCCCGCACATGACCGTCGAAACCCTTGATCACTTCACCATTGTGACCGCCGATCTCGACACCTCGGTCGCCTTCTACACTGACGTCTTGGGCCTAGAAAACGGCAAGCGCCCCGACCTCGGCTTCCCCGGCGCGTGGATTTACGCGGGCGACAAGGCGGTCGTGCACCTACTTGGCTCAGACGGCGCCGACATGATGGCCAAAGGCGGCATCACCGGCGGCAGCGCCAATGGGGAAGACGCGGGGCCCCAAGGCACCGGCTCCATTCACCACGTGGCTTTTCGCGCAACCGGCATCGACGATTACGTCTCGCGCCTCAAAGCCGCCAACATCTCCCACAAGGAAAACGAAGTCCCCGGCTGGCCGCTCAAACAAGTGTTCCTCCACGACCCGGACGGTGTCACCATCGAGCTCAACTTCTGGGAAGAGTAGCGGGGTTCTGGGAAGAATAACCGGTTACTCAGTGCATAACTGGTTAGTCAGTGCATAACCCGCTACTCAAATCGCGCCGCATGTTATTTCGGTGGCCGTACCTGCAATTACAGATATAGCAACAATTCCGATTGCGACTGGCGGTAGGACCGTTCATGCGTCCAAAACCGTCCGCATATAGCAGAACGGTTGCTAAATAACCTAATAGGTGACGGGAATAGAGGAGCTAATTGAGGCTCGAGCGCAGGTTACGCAGCAACGCTTTTAGGTCGGCGAAGTCGTCTTCGGGCGGTTGCAGGGCCGCTTGTTCGCGCTCCAGAAACCCGGCCAAGGTGCGGATCGCCGTGGTGAGCTCGCCCCGGTGGGCAAACAGCATGGCACGCTCGGCAAACAGGGCCTGCGCGTGGGGGGCGACCAGCGCCATGGCGTTCAGCACCGCGAGCGCCTTATCGGTATCGTCGGTGTGCAAGGCGCGCAGTTTGATGTTGTTCTGGAGGCGTAACAATATGGCGCGCTTGGTGACCGGCTCGAAGTAGCTTGGCTGAAATTCAGCGCCCTCGCCGAGCATGTCCTTGAGCCGGGCCCGAATGGCCACCGCGTCCAAGTCGGCGCAGCGGTCGAACGGATCCAAAATGGCGCGTTCGGGGGGCGCCTCCAGCCGTAAGAGGAAATGCGATGGAAAATTGAGGCCAGCCATATCCCAGCCCGCCCCCTCGGCCGCATGCAGACACAAAATGCCGAGCGCGACCGGCAGGCCTTTTTTACGGTCGATCACCTGGACAAGGTTCGCGTTCTTTGGGTTGTCAAAGGACTCTTTATCACCGGCGTAGCCATGGGTGTCATAGAGCACGGTGCGCAACACGTTCAGTCGGGCGTCGACGTGGGTCGCCGCTTTGCCGGTATCGGTTGTCGCCTCGGCACGCACATCAGCCACCAGTTTGTCCAAGTGACGGCGGTATGGCGCAAGGTCGGTGTCCGGCTGGTCCAGGGCCGCCAGCAGCAGCGCGGTGTCAGCCAAGTCGATCTCGCTGTCTTCCTGGTGACCGACCCGTTCCAACAGATCGAGCAGTTGATCCCGGCTCAAGGATGCCATGGCACCCTCCGAACGCGCTTTTTAGCGGCAGGCTTATCCAATTAAGTGCTCACCAAAAAAGGCGGCCATACGGGAAATTGCCAGTTGGCCTTCGGGTATCTGATAGGCAAATATGGGCCAAATGTGCGGCATCTCGGGCACGATTTCGGCACGCACATCAACGCCTGCTTTGCTCAATTTTTCAAACATTGCGTGGGTGTCGTCCAACAGCACTTCGGTGCTGCCGGCCATCAAATATATGGGCGGCAATCCCGACAGATCACCGAACACGGGCGACGCCAATGGGCTTTTTGCATCTGCACCGTTTAAATATTCCTCGGCCCATTGGCCGAGCAAGCCGGGTCCAATCATCGGGTCGGCGGCCTCATTGGACGCGTGCGTGTGGCCGGCGAGGCTCAAGTCAAACCATGGTGATATGGCCACTGCCGCCGCGGGCAAGGGCAATCCCGCATCACGCGCCGCAAGTAATGTCGAGAGGACAAGGTTACCGCCCGCTGATTCACCAACAAAACCAATATTCTCCGGTTTATGGCCTTGAGACAGGGCCCACTTATAAGTGGCCAAGGTATCGTCGACCGCTGCCGGAAACGGACTTTCAGGGGCAAGTCTGTAGTCAGCCGCCAGCACGCGCGCGCCCAAGGCTTCTGATATGCGAGCATTGAAATTGCGGTAGGTATCGGGGTGGCCAATGACAAAACCACCACCATGGAATTGCAACAACACCCGGTCTCCGGTGACACCCGGCGCGGTCACCCACTCGGCACCGACCCCCTCGGCATCGACCGGCTCAATGGTAATGTCAGGAGAATAGTTCGGGATCGACTGACCAAATTCTTCCCACAATACTCGAACATCATCGACCGGTTGCTCGAACGCGCGGGTTTCTTTTAGTTCTTGTCGTAAATATGCGTTCAATTCAGTGGCTTCGCTGCTGATCATGGATGGTCCTCCCCCGGTGAAGCAATTGCCTACCCTATCATGAAAGTGGCGGAGCGAGGCAGATCTGGCTTCCCCGCCCATTTTGCCGTTGTTTACTTCGCCTTTAGACGAATTGTTTAAGCTGACGTCATGTCGACGATATCCAACCCCGAGCTTCGGAAACCATCCGCCTTTGCCCGGCTTGGTGCACTCTTTTGCTCGCGCCCCTTGTTGATCGCGTTTGGCTGGCTGAATGTGGGACTTGGCATGGTCGGCGCCATCCTGCCTGTTATGCCCACAACTGTGTTCATGTTGATGGCCCTGTGGGCGTTCAGCAAAAGTTCGCCACGCTTTCACCGGTGGCTCTATACCCATCCTCGCTTTGGCCCGGTGCTGCAGGATTGGCAGCAGGAGCGCGCGATCCCCGGCCCTGCCAAGGCGCTTGCCCTCACCGTGATGGCGGGAGCATCGCCTGGCTTGGCGCGTCCAGCGCCCCCTTTGCCGTGGTGCTGGTGGTCTCAACTGGATTGGGGATGCTTGCGCTTTGGATCGCTACCCGGGCACGGCCCGGTCGCGCCCGTCGAAACAGCACCGACCCTCAGACAGTCGACGACCCGTTCTGGCGCCGCGTTCTCTAATCTCTCCCCGTAAAAGCGAATTACCCGGCTGGCCATGGCCTCCCGAATGAATTAAACCTCTTGCCCGGCGGGCCGAGGCGCGCGCCCTACCGACTAAGTTGAGGTGAAGGAACGGCAAGATGGCGGAGACAAACAGCAAATTCACACCCGGTGCGGCGCTGGTGTTCGGCGGATCGGGCGGTCTTGGCGCCGGTATTTGCCGCCTGCTCGCAACTAACGGTGTGGACGTAGCTTTTACCTATAACAGTAATCGGGACGCGGCCGAAAAAATTGCCGCCGACGTTGAAGCCACTGGGGTCAAATGTCAGTTTGGGGCAGTGAACGTGGAAGACCCGGCGGCGGTCAGATCTTTTTTGGGCGACGTACTAGAGGCGATGGGGGACGTGCACACGATTGTGTTTGCCGCTGGAGCGGCGCTTGAGTTGAAAGCCCTCCGCGACATTACGCCCGAAAAATTCGCCCAAACCATCGACACCGACGTGAACGGCTTTTTCAATGTTGTGCACGCGTCTCTGCCCCACCTGCGCGGCCGCGGCGGCGGCGCGATCGTGGCCCTGCTGACCACCGCGATCAAACGCAACCTCGAGCATGACGGTTTGTCGGCCATCCCCAAAGCCGGGGT
>JAPYRI010000108.1:0-2174 GCA_029941135.1 Alphaproteobacteria bacterium | reverse complement strand
GCTTACATCTCCGGTCAGACCCTTCACGTGGACGGCGGCTTTTCCGCCTGATTTCCTGAAAGATCACATGAACAAAATAGTTCAACATATTATACGTGCTGCCATAAGTTTCTCGCTGATAACCTTCGTTGCGGCCTGTGGGACCGAAGACGGTGAGGCGAGGCGTGAAATACAAAGCACGACGGCCCGTCCCATCCCGGTACCCGAGAAGCGGAAATCGTATAAAACCAAGTGGACCGAGCCGACCGAGGCTGTCGAGCGTAAAGCGCTTAACCTGAAAAGCGGCGGCACCGCGCATTTGGCTGTCACCGCCGACACCTTTGATGGCGCAAGCATGGTCGCCGGGTTTCGCGATGAAATGGTTGTTGCGTTGGAAGAATTGCAAACCTTCAATCAGGTCAATATTTCCGGCAATCAGGGCCACTACGCCATTGGGATTGTTATTGTCGACTATCGCGAAGAGGACGGTTTCCTGTTTTTCTCCGGTGGTCTACGCTTCAAAATTGCACTGACGGTTATCGACACCAAAACCAAGCGCCGCTTGTTACCTGATGATCCCGATAACCTGTTCTACGGCGACGTCAGCGAAGTGATCGCGGAAATCGCCGAATACCTGGCCAAATAACCGCCCTGCTACTTGCCCAAGCCCGGCTATTTTCCCAAGATGGTAATGCAGACGGCAGCCTCTTCAACGCCATGAAACCCACCGCCGTTTTCAGCAATGGCGAACTTCACGCCTTCCACCTGCCGCGGACCGGCTTCACCCCGCACCTGCGCCCCAAGTTCATAAATTTTCGCAAGACCGGTCGCCCCGATCGGATGGCCTTTAGATTCCAATCCGCCTGACGGGTTAACCGGAATACGTCCGCCTAGGCGGGTAGCGCCGCTTTCCACCAGCGGGCCGCCATCGCCAAAATCACAAAATCCTAGATTTTCTGTGTGCTGAATTTCCGCAAACGCTGAGGCGTCATGCATTTCCGCCACCGACATATCTTCCGGCCCGACCCCGGCTTTGTCATACGCCCGCAGGGAAGTCAGCCGGCTTACGTGTTGATCAAACAAAGCCGGGTCACGGTCGCGCCCGGTGCCCAGTTCGCAGGCGTGCACCTTAATCGCGCGGCGAGCGTCAAATCGACTCAATGCTTCTTTGGAACAGACAACGGCAGCAGCAGCCCCGTCACTAATGGGCGCACACATGGGGAGGGTCAACGGCCACGAGATCAAGCGCGCTGATAGTACGTCGTCGATACTCATATCATTGCGGAACTGGGACAAAGGATTGAGCGACGCGTGAAAATGGTTTTTCGACGCCACCGCTGCCATTTGCCGCTGGGAAGTGCCGAATTTGTCCATGTGATATCGGGATAAGAAAGCGTAAACGTCCATAAACAAGCTCTTTTGATTGACTTGCGCTGACAGGGCTTCGTCCGGAAGTACGCAGTCTGCGGTTAAGTCCCGCAGCAAGTTGTAAGTGCCTTCCCGGTTGTGAACGTCCCACGCACCATCAAATATGCTGAATACTTTTTCTTTGTCGTCGAAATACATCTTCTCGGCGCCAACCGCCAAGGCGACATCTGAGACACCCGCCCGCACATGATTGACCGCTTGATGAAATGCCGTACTCGCGGTGGCGCAGGCGTTCTCCACGTTAACCACCGGAATGCCGTTCAAACCCATGCGACGCAATGCCATTTCGCCACGGACCATAAATTGGCCTTCCAATGCTCCTTGCGATGTATTGCCAAAATATATCGCACCGATGCCGCCGATATCTGTACCCGCGTCGTCAAAAGCGCCGGTTGATGCTTGCACTGCCAGATCCTTAACCGACAAATCCGGAAACTTGCCAAAGGGAGTCATCTCCAGTCCGACAATGTAAACCTCGGTCATGCTGTCCATCCTTTGTCGTTGAAGGCGCGAAAGCCCACCGTATGCCAATTCCCGGCGGCCAAATATCCTCCCATAGTTGGTGTTAAGTCGTAAGTTAATCCCTCGTGCATATATTGAGCATTACCATCGACGACTCGTGTAAAAACACATTAATTTGAGGATAAAGCGTATGATCCCGGAGTAAGTCTCCCTTGTTCAATCGAGTTTCAGCAAAGTTGTGCCCATCGCGGAAACCGCAGCTCAGTTGTTTTATGACCGATTATTTGAAATTGCTCCCGATGTTC
>JAPYRI010000107.1 GCA_029941135.1 Alphaproteobacteria bacterium | reverse complement strand
GTATTGGCGCCCCCCCGATCAGTGTCCTCGGCACCCCTGAGCAGAAAAGCAGGTGGCTGCCCTCCATTTTGGCCGGCAAAAAAATCAGTGCACTGGCGATTACCGAGCCCTCCGGTGGCTCTGACGTGGCGCAACTGAAAACCACCGCCCGGCGCGACGGCGATCATTACGTGGTCAACGGCTCAAAGACCTACATTACTTCCGGCATGCGGGCCGACCTGATAACCGTAGCCGTACGCACCGGCGGCCCGGGTCTCAAAGGTATATCCCTATTGGTCGTCGAAGCCGGCACACCAGGGTTTGACCGCACGCCGCTCAAAAAAATGGGGTGGTGGGCGTCCGACACAGCCACGCTTTATTTCGATGATTGCCGTGTGCCGGCTGAAAATCTACTGGGCGAAGAAAACAAAGGCTTCGTCGCGGTTATGAACAATTTCAACATGGAACGCGTGGGCATGGCGGCGGGCGCCAACGCACTTGCTCGGGTGTGTGTCGAGGAAGCCATTGACTATGCGCGCGAGCGTGAGACCTTTGGCAAACGTCTCGCCGACCACCAAGTTATTCGCCACAAAATTGTCGACATGGTACAGGCGGTGAACACCACCCAAGCCTACCTTGAGAATATTGCGCGCCGCATATTGGCGGGTGAACAACCGGTCGCCGACTATTGTATGCTCAAAATTCAGGCGACCAGAACCCTGGAACTATGCGCGCGTGAAGCTATGCAAATCTTGGGCGGAGCCGGGTTCATGCGCGGCAATAAGGTCGAGCGCATTTATCGGGAAGTCCGAGTTTACGCCATCGGCGGCGGATCGGAAGAAATCATGCGCGATCTTGCCGCCCGTCAAATGGGCATATAAAAAGCCTATCGAACGACCATTCAACTAATTGCTGAGCTGGCAACCATTTAGGATCAACATGACGTCACCTTATCCCCACATGCTAGCCCCCTTGGACCTGGGCTTCACCACGCTCAAAAACCGGGTGCTTATGGGCTCCATGCACACGCTGTTAGAAGAAGTGCCCGGTGGCTTCCCGCGCCTGGCCGCCTTCTACGCCGAGCGCGCGCGCGGCGGCGTCGGTCTCATTGTCACCGGTGGCATTTCACCCAACATGGCGGGCCGGATCATCGACGGCGGTATCGTGTTGGAAAGCGACGAAGATCTGCCTCTTCATCGGCAAGTGACAGACGCAGTTCACGCCGAAGACGGAAAAATATTAATGCAGGTCATGCATACAGGCCGTTATGCGGCCCACAAAGGCGCCGTGGCCCCGTCACCCATCAAGTCCCCGATCACCCCCTTTGTCCCCCACGAACTGACCGGCGATGAGGTCGAGCAGACGATTGAAGACCACGTCAGCTGCGCGGCGCTCGCGCAAGCCGCCGGCTATGACGGGGTCGAGATCATGGGTTCGGAAGGTTATTTGCTGAACGAATTTATTGTCGCTTACACCAACCATCGGACCGACAAATGGGGCGGTGCCTATGAAAACCGCATCCAATTTCCGTTGGAAGTCATCCGCCGCACACGCGCACGCGTGGGCAAAGATTTTATCATCATGTACCGCATCTCGATGATCGATTTGGTCGAGGGCGGCAGCTCGAAAGCCGAAGTTATCCAACTTGCGAAGGAAGTCGAAAAAGCCGGAGCCGACATCATCAACACCGGAATCGGTTGGCATGAAGCACGAATTCCGACCATTGCTCAATCGGTGCCGCGTGCTGCCTGGACGTGGGTTACGGCCAATGTGATGGGCGAAGTATCCATCCCCTTAATCACCTCCAACCGCATCAATACACCGGAGCAAGCTGAAGAAGTACTGGCCCGTGGCGATGCCGACATGGTGTCCATGGCCCGACCGTTTTTGTCCGACGCGGAATTTGTCATGAAGTCTGCAGACGACCGAGCTGACGAAATAAACACCTGCATCGGTTGCAATCAAGCGTGCCTCGATCACATTTTTACAGGGCAAGTTTGCTCGTGCATGGTCAACCCACGCGCATGCTATGAAACCGAATTAAATTATCTTCCGGCGGAACACGCCAAAAATATTGCCGTCGTCGGCGCCGGGCCTGCGGGCCTAAGCCACGCCATCGTCGCTGCTGAACGCGGCCATGCAGTTACTTTGTTCGAGGCTGCTGACGAAATAGGGGGGCAATTAAACCTGGCGCGCCGGGTTCCCGGCAAAGAAGAGTTCGACGAAACCATCCGCTATCACAAACGTCAGTTGGAATTACGGCAAGTCGATGTACGATTGGGTCATAGGGTGACCGCCGAAGAACTGGAAACAGGCGGTTTTGATGAAGTCGTCCTCGCCACCGGCGTTACCCCCCGAACACCGGACATCCCCGGCATCGACCATCCGAGCGTCCTTAGCTATGTGGACGTCTTGATGGGTGCAAAACAAGCCGGCAAAACAGTCGCCATCGTTGGCGCCGGCGGCATCGGTTTTGATGTTGCGGAATTTCTCACTCATTCTGGGAGAACTGAACCGGTTAGCCGCGAAGAGTTCCTCGCAGAGTGGGGTGTAGACCGCGAACTGGCAAAGCCGGGCGGCCTCGCTCAATCAACCGCAGTGCCCGAGCCGGCGAGACAAATTTATCTGCTCCAGCGAAAAACCAACAAGCCAGGGGGTGGTCTTGGAAAATCCACGGGTTGGATTCACCGCACGGCGCTAAAAATGCGTGATGTCGCCATGATCCCAGGAGTGGAGTATCGTAAAATAGACGACCGAGGACTTCATATTTCTTTGGACGGCAAAGATAGAACGCTCCCGGTAGACACGATCGTTGTTTGCGCCGGCCAAGAGCCTCAGCGCGAGCTTCAAAGGAAATTGGAAGCGACTGGCATGACGGTACATTTGATTGGCGGTGCAGATGTCGCCACTGAATTGGATGCAAAGCGCGCCATAGATCAGGGCGCCCGATTGGCGGCAATTGCTTAGTCAGATGACGTTTACGGAAATCACAAATAAAAGGAAGAGACAATGCCATGACCATTCACGCAGCGGAAGAATTGGGGTTTGATCCGGAACGTTTGGCCCGCGTTGGCAACCGAATAGACGCTGACATCGGCGCTGGAAAATATAATGGCGCCTCCATTTGTGTCGGCCGAAAGGGCAGTGTCGTGCTCAAAAGCGTACACGGCTATGCCGACCGCGCCGACGGGCGCAGATTGCGGGAAGACGATGTAATCGCTTCGTTCTCCCTCGGCAAGCAATACACCAACGTTATTGTGCTTAACTACATTGAACGGGGAGACCTTCACTTGAACATGCAGGTCAGTGAAATTATCCCAGAGTTTAAAGGCCGTGGTAAAAGCCAGATTAAAGTGCACCATCTGCTTACCCACACCAGCGGTATTATGTCGACAATTCCCCCGGTCGAGCCCGAAGTTTTGGCCAGTATCGAAAAATTGACTGCTTATCTTGCAGATCAACGACCTGAAGCGTTACCGGGCGAAAGGGTCAACTATTCCATCCTTTCCGGCCAGGCCGTTTTGGCCGAAATGGTGCGGCGGGTAGATGGCGGAAATCGTACATTTACCGAGATTGTCGATGATGAATTATTCCGGCCATTGGGGATGACCGACACCAGTCTCGGACCTCGGCCTGGCCTCAGCGAACGCATGTGCCCGGTGGTCGCCTGCTATGAAGAATCCGGCATGTTTGATCCGGCCGCGGTCGCAGGATTGGGCGAACTTATCATGACCGACGGTTGCGAAATACCGGCAGGCGGATATTTGACCACGATCAACGACGTACATCGCTTTGCACAAATGTTGCAAAACGGTGGCGAATTAGACGGCGCACGTATCTTGTCGCCGAAAACCATCAACTATTGCAGTCAAAATTTTACCGGTGACAAGGTGAACGGCTTGTTTGACTACGCTAAAGATTACAGGGGGTGGGAGCCGTGGCCGGCAAATATCGGTATGGGCTTTTTTGTGCGCGGAGAAGGTGTCCAACCCGGCCCCATGAGTAACTTCTCCAGCCCGCGCACTTTTTGCGGCTGGGGCGCGGGATCCACTTGTTTTTGGGTGGACCCAGAGAGCGAACTCACATTTTCGTTTCTGTCCACTGGGTTGATGGAGGAAACTTATCACATGGAACGGGTACAACGCCTTTCTGACCTGGTGATCACTTCAATGGTCAACTAGGCAGCGCACCACGTCTACGAAGCAGATAAAGGGGCGGCTGGGGAAACCCGCGCCGCCCTTGAATTAGAAGAGCTAAAATCGGCGATTATCCGCCATAAAACACTTTTTCGCCCAGATCCTTCATTTCCAAAATCGCTTCATCGGCGCGACCTTCCGGCTCTTTCGCGACCGACGCATCAGTCACTTCTGCGATGACAATGTGGTGGTCGCCCTGCTCGACAATCTCGACCACTTTGCACTCGGCCGCGGCCGGCGCATTGTCGAGAATGGGTGCCCCATTACTGCCAGCATGAAACGGCTCGCCACTAATGGTGCTGCCATCCACTTCCGCAGGCTTAAAGAACGTGAATGCCGGGCCTTGCTGTCCCTTGCCCAACATGTTGAGCGCAAACGTGCCGGTTTTCTTGACGATCGCATAGGCGCCGGAATCGGCTTTCAGAGCGACGGCCACCAACGGCGGCGCAAATGAGGTTTGAGTAACCCAGTTGACTGTCGCTGCGGAGATGTCGCCGTCACCGCCATCGGCAGTCAGCACATAAATCCCATAGGGAATCATTCGCAGGGTCGTTTTCTTAGCAGCTTCATCCATTTCTTATCTCCAATACTGGTAAAAATTTCGTACTATTTTTGCACCGGGCGAAAGTACGGCAATACAACAGTATCGCTCGCGCGCTCAAACAACACCTCCACAGGTAAGTCAACTTTCAACTCATCCATCGGCAGGTCGCGCATCATACTTACCATGCGCACCCCCTCTTCCAGTTCAACGATGATTGATGCATATGGGACGTCAGGGAAAAAAGCCGGGTGCATGGGTCGCTCAACCACAGTCCAGGTGTAGAGTTTGCCTTTGCCCGACGATTCTACCCACTCCCAGTCGGTCGACCAGCATTTCGCGCACATGTCCCGGGGCACATGACGCCACAGGCCGCAGCCCGTGCACTTTTGAAAACACAGGCGTTCCTCATTGCAAAATGCCCAATATTGTTGGTGCAATGGATCTCCCGGTTTGGGAAGCGGTTTCGGCTCGACGGCCAGTTCTTCACTCATGACTATCTCCTCAACACTGCAACACTGCCATCGCCCAAATCGCCCCAGCCCGTAATAATGCCGACCTCGGCGTTTTTCACCTGAGCCTCGCCCGCGTCACCACGCAATTGCTTGGTTGCTTCAATCAAATGGTTCATGCCCCAGACATGGGCCTGACTGTGCAATCCGCCATGGGTGTTAATGGGACACTTGCCGCCCACTTCAAGAGCGCCGTCTTTCACAAAATCGGCAACGCCTCCCGGTTCGCATAATCCCAGAGCTTCCATCTGCATGACGACAATGTTTGTAAAGCAATCATATATCTGAATGAAATCAGCATCGGTTACCTTGATATCAGCCATTTCAAAGGCCCTTGGGGCTGCCGAATGAATACCAACTTTCAACATGTCCTCACGCGATGGAATGTCGTCGGCAGGATAGGGGTGCCCTTCTGCCACGCCCGAAATATAAACCGGCCGGTGGGGCATATCTTTCGCCCGCTCGGCGCTCGTAATAACCAAGGCGCATGCCCCATCCGTCTCGACACAGCAATCGTACAACCGGAATGGCGATGAAATAACCCGGGACGACATGTATTCTTCAAGGCTCAAGGGTCGCCCGCGCGTAATCGCTTTCGGATTAAGTTGCGCGTTACTGCGAAATGCCATGGCGATGGCGGCTTTGGCTTCTGTCTGGTCGCCGTATACATACTCATGCCGAGTGGCCAACCAGCCGTAAAATTGAACTGGCAAAGTGACGCCGAAAGGCGCGTAAAAGTCTTGAAGAATGTTCTCAAACGCAAACGGACCATTGATCCTGCCAGGCGGAACCCCTGGTTTTGGCCGAAGCGCCGAATAGCCGTTCCAGCCGAGCACCACCACCACATTTTTGGCGATCCCACTGGCAACCGCCATGGCTGCATTTTGCAGCATGGCCGTACTTGTCGCGCCTCCCATGGCGACGACCGACGCCCATTTAAGTTCCTGAATTCCAAGTTTAGCAGCGAGCTCTTCGGTATAGGTCAACACCGGCGGCGGCATCAATCCGTCGATATCGTCGCGGGTGAGGCCGGCGTCGGCAATCGCCTTACGCGCCGCCTCGACCATTTGATCCACTTCAGTGCGCCCCGCCCCACGCACATAATCGGTTTCGCCGATCCCGACGATCGCAGCCTTATCTTTTAAACTCATGGAACGTCCTTTGTCAGTCCTCGATCCCTTACGAGTGCCACGCTTAATCAGGCGCAGGTCCGGGGAACTCTTCCCGCAGCAAACGTTTGAGTACTTTGCCGGAGGGATTGCGAGGTATTTCATCGACAAACTCGACCCCCCTAGGCAGCTTGAAACGCGACAATTTGCCATCGCAATGCTGCAATACTTCGGCAGGCGTAAGTGACGGATCAGCCTTTACCACCACCGCGAACGGACTCTCCCCCCAGGTATCACTGGGCTGGCCGATCACGGCAACTTCGCCCACTTTAGGGTGACCGAGGATGACGTTCTCAATTTCGGCAGGATATATGTTCTCCCCGCCTGAGATGATCATGTCTTTGGTCCGATCACGAATAAAAATGTAGCCGTCCTCGTCCCATTCGGCGATATCGCCAGAATAAAGCCAGCCGTCGCGAATGGTTTCGGCGGTCGCGTCTGGCCGGTTCCAGTAACCGACCATCACATGTTTGCCCCGAATAACGACCTCGCCCGCTTCTCCCGGTGCGCAATCTTTGCCGTTTTCGTCAACTACGCGGACATCGGTGTGTAAGAAAGCCTTGCCTGTGGATCCAGCCTTGGTGATCGAATCTTCTGGGCTGATCAAACACGCGGGCCCGCAAGTTTCGGTTAGCCCGTATATCTGTTGTATTTGAATGCCCTTCTGATGATAGGCTTCAATCAGTGACACCGGCACGGGCGCCGCACCACTCATGCACCAGCGCAGGCTTGAAAAATCAAATGTCTTTTCGAAGTCCGGCACCTGTTGCATGAAATTCAGCATCGCCGGCACCGCCAGCATGACTGTAATTTTTTCATCCTCGATCAGTTTCCAGGTTTTAACCGGATCAAACTGACGCATGACAATGCTGGTGACACCGCCATAGACATTGACCGTCAGGGGAGTAAGCGCGCCCACATGAAACATCGGCAATGACAAGAGATAGCGGTCTCGATAACGCATTTCAGCAGTCGAGAATATGGTCAGCACCCCCCATAGGGCTGTGTTGTGGGTGTGGATGACACCCTTGGGCAGACCGGTCGTGCCCGACGTGTACATGATGTACAGCATGTCGTCTTCATCACCGCCAGGCTCAGGCTCGCTATCAGAGGCCGCGGTATGTATTTGATCGAAATCGAGGGCAAAAGGTGCTCGCTGATCATCACCGCCGAGTTCAATCCAAACTTTGAGGTCGGTCTTATCGCCGCGACGATGAAGCTCTTCTGCGTTTTCCTGAAACTCATTGCCGTAAATCAAGTATTCGGACTCGCTATCCTTGAGGATGAATTCAAGTTCGTCTGGTACGAGCCGCCAATTGAGCGGTACCACCACGGCGCCTAATTTTGCTACCGCAAAAAATGATTCCATAAACTCGATACTGTTCATCATCAACATAGCAACGCGGTCCCCGGGTTTTACCCCTTGGGAAGTAAGAGCATTGGCTGTTCGATTGCACCGTGCATTCATTTCACCGAACGTGTAGCGCACGCCGGTATCCGCATCCACGTAGCCCTCAAGATCGGGGTTTAAGTGCGCGCGTTTAGCTAAAATAAGACCAATATTCTGCTTCATATCCCTCTTCCAACTTGGGCGCCCCCGCACCCTGTGACTAACGCACGTTCTGAAAAGCCGGTTATACTTTTAGGCTATCTTCCCGTAAATAGCGGCTTCCTTTTGTCACGGAAAGCATTGACCGCCTCCTGGTGATCTTTGCTCACGTTAGTTTGAATCTCGTACGCGATACCAACGTCCATAATGTTGTGGACTAAGGTTTTGAGCCCAATGTTGACTGCGACCTTCGTCCAGCGGATCGACTTCGTGGCGCCGGCGAGTAATTTCTGGACAAAAGCGTCCGTGCGTGCGTCCAAATCGTCCTGGGGTACGGCATAATTGATCAATCCCATAGCCGCCGCATCGGACCCTGTGATCGGATCACCGGTCATCAAATATTCTTTTGCCCTCGCATAACCAATCAACTGCGGCCAAATCACTGCACCGCCGTCGCCCGCAACTAAACCCACACGCACATGGGGATCGGCTATTTTCGCGTCTTCAGCGGCAAAAATCACGTCGCAGAACAGCCCCATCGTCGCGCCCAATCCCATCGCCGCGCCGTTTATTTTAGCAATGATTGGTTTTTCCAAATCAAGCAGCGAATAAACGATCTGCTTTCCTTCAACGGCAACGGCTTCAAAAATGCTCGGATCATCGATGCATTGTTGGAACCAGTCGACATCGCCACCGGCCGAAAATCCGCGTCCCGCACCCGTTAGCACGACAATGTCGGAGTCTTTGTCATTCTGCGCATCGATGAAGATCCGCGACAACTCCTCGTGCATCGTCGCATTGACCGCGTTCAGCGTTTCGGGCCGATTCATGGTTAAAGTCAGCACTCGGCCTTCGCGCTCGACGAGAATGGTTTCATAATCGGCTGGGTTCATTTTTTGTC
>JAPYRI010000106.1 GCA_029941135.1 Alphaproteobacteria bacterium | reverse complement strand
CCGTTTATACGCGGTGATGACAGCACCGAGGCGTGCCCGGCATTTGCAGAGCACGCCCCATATCAATTCCGTGCAATTAGCCGCCTGTCTTTTCGATGACGAACTCACCCGCACGTTTGATGGCGTCACGCGCTTCGGTCAGCATCGGGAAAAACAGATGCCAGACGTGGATCATCTCCGGCCACTCTTCGAAAGTGACGTCAGCCCCCGCTATTTTAGCTTTGGTCGCAAGAGCCTCGGCATCGCTATAAAGGACTTCCCGTTCACCAACTTGAATAAGTAATGGCGGCAAACCATTCAGGTTGGCATGAATGGGAGATGCGGTTGGCGATTTCGCTTCTGCACCGGCAAGGTACGTGGCCGCAATGCCGTGCAACATGTCGGGATTGACCATCGGGTCGACATCAGCGCGTGTGGTTACGCTGTCACCGGTGCCTTCCAGGTCTACCCAAGGCGACAGGCAAACCGCCGCGCCTGGACCGGTGTCGCCGGCATCACGTAGCGCTACGATTGTTGCGATGGCCAGACCGCCGCCGGCTGAATCGCCCATTATTGTAATCTTTTCAGGCGCTGTACCGTTTTTGACCAAGTAGCGATAGGCGGTGCAGGCATCCTCGACGGCTGCCGGATACGGATGTTCGGGTGCCAGGCGATAACCCACGTTTAGCGCGCAGCAATTGCCAGCTTTGGCAAATTCACCAACCGTCCCGCCGTGGCTCACCAATGAGCCAAACACATATCCACCCCCGTGGACATAAAGAATGACCCGGTCGATATCGGCGCCTGCCGGTGTCAGCATCTCGCAAGGCACGCCATCGGCGTCCACTTTCTCGACTGTAATATCATCGGCGATCGGAGCGCCCATGGCATCAAACTGGATGCGCACGTCGGCAACTTCCTCCGCGAACGGATTGGCTTCTATCAAAGCAATGACCGCATCAATTTCTTTACCGCTGGTTTCTGTGGCTTCAGACATATTATTTTCCTTCCCCTCTAATGAATTTGAGTGAATCGCCTACACAATAAAATTTACACATTAAGGCACGATACTTGCGCGAATGACTTCACGTTTGTCAGCCGCATCAAATGCACTGTTGATGTCTTCTAATTTAAACTTGGTCGATCCGATTTTGTCCAGCGGCAGCTTGTCTTTGGACCGCTGGAGGAATTTGATAGCCTGACCCAATACCCAGGGTTCATACAAGGATACACCAATGATCGATTTGTTCGGAAATACCAAACGTGTTGGATCCAGGTCGGTCGTTTGACCCGAACTAATGTTACCTATTTCAACATAACGCCCGAATTGACCCAACATGTTGATGCCTTCGGGAATGACGCTGGCTTGGCCAACGACTTCCATCACCACATCCGCATTATGACCGCCGGTCATTTTACGCACCAGTTTCTGCCGCTCGCGGGATTCGGTTACTTCAGTGATGTCTATCAATTCGTCGGCGCCAAACTTTTCGGCCAGATCGAGACGGTCGCGCACGCCGTCGATGACGATCACTTTATCAGCGCCGCTCGCTTTGGCGACTGCGGTTGCATAAAGACCCAAGCCGCCCGCCCCCTGAATGACAACGGTTTCGCCAAACCTGAGGTCAGCGCGATGAAATCCGTAGATCACCTGGCTGAGAGCACAATTCGCGCCCGCAACCAATTCCCACGGCACGTCGTCCGGCACTTTGTAAATGGCGGCCCCCGGATGGATGTAATAGTAGTCGCCGTATCCGCCGACAAAATGAGGAAACTTTTCGGAACTGCTCATCATCGCCATATTGAGATTGTAGCAACTCATGCGCTTTCCCCTGATGCAATTCGGGCAGCGTCCACACATGTGAAAATAAGTGTAAGCGACCAAATCGCCCACATTGAGGGGCTGGCCATCGGAGTCGATGGCAACCCCATCGCCGAGTTTTGCCACTGTCCCGACCATTTCGTGACCGAGCACCGTCGGTAATTGCCCGCCCAGACCTTTGGTCGTAAACCTCCCGTGCCAAGCATGAAGGTCCGAGCCGCAAATATTACTGCCCCTGATCTTAATGACCACCGCTCCTGGCTCCGGGTCAGGCACTTGAACCTCCCGAATCTTAAACGGCTTCATCGGTTCGTGAAATTCGGCGATACGACCCGTCTCCGGCATAGGACCTCCCAGTTCTTCGTATTTTGACAGCGGACCGGTTGTTGGAACCGGTCGGCATTCCCCAACAGTTTTCACAGCATACCTTGTGGACAACTGAACTTCCCCCTTTTTTTAGGCCTAGAGGGCACCTCAGTCCGGCTTATTCAAAGGAAATATGGATGAATATGGGGAAGCTGTTTCGATATTGGCCAAAAAAGAGTATTTTTAGAGCCGCTCGACCACCTAACGGGGATACGTAGAGCAATATCTGTAATTATGCGGAAAATAGAGGGTAAGGCATGTCAGAGCCGTCAGAAAACGCTCAGCCAAATGAGTCCAAAGCGATTGAAGATTTTGACGTGGTCATCATTGGCGGCGGCATTTCCGGTATGTATCAGCTCTACCGCCTGCGTGAAATGGGCTTGTCGGTGCGGGTATTTGAGGCTGGAACCGGAGTTGGCGGTACTTGGTATTGGAACCGCTATCCAGGTGCGCGCTTCGACTCTGAAAGTTACAGCTACGGCTATTCCTTTTCAGAAGAACTACTTCAGGAATGGGAGTGGAGTGAGCATTTTGCGGCCCAGCCTGAAACTCTGCGCTACCTCAATTATGTCGCTGACAAATTCGACCTGCGTAAGGACATATGTTTCAGCAGCCGTATTCGCTCGATGAACTTCGACGATGCGGTCACCGAATGGACAGTCGTGACCGAAAATGGCGACAGCGCCCGCGCACCCATTCTGATCACCGCGATCGGCATGCTGTCCGCGCCCAACATGCCGCATTTCGAAGGCCTCGACAGTTTCGAAGGGGTTTCGTTTCATACCTCTAACTCGCCCCACGACGAAGATGGCTTTAGCGGCAAGTACAAAGACTTCTCCGGCATGCGCGTGGGCGTCGTCGGTACCGGCGCGACCGGCGTGCAGGTTATTCAGGAAGCCGCCAAAACCGCCGACGAATTGTTTGTCTTTCAAATGGTGCCCGAGTTTTGCGCACCTTTGGGCAACAGCCCAATTGACGAAGAAACCCAGAAGAAAATCAAATCGAGCTACCCGGAGATTTTCCAAAAGTGTAAGGAATCGTTTGGCGGCTTTCTTCACCAGTTCGACCCGCGTTCGACATTGGATGTGCCGCTCGAAGAGCGTGAAGCGTTTTTTGAGCAACTCTACCGGGAACCCGGATTTGCCATTTGGCTCGGCAACTACATCGATACGTTGAGCGATAAAAACGCCAACGACATTATTACCGAGTTCATCAAAAGGAAAATTCGTGAGCGGGTGAACGACCCGGTTATCGCCGAGAAACTCATTCCCACGACCTATGGGTTCGGTATGCGGCGGGTGCCCATGGAGACCAATTATTACGAAGCCTACAATCAGGACAATGTGCACCTGATCGATGTGGGAGAAACGCCGATTGAACGCATCACGCCGAAGGGCATCAAAGTCGGCGACACAGAGTACGAGTTGGATTTAATTATATTTGCCACCGGCTTCGATGCCGTCACCGGCGCGTTTAAGCGGATCGACATTCACGGCAAAGGCGGACTAGATCTGCAAGACAAATGGGCGGATGGGCCGCGAACGCTCCTCGGTATGCAAACCCCTGGTTTTCCGAACATGTTCACCCTGGTCGGCCCCCATAACGGCGCCACTTTTTGCAACATACCCAGATGCATAGAACAAAATGTAGAATGGGTGACGGCACTCATTCGCTATATGCGGGACAAAGAATACACGACCATAGAAGCGACCGATGAGGCGGCCGAAGCCTGGACCGACCATGTGGCCGAAGTCGCGGCAGAAACTCTGTTTCCCCAGGCGGCCTCGTGGTTGATGGGCGACAACGTGCCGGGCAAGAAGCGTGGCTTTTTACTCTACCCGGGTGGGGGTCCCCGCTATCGGGCGGCCTGTGAAGAGGTTGCGGAAAACGATTACAAGGGATTTAAGTTCGGCTGAACGAGCTTATTGTCCTGGCAGCGGATATTTTTGATCACAAGGAAATGGCATGACCTCCTATCCAAAATTCGTCGAGTTTCACGAAGAAGGCCCACGGGAGGGCTTCCAAATTGAAAAACAGTCGTTTCCACCGGCGGAACGCGCGGCGCTCATTGAAGCGTTGGCTGATTCAGGCCTCTCGCAGGTTCAAGTGGGATCGTTTGTGAGCCCCCGCGCGGTGCCTACCATGTCCGACACTGAAGAGCTGTTTCGCCTGATCAAGAAAAAGCCGGGAACCCGTTACTCGGTGCTGTGGCTCAACCGCAAGGGTTTCGAGCGTGCATTGCGGGTGCCGGAAGCTGACATCTATCCGGCGCTGATGTGCTACGCGAGCGACGCCTTTAGCCGGAAGAACAACAATTGCTCGGCTGAGGAAATGCGCGACCGCAATGCCGAGTGGATCGATCTCTACGCGGAAAACGGCTACGCCCCGTCTACCGCCTACATCATGACTGCCTTTGGATGCAACTATCAGGGCGAAGTGCCGATCTCTGCGGTAACCGATCTGGTCAAATGGTTCAAGGATTTGTGCGCCGACCGGAACGTGGAGGTGCCGGCGATTTGCTTGGCCGATACGGTCGGCTGGGCCAACCCGGATCAAATCCGCCGGCGCATTGATGCCGTGCGCGAGATTGTGCCTGATGCACGCATGGCGCTTCATCTGCACGACACCCGCGGCCTGGGTGCTGCTAACTTCCACGCAGCGCTCGAAATGGGCGTTGACCTGTTCGACAGCTCAGTCGCTGGTCTGGGCGGATGCCCTTTTGCCGGTCATGGCGACGGCAAGGCGGCGGGCAATGTGTGCACGGAAGACATGGTATTCATGTGCCACGAATTGGGTATTGAAACCGGCATCGACCTCGACAAACTGATCGACGCCGCGCGCATGGCTGAAGAAATTATCGGCCGACCCTTAGCGGGCCGCATCATGCACAGCGGCGGTCTCGACAAGTACCGGCAAAAATCCGCCACCGAGTAGACCAAAGTACGAGCAGTTAATTAACAGGCTCGATCACTGCGCCAACGGCAATCAGCGCGTCGATCACTGACTCTGAATAACCGTAATCCCCAAGTATCTCGCGGCCATGGGCGCCGAGTTTGGGCGGAGCCTCGCGCACAGAGCCTGGGGTGCGGTCAAGTTTCACCGGAATGCCGGTCATTTTAACCCCGTCCGCTTCGATCACCATCTGGCGCTGGGCCGTGTGCGGGTGATTGAGCGTGATCGGCACTGAATTGACCGGGCTCGCGGGGACGCTCGCATCCAACAAGCGCATGCACAGTTCCGGGCCATCTTCGTTGGCCATCAACGCTTCCAGTTCCCCACGCAATTCGTTTTGCTGGGCCGCCCTCGATACGTTTGTTACAAATCGTGGGTCGGCAGACAAATCTGGATTGCCCAATTCGGCACACATGCGCTCGAACTGCGCGTCCGTGCCGATACCGACGAAGATATTGCCGTTGCCAGTTTTGTATTTGTCATAAGGCGCCACGCTGGGATGCGCGTTTCCCCAACGTTCGGGCTCGTCCCCGGTCATCAGCCAGCCCGCCGCCACCGGATGCAATAGTCCAACGGCAGTATCGTAGAGGCATGCTTCAACCGATTGTCCCCGCCCCGACCTATGCCGCTCCAATAGCGCCAGAAGAACGCCCGTGATCGCCCACATACCGGTGCCGATATCAACCAGCGGAATGCCGACGCGCACTTCCTCGCCGTCGCGATCCCCATTGATACTCATAATCCCACCGGCAGCTTGCAACACCGCGTCATAGCCGGGATATCCGCCGAGAGGTCCGTCGGTACCAAACCCGGTAACCCGGCAATGGACCAAACGCGGGAAACGTTCAGCCAATACTTCATCGTACCCCATGCCCCACTTCTCCAAGGTGCCGGCCTTGAAGTTCTCGATCATCACGTCCGCGTCTTCGAGCAGGCGAAACACAATGTCCCGCCCCTCCGGTAAGCCGAGATTGACCGAGATCGACCGCTTATTGCGGTTAAGTCCGATAAAATAGGAGCCGTAGCCGTCTTCTTCGGCCCAGCCCCAGCGGCGAGTGACGTCGCCTCCCGGCGGCTCAACCTTGATCACGTCGGCGCCGTGATCGGCCAAAGTTTGTCCGCACAAAGGGCCGCCCAGTACGCACGACAAGTCGACCACTTTGATGCCGGCCAAGGCACCAGCGCTCATGAATGTTCCCCCGAATTTGAGGCGATTGGTGATGCGCTCAATTCAGCTCGGCCCGGCCATTGTTGAGGACAACCACATCACGTTCGACCGACTTGGAGCGGAACGAGATCACATTGCCGTCCTGCCAAATCTCCGTGCGGATGGTTTCACCCGGATACACCGGCGCCGAAAAGCGGAGCTGGATACCTTTCAAACGCGACGGATCATAGTCGCAGCAGTGCTTCAAGATGCTGTGCCCGGCCACGCCGAAAGTGGCGAGGCCATGCAGGATCGGTTGATCAAACCCGGCGGCCGTGGCGATTTCGGGTTCCGCATGGAGTGGATTGTAATCCCCGCTGAGCCGATAGATGAGCGCCGCTTGGGGCAAAGTCGCAATGGTATCGGTCAAGTCAGGCCCGGTTTCCGGAACTGCCGCCGGTTTACGCGGAGACTCGGGCGAGCCGCCAAAACCCCCATCCGCCCGGCAAAATGTTGACTGCCACAATGTCGCCAAACTGTTGCCAGACGCTTTGTCGACGATCTCACGCTCAGTATAGACAATCGCGCCCTTACCCTCGCCTTTGTCGACAATGTCGGTCACCCGCGTACGCCCCAATACTGTTCCCTCGGCGGGGATAGGTGCATGCAGGGTTACCCCCTGCTCGCCGTGCACCAGCCGTACCCAATCGATACCCGATTCCGGATCACGCATCCACATGCCGGGATAGCCGAGTACTACCGCCATTGTGGGTGCAGCCTTCAGGTCTTTCTCGTAAACGTATTGAAGTTGCCCGCTGTCCATGGGGTCGGCGCCATAGCCTAACCCGAGCGCGTACAGCATGGTGTCTTTTTGCGTGTAGGTTTGCTCAACTTCGTCGAACTTCCACGCCATCAGCTTGTCGTAATCGATCGCCATTCGTACTCTCCCGGTCAAATTTGAGACGCCCTTAGATCGGATCCCAACTGAAGATATCTGCTGAACGTTCAAGGGGATAGAGCGAATTCTTAAAGGCCGGTAACAAGTGATTGGCAATGTCTTTCGCCGTCCAGCCGTCGCTCTGGTGAATGGACCGGATGGGACGTGGCTGGCTCATCAGGAAAATCTCGTTCTTGCGCACGGCGAATATCTGACCTGACACTTCGTCAGCGGCATCGCTTGCCAAAAACACCGCCATGGGGGCGATCTTGGCGGTGGTCATGGTTTTGATCTTTTCAACCCGCGCTTTTTCTTCCGGCGTGTTTGTCGGAATGGTACCGATCATGCGGCTCCAAGCAAATGGTGAAATGCAATTGGATTGGGCGTTGTAACGCGACATATCAAGCGCAATGCATTTGGACAGCCCGGCGATCCCGAGCTTTGCCGCAGCGTAATTCACTTGCCCATAATTACCAATAAGGCCCGAAGTGGACGTCATATGGACGAACTTGCCGCTGCGCTGGTCGCGGAAATGATTGGCGACCGCCCGGCTGACATTAAACGCGCCCTTGAGGTGCACGTTAATCACGGCGTCAAATTCTTCTTCGCTCATTTTATGGAAGATACGATCCCGCAGAATACCTGCGTTATTGACCACAGCGTCTACGCGGCCAAATTTATCTAGTGCCGTTTGAACGATGTTATGGGCCGGGTCCCATTCGGCCACACTGTCCCCATTCACGACCGCTTCGCCGCCCATCCCCTCGATTTCGGCGACTACTTCGGCAGCGGGCCCAATGTCTTCGCCTTCGCCCGACGCGCTGCCGCCCAGGTCATTGACCACGACCTTTGCGCCTTCTTGCGCCATCATCAGCGCGATGTCGCGGCCAATCCCGCGCCCCGCGCCGGTAACGATGACGACCTTGTCTTGAACCATACCATCTGACATAGCGTTCTCCCCTGGAATTCCGTGCTTAAATCTGTACCTGCTATTTACAGCGTCACGCCCCCCCGGGGCAAGAGCCTGCACTGTATTGGCTTCAATTGCCTCGAAGCCCCCGGGTCGGATAAACTCACTTGCCAATCAATCCCGAGGGAGAACAGATCGTGTCCACAGTCAGCGCCGCCACCAATGACCCCCAGCCATACGAAACCATTCTCGTCCACAAAGAAGGGCCGGTTGATTGGGTGACCTTTAATCGACCTGATCAACTGAACGCTCTGTCCTATGAGATGGTGGCCGAGATCACCGTTTACTTGCAAAAAGTAACCACCGACACGTCAGTGCGGATCATCGTACTGCGGGGCTCGGGCCGCGCCTTTTGCGCGGGGCTGGATTTCAACACTGATTTTTCGCAAATCGAAATCGGGCCGGCTCAGGGCCTCCTATCCCAGCAGAAATTCAGCACCATGATCAAGCTGATGCACCACTGCCCGCAGCCGATCATCTCGCTCGTCCATGGTCCGGCCTGCGGTGGCGGGTTTGCCCTGGCGCTGGGGTCCGACATACGCATCGCCGGCGAGTCGGTAAAAATGAATGCGGCTTTCATAAAAATCGGCTTGTCGGGTTGCGAACTGGGCATGAGCTATTTTCTGCCCCGCATGATTGGTCTGTCGGTTGCGTCGGAATTGCTCATGACCGGACGCTTTATTTATGCCGATCGAGCGCTGAGAAC
>JAPYRI010000105.1 GCA_029941135.1 Alphaproteobacteria bacterium | reverse complement strand
GTCTAGTAGTTGGCCGAGGCCAAGGAGGTCGATGATTTGCTCCAAAGTTACGGTGGAGTTGGCAGAGCCGGTTGGGGCGTAGCGGGCGCCGAACAATAAATTGCGGCGTACGTTCATGTGGGGAAACAGGCGTGGTTCCTGAAATACATAACCTAACCGCCGCTTTTCCGGTGGCAAATCAATGCCCAGCGCGCTGTCAAATAGCGTCGTGCCATCCACCGCGATTCGGCCCTGGTCGGGGCGGACCAGCCCAGCGATCATATTGACAACCGTGGTCTTGCCGGCGCCTGAACGCCCGAACAGAGCCGTAATCCCTCCTCCACTGGTGAAATTGACGTCAAGGGAGTAGGGGTCGAGCTTGAGGTGCGCATTGACCGACAATGAATGAAAGGTTTCTGTCATGGCCGGTTGCCAACACCAATCTGCGCAGAAATCCGTCGCGATAGAAATTCGGATACGCCTAGGGCGAATATAGCCAACCCCACGGAAATTAGCAGGAGGCGCATGGCCGCGTCTTCTCCACCCGGGGATTGAATAACGGAATACAAGGCAATGGGTAGAGTTCGGGTTTCACCGGGGATGTTGGCGACAAAGGTTATGGTTGCACCAAACTCTCCCAAAGCGCGGGCAAAAGCAAGGATCGATCCCGCCAGCACGCCGGGCGCCGTCAATGGTAAAGTAATCCGCAGAAACACGCTGACACGACCAGCGCCCAAGGTGCGGGCAGCGGTTTCTAATCCCCGGTCCACATTTTCGAGAGACAGTCGGATGGCCCGGACCATAAGGGGGAAAGCCATTACCGCGGCCGCGACTGCTGCGCCTTTCCAAGAAAAGGCGATGGTCACCCCGAAAACATCATACAGCCAAGCGCCTAGGAAGCCCCGGCGACCCAGCATCACGAGCAACAAGTAACCTACAGCGACCGGTGGAATGACCAATGGCAAATGCACCAATCCATTCAAAAGAGTTTTACCCCAAAACTCCCGGCGGGCAAGAGCCCAAGCGATTGCGATGCCGAGGGGCAGGCTGCCGACAACTGCCCAAAACGCGACTTGCAAAGAAAGAGCTAGCGCCTCCCATTCAAGAGCAGTGAGGAAATTCATCGTTCGTCAGCCCCGTTTGCCGATGGCGGCAAAAACCCGTGGCGCTTGAACACCGCGCGCGCTTCACTTGAGTTCAGATAGCTGAGAAACTGTGCAGTCCCGAGAGCATTCCTTTCTTTCAGTTGGGCGATCTCATAGGTGATGCGCGGGTGCGAATTCTCGGGAAAATGCCATATGGCCCGAACTGCGGGCTCAATCTCCACGTCGGTTGCATAAGTAATGCCGCCCGCCACTTCACCACGGGCGATCCACTTAAGAGCTATTCTCACATTGCTCGTGAATACCAAATGTTTCGCAATGCTTTGCCAATCACCAGTGGAGGTGAGTGCTTGCTTGGCGTATCGCCCCGCCGGTACCGAGGTCGGGTCGGCCACTGCTATACGCCCTAAGGGAAAGAGTTGTTTGAGTGGGTTTTTGTCACTTGCACCCACAGGGCTATCATTTGGGACCGCGATTACCAAGCGGTTGCCTAGTAGCTCACGCCGTGAATTATGCTGGAGCATGCCCTCGGTCTCCAAGTATTCCATCCACTCGCTATTAGCGGAAATATAGACATCAGCTGGCGCGCCAAGGGCGATTTGCCGGGCAAGAGTTGCACTGGAGCCAAACACAAGGGCCGGACGACCATGGCCTAGTTTTTCATACCTTTCGGAGATTTCCGTAAGGGCGTTGGTTGTGCTGGCGGCGGCGAACAAAACAAATGAAGTCTCGGCCGCTCTCACTGAGGTGTTGATTACACACAGCCAAATCAGCAGGGCTATAAGCTGTCGCATTAGGCCCCGTACAAGTCCTTGGGATCAACTAGAACGTCGGCGATTTCGCATACGTCGCCATCACGGATTGCCCGGTAAAAACAATTTCTTCGCCCGGTGTGGCAAGCAACCCCGGTTTGATCGACCATCAGCAATAGTGTGTCGCCGTCACAGTCAAAACGAAAATCCTTGAGTTCTTGCGTTTGGCCCGAGCTTTCACCTTTCCGCCACAATGACTGCCGGGACCTTGACCAATAGACGACGTGGCCGGTCCGGAAGGTTTCTGCGATCGACTCCCTGTTCATCCAGGCCATCATGAGAACCTCGCCTGTATCATGCTGTTGTGCAATTGCCGGCACTAAACCTTCGGCATCGTATTTGATTTGGGCATTCAACTTATCCGGAACTGCGGTGCGGTATTTCTGCTTGTCGGTCATCGGTACTGCCATTCAGTGATGCGGGATATCAGTCCACCAAATGATTTATAGCAAGTGGATGCTAATCGGGCGAGTAATGAAGCCCCAGGGACGTTTATAGTTTATCCGGCTTAGAAGGCGAGAGGCAGTTACGTATCACCGCAGCGGATTGTCGCATCATGACGAAATAATGTTTGGGTCCGGCTTCAATAGTGCTTCCCAAGGGGTCTATGGCGCCGAGGTGTGCACCGGTTTTCTCAGTCAATACCCGAATGAGGGCAGGTTTGAACTGCGGCTCGAAAAGTATGCATGAAACACCCGCGCGTCGAATCAGCGCTCTAATTTGAGAGACACGCTTAGCACCAGGAATGCGGTCTGCGGATACAGTGACGGCGCCCAATACCTGCAGGCTGTATCGGCTTTCCAGATATTGGTAAGCATCGTGAAATACAAATAGAGGCTTGTTCGCGATCACCTCAAACGTTTTTTTCAGATCATCATCCAAATGACTTAGATCTGCGGTGAGGTTTGTCAAATTCTCCAAGTATGTGGCTTTATTTTCCGGGTCAGCCAATATGAGTGATTGTGCGATCGCCTTGGCGGCCGTCGAGGCCCGAACTGGATCCAGCCAAAAATGCGGATCTCTGTTCCAAGCGTCGTGATGGTCATTTTCGTCGTTATTAAGGGTGGCGCGTTCCCAATTGCCGCCTAGACGGGCCGGAAGCAATTCCAGAGCTGATTCTTCGCTGAGGGTAAGTGTGAGCGTATCATCACCCAAGGTTCGAATTGTCTTCGCCAAACTCGGCTCTACCGAGGGTCCTACCCAAATTACCAATCCGGAATGATGTAGGGTCCTTACTTCCGAAGGGCGCGGCGCATAGTGGTGGGGAGAAAGGCCGCCGCGCATGACAAGTTGGGGCTCGCCAATCCCGGACATCAGCCGGGCGACCAGAGAATGAATGGGTCTTAAAGTGACTGAGACATCCAATGGCTGCCCTAGGACAGGTGATGAACACAACAGGCACACAAGGAAGGCTAATCTTCGCATTTTACAGACACTATTCAAGAGGTGGAGTGAATGCCGAGCTTGTAACACATTTGCCCAAAGTAAGGGGCGTTCGCTTGACAGGATTGGCGCCGAAGCGCAAAACCGTGACCCACAGCGGGGCCAATTTGAGGATTGAGGGTTCCACCTGCCGATGTCTCAACAAGGATTAAACAAGGGCCGATTGTTAGAGGTCGAAGGGATCGACATGCACTTTGGTCCGGTGCAGGTCCTCGATGGCGTCGACTTGGCAGTGGCGCCAGGTGAAGTCGTGACCCTCATCGGGCCCAATGGTTGCGGTAAGACGACACTTGTGAGGATTGTACTGGAGTTGCTGAAACCCACTCGAGGCCGAGTCGTGCACCGGGAAGGGTTGTCTGTTGGGTATATGCCCCAGCGGGTGCTTGTTGATCCGGTTCTGCCATTAAGTGTTCGCCGTTTTGTCCAGCTAGGGGCTCGGTTTCGCGGCGCCGATGTGAATGAAGCTTTGGACGAAGTTGGTGCTTGCCAATTGGCGGACTGGCCAGTTCAGCAAATATCCGGCGGTGAAATGCAGCGAGTGCTGTTGGCGCGCGCCCTCTTACGCCGTCCGGATTTGCTGGTGCTGGACGAACCGCTTCAGGGTGTAGATGTCAACGGCCAGGTTGAACTTTACGATCTCATTGCAAGCATCCGTGATCGTCATGGATGCGGCATATTAATGGTCTCCCACGATCTGCATTTGGTGATGGCGGCAACTGACCATGTGGTGTGCCTCAATCGCCATGTGTGTTGCAGTGGACACCCGGAAGCAGTCACTCAGCACCCGGAATATCTCGCTTTATTTGGTCACGCGGGAGCAGAACGACTGGCTGTTTACACGCACCACCATGATCACAGCCATGATGACGCCGGCCACATCATCGATGCCTCTTCCGAGAGCGATAGCGAGCATACACATGGATGATTTTGTCATCCGCGCTTTGGCTGCTGGTATCGGGGTTGCGCTGGTTGCCGGCCCTTTGGGATCGTTTGTTGTGTGGCGGCGTATGGCCTATTTCGGCGATGCGCTGTCCCACTCCGCTTTATTGGGTGTTGGCCTGGGATTTTTAATCGGGATTAGACCAAGTTTTGGCATCGTGGCTGTCTGTATCGCCCTTGCTTTATTGTTAGTGCTTTTGCAGCGCCAAAAGACCCTCGCCAGTGACACTCTGCTCGGGATAATGGCGCACAGTGCGCTATCGCTAGGTTTGGTGGTGATCGCATTTATGGAAACCTTACGGGTTGACGTCATGGCTTATTTGTTCGGTGATGTACTCGCGGTAACAGCCGATGAAATTGGTTGGATTTACGCCACGGCAATGCTTTCCCTGGCGTTATTAGTCGCGATTTGGCGGCCACTTCTTTCGATCACTGTTCACGAAGAATTGGCGCGAGTCGAAGGCGTTCGGGTGACATTGGTTCGGCTGTTATTCATGTGTTTGATTGCGGTCGTCATCGCTGCCGCCATGAAAGTGGTCGGTGTATTACTGATTACATCATTGATGATTATTCCTGCGGCAACGGCGCGTCATTTCGCCAAGACACCGGAGCAAATGGCTATTATAGCTGCAGTTATTGGGTGTTTGGCGGTTTTGGGTGGAATAGAAGGATCGCTGCGCTTCGACACGCCAACTGGTCCATCGGTCGTGGTGGCGGCGGTGGGTTTATTCGTCGCGTCGCTGCTATTGCCTTTATTGCGTAGTTTTCGTTCAGCCTAGCTCGTGCCCCGCAATACGGTCAGGCCGTTTTGGCGTTAAAGCGAGCGAAGCCTTTATCTAAATCAGCTATCAGGTCATCGGGATTTTCAAGACCGGCGTGGATACGTATGGTGGGCCCAGGTGCGTCCCATTGTGTCGCGGTGCGCATTTTGCTCGGGTCATAGAACATGATCAGACTTTCAAAACCGCCCCACGAATAACCCAGACCGTAAAGTTCAAGATCATCCACCAAAGCCGTGACGGCATCCTGGGAGCACGACTTTAGAATGGCGCCGAACAATCCGGACGCGCCGGTGAAGTCCCGTTTCCAAATTTCATGTCCTGGGTCGCTTGGCAGTGCCGGGTGTAGGACGCGCTCGACCTCAGGCCGATCGGCGAGCCAACGGGCGAGGATCAACCCTGTTTCCTGTTGCTGGCGTAACCTTGCTCCCATGGTGCGCAAACCACGTTGTCCCAAATAGACATCGTCGGGGCCGGCGCACAATCCCAATTCGTTATGGGTTTCGAGCAATTTAGGCCAAGCGGATTCGGTCGTCGTTACAGTGCCCAGCATGGCATCGGAATGCCCGACTATATACTTGGTGGCCGCGTGAACAGACACGTCCACCCCGTGTTCAAAAGGCTTGAAAAACAGCGGCGTCGCCCAGGTGTTGTCCATAATGCAAATGGCTCCGCCCGCGTGGGTTGCCGCCGCAATCGCCGGAATATCCTGAACTTCAAAGGTGACGGAACCAGGGCTTTCAACAAACACGACTTTGGTATTTGGGAGCATGAGAGACGCAATATCAGCGCCAATCAGCGGATCATAATATGTGGTTTCAACGCCCATGCGCTGTAAGGTTCCGTCACAGAACGACCGGCTGGGTCCATAGACGCTATCGACCATCAGCAGATGGTCGCCAGCACTCAAGTAGGCGAAAAGCGCCGTGCTGATTGCCGCCAAGCCCGAAGGAACCAACCGGCAATCAAATCCGCCTTCCAATTCTGCCAGTGCCTCTTGCAGACCAAACGTGGTCGGCGTGCCACGTCGACCATAGAGCAACCAATCTCCTTTTCCTTGCCAGGCGTCTTGCAGCGCTTGGACATTCGGAAACAGAATGGTTGAGGCGTGATATACCGGTGTATTGACGGCACCCAATTGTTTTAGAGGGTCACGGCCCGAAGTCACCAATAGAGTGTCGTCTTTCATAAGCGCTCCGATGTTCTTGGGTTTTAACCGGTTTCGCGGCCAGTTTGATCAATCTTGTCCAACTCGTTACCCCACTCGCTCCAGGACCCATCATAAAGAGCGGTGTTCGGACATCCGACTAGGTAGAGAGCCAGCGAAATAATGGCGGCAGTGACGCCTGAGCCACACGTGGTCACCATCGGTCGTTTTAGGTCTACCCCCGCTGCCGACAAAACGCGCCGCATTTTATCTTCGGGTAAAAAAGTACCATCTTCCGCATTCAGCAAATCGGTGAAGGGTATGTTTATGCTGCCGGGTATGTTTCCTCCGGTAAGTTCCGGACGCGGTTCGAGTTCTGTGCCGGCGAAGCGTCCGGCCGACCGTGCATCGATAATTTGTTCGCGATTGCTCACTACATTCGCCCGAATCTGACTCAAGTCGCGGACCATCAGATTGTTCAGGCGCGCTGTAAAATGGCGTTCGCGTGGATGGGGTGGTAGGTCTTCGGTAAGTCGTCCCTCATTTCGCCATTTGGGAAATCCTCCGTCTAGGACGGCCACATCGGGATGGCCAAATACCCGAAACATCCACCACACACGTGCGGCGCTCAAACAACCTGAGCCGTCATAGATCACAATACGATTGCCGTCACCCAAGCCCATGCGGCGTACGCGGGAGGAGAACTTCTCCGGGCTGGGGAGCATATGCGGCAGATGACTGTCGATATCGCATATTTCGTCGATATCGAAAAAGACCGCACCAGGAATATGAGCTTGTGCGTACTCCATGTTAGCGTCTCGCCCCATTTGCGGAAGGTACCAAGAAGCGTCGACCAATCGCACGTCAGGGGCAGCTAAGTGCGCCGCCAGCCATTCGGTTGAAACTAAGCAGTCGGGTTCGCTGTCCGCCATATTGTCTTGTCCTTCGCTCGCGTGCATGCGCTCATTTTAAAGGGATTATAGTCTCTTAGGCTTCGGTATCCAGCCACCCCGGCGTCGGTAATCCCTTTTCTCTGAGGAAGGTAGGATTGAAAATTTTGCTCATGTAACGCACGCCGGAATCCGCCAATATTGTCACAATTGTATGGCCCGGCCCCATTTCTTTGGCCAAACGGATGGCGCCTGCCACATTGATGCCGCTGGTACCGCCTACGCACAAGCCTTCTTCACTGAGCAAATCAAAAATGATTGGAAGGGCTTCTTTGTCAGGCACCCGAAACGCCGTATCCATGGAGACACCCTGTAGGTTGTCGGTTACACGGCCTTGACCAATGCCTTCGGTGATCGAGCTCCCTTCAGTTTTTATCTCTCCCGAAGTGTAATATTCGTAAAGGACTGAACCCATAGGGTCGGTGCAAGCGGCGACAATATCGGCATTGCGTTCCTTCAATGCCATTACTGTGCCAGCCAGAGTCCCGCCGGTACCGACGGAACATGTAAATCCGTCGACATTGCCGTCCAATTCATTCCAGATTTCCGGGCCAGTCGTTTCGTAGTGCGCCCGGCGATTGGCCAGGTTGTCAAACTGATTGGCCCAAATGGCGCCGTTTGGGTTGCTGGCGGCGATTTCAACCGCCAACCTTTCGGACACATGGACATAATTATTTGGATTAGAGTAGGGCACGGCAGGAACTTGCCGAAGGTCAGCTCCACATAATCGCAACATGTCTTTTTTTTCTTCGCTTTGAGTTTTGGCGATGACGATAACGCTATTGTAACCGCAGGCGTTGCCGACCAAGGCAAGTCCTATGCCGGTGTTGCCAGCCGTACCTTCTACAATCGTTCCGCCGGGCTGCAATAGGCCGCGTTCTTCGGCATCTCTAATAATATACAACGCCGCACGGTCTTTCACCGAGCCGCCTGGGTTTAGGAACTCTGCCTTTCCGTAGATATCGCATCCGGTCATTTCGGAAGCGCGTTTCAATCTAATAAGGGGAGTGTTGCCGATTGTCTCGACGAAGCCTTTGGTGATCACTTGAATACCCGATTGTCAGCCCGATTAGTGAAATATGAGCCTAACGGATAGGGCGGGCAGGGGGGAAGTGTCTTCTGCGGCACCGCAAGCGAGTTAGTGGTAATATTCGCCGGTGTCTGGGCGCAGTTTGAGAATTGACTCCAACATCCCGCGCCCTTGCACCAGAACGTTATCAGCCGCGTCATCGCATTGTACATCGGTGAGAAAACACGCCTGTTCAATGGCCGTCAGGGAGGCTTGTTCGCCGTGTTGCATAATGAGGCGCATCGCTGCTTCAAAAATATATGTGTTCGGTAACATGCGGAGGTAAATATTGCTTTAAAAGGATCGTAAAAGACGTTCTCTGCGGGCTTCGAAACCACTTTCACTAAGCTGAAAGGCAGTTCATCTAGGGCGATTAGGTTCACGTGTCAGAAAAGCCGGCATATGGTCGCCAAGACCTCTGACGGGTGCATTTTTCTGGCGATTGCCTGCACTTCCAGCCGCCCTTTTGTTTGTACTCGTCACTTCTTGATTTTTAACTTTAATTGATTGTTCTGCAGGGGCATTTGAGGGATGCTCTTTGGTTTCTTTGCCGTGAGCAAGAGCAACGCTGGACTTCTTTTCTGAATACGCTGAAGGCTTTCTTTCTGTCTCCTGGCTCTTTTTAATTGAACGACCGCGCTTCTGCGGCGATGTCTGTTCGTCATTGATTGGTGAGGTTGACTTAATCCCTGGAGTGTCAATTTGAGGG
>JAPYRI010000104.1:2489-9092 GCA_029941135.1 Alphaproteobacteria bacterium | reverse complement strand
TTTTAGACTGTATTTCGGCGCTGACAGTCGATGTCATCTGAAACAAAGTGCGGTATGTCTCGATCGCGAACCGATTCCGGACTTTAACCGACCCGGGCTGGGTGATGCGCGATATATCATTGCGGATGAGATCGACAATCATCAGATTTTCGGCACGGGTTTTTGCGTCGTCGGCAAATGCGCGCACCTGATCTGCGTCACCTTTCAGATCAAGGCCCCGCCGCCAAGTTCCCTTCATCGGCATTGATGTCAGCTCATGCACGTTTTTGCGTAAAAACAATTCCGGCGACAGCGACAATATTTTGACATCCGGCGCATTGATCAGCGCACCATACGCCACTGGCTGACTCCGGCTTAAAGCATGCATCAGGGCGAACGGATCGCCTTCCACTTGGAATTCGAGCTTGAACGTTAAATAGATTTGATAGCTGTCGCCGCGCCGAAGATGCTCATGAACGCGGGCGACGGCTTGCAAATACTCTGCTTCGGAGATGTTAGATTGAACATCTTTAACCGCGAAACGGCGCTCTTTTCGCTCAGACCAGAACCTCGACCGGGCGGCTGTATCCAGTGCTGCACATGAGCGAAACAAACCAAACCATAACAATGGCTCGCTTGTCCGTAGAGGTGCGAGCGACCCCAAAGAACTTTCGAACCTGTAGCCAAGCTCGTAGTCATATATCCGGCGGCGAACAAGCCCTTTTCGGCCGCCGCTTTAATTTTTTCTACCGCCCGGAAAACACCGGAAAAGGTGCAGCATTCAACCACGTCGACCGGGTCGGTAAACAACAACGACCGGCCATCGCCGAACCCACCGGGCCGGCTGTTTTCGAGGAGAACAAAAGTGTCTGGGTCGTCCGGCAGCGCCACCCGGCCCTCACGCCGCCTGGTCGGATAACTCACCCACCAACCCAGCGATGTCATCGATAATCCGGGTGAGCTCAAAGTCCTTCGGTGTATAAATGCGGGCGACGCCGGCAGCACGCAATGTGGTGGCGTCATTGGGTGGAATGATGCCGCCGACGACGACCGGCACGTCATCCAGGCCGAGGATTTTCATTTCAGCCATCACATCACCCGCCAAGGCCACATGACTGCCCGACAAAATGCTGAGGCCGATGACGTGAACGCCTTCTTCAAGCGCGGTGTTGGCAATCTGTTTCGGCGTTAATCGAATGCCCTCATAGATCACTTCCATGCCCGCGTCCCGGGCTCGCACAGCAATCTGCTCGGCACCGTTCGAATGTCCGTCCAGCCCGGGTTTGCCCATTAGAAACTTAATCCTGCCGCCCAATTTGTCGGACACCTGGTCCACATGGGCGCGCACGGAAGCCAAATCGCCGCGCATCGAATTACTGGGCGCCCCGCTCACCCCCGTGGGTGCCCGGTACTCGCCGAAAACATCGCGCAAAACTTGGCTCCACTCGCCGGTTGTGACCCCGGCGTGAGCAGCGGCAATGGATGGCTCCATGATGTTATTGCCTTGCTCCGCCGCCACCCGCAGCGCCGCGAGTGCGGCTTCAACGGCTTGGTCGTCGCGCGCCTCGCGCCATGCTTTAAGGCCGGCAATCTGGTTGGTTTCGGCGCTGTCGTCGACGGTCATAATCGCTTCTGCTCCCTCAGTGACCAGGGGTGAAGGAGCGGTCTCGGTAAATTTGTTTACTCCGACCACAATCTGTTCACCGGCTTCAATTTCGGCAATGCGATTGGCGTTCGACTCAACCAATTGTTGCTTCAGAAAACCGGAGTCAACAGCCTTTACAACACCCCCCATGTCGTCGATCCGTTTCAGTTCTGCGCGCGCCTGCTCCTTCAATTCTTCAACTTTGCGATCTATGACCACGGAACCATTAAAAATATCGCCGTACTCAAGCAGATCAGTTTCATAGGCAACGATTTGCTGCAGTCGCAAGCTCCACTGTTGGTCCCAAGGGCGCGGCAGGCCGAGCGCCTCATTCCAGGCTGGCAACTGCACAGCCCGCGCCCGCGCATCCTTGGACAAGACCACCGCCAACATTTCCAAAAGAATGCGATAAACATTGTTCTCGGGCTGGGGCTCGGTAAGGCCCAAACTATTGACCTGAACGCCATAACGAAAACGGCGGAACTTGGGGTTTTCAACTCCATAACGTTCAGCGGTTATTTCGTCCCACAAATCGACGAAGGCGCGCATTTTGCACATCTCGGTGATGAACCTCACGCCCGCGTTCACAAAAAAACTTATGCGTCCCACCACCTTGGGAAAGTCCTCCGGCGGCACCTGGCCGCCGTCGCGCACCGCATCCAAAACAGCAATCCCGATACCCAAGGCAAAAGCCAGTTCTTGAACCGGCGTCGCACCCGCCTCCTGCAGGTGGTAGGAGCACACATTGGTCGGGTTCCATCGTGGAATTTCGGTATAGGTCCAAGACACCACATCGTTAATCAGGCGCATACTCGGGCCCGGCGGAAAGATGTAAGTTCCGCGGCTTAAATACTCTTTGATGATGTCGTTTTGAACCGTGCCCGTCAGCTTGTCGCGGGAGACCCCTTGCCGTTCCGCCGCCGCAACATAAAGCGCAAGCATCCACGCCGCCGTCGCGTTAATGGTCATGGAAGTGTTCATTTGATCCAAAGGAATTTCGGCAAACAGGGTTTCCATATCACCCAGATGACAAACCGGTACCCCCACCTTGCCAACCTCTCCCCGGGCCAAAACATGATCGCTGTCATAACCGGTTTGGGTCGGCAAATCGAAAGCAACCGACAAACCGGTTTGGCCGCGCTTCAGGTTAGAGCGATAAAGCTCATTAGACGCTTGGGCAGATGAATGACCCGAATAAGTGCGAATCAGCCACGGTCGATCCCGTTCGGTCGCACTTGAACTCTTGCCGCCGGTCTCACTTGCGCCTTGCGTATTGCCTTTATCGCTCATGGTCTGCTCACCCGTGAAATAACAATTTGGCGGTTTTTGCCAACCTTAACCGGTGGGAAAGGTTCAGAAATTACGCTTGGAAGCCAATTTGTGAAATATCATAACCCGTGCTGCGCTGCAAAATAAACTTGCAACAAGGGGGAGGCTTATGAAGTATGGCCGCCGAATATGTGCCGTTGATCATACAACAAATTGGCGACAACCGGATTAAACGAAAAAGGTTAAATAATGGCTGGGAACAGCGATACCGCCACTGTCGAAAATAGGACTTCTACAGAGGTTGGCGCGATGACCGACGAAGCCCCCCGCAAAGACCTCTATGAGGTCGGCGAAATCCCGCCCTTGGGCCATGTGCCGAAGCAAATGTACGCCTGGGCCATTCGCCGCGAAAGGCACGGGCCGCCTGAAAGCGGTATGCAAGTAGAGGCCGTTGACACGCCTGAAATTGACAGCCACGACGTGCTTATTTTGGTGATGGCCGCGGGGGTCAATTACAACGGCATTTGGGCGTGTCTCGGCACCCCGGTTTCCCCTTTTGATATCCATGGCGCCGACTACCATATCGCGGGCTCTGACGCGGCGGGTGTGGTCTATGCCATCGGTGACAAAGTGAACCGTTTCAAGGTTGGTGACGAGGTTATCGTGCACTGCAACCAAGACGATGGCGATGATGAAGAATGCAATGGCGGCGACCCGATGTTCTCTCCCTCCCAGAAAATCTGGGGGTATGAGACCCCTGACGGCTCATTTGCCCAGTTTGCGCGGGTTCAGGCGCGGCAATTGATGCCCCGGCCTAAACACCTAACGTGGGAGGAAAGTGCCTGCTACACGCTGACGTTGGCCACCTCCTACCGGATGCTGTTCGGGCATCGGCCTCACATCCTGCGGCCCGGCCATAACGTCCTCGTATGGGGCGCTTCGGGTGGCCTTGGCTCCATGGCCATTCAGCTGATCTCAACCGCCGGCGCCAACGCGATCGGCATTATTTCTGACGAAAGCAAGCGTGATTTCGTCATGTCGCTCGGTGCTAAAGGCGTGATAAACCGGACGGAATTCGATTGTTGGGGCCAAATGCCGCTGGTCGAAGACACCGAGGCCTACGGCGCCTACATGAAAAAAGTGCGCACCTTCGGCAAAGCCATATGGGGCATTACCGGCAAGGGCAAAGACGTGGATTTCGTCTTCGAGCATCCGGGAGAAGCGACCTTCGCGGTCTCGTGCTTTGTGGTTAAGCGCGGCGGCATGGTGGTATTTTGCGCCGGCACCACCGGCTACAACCTGACCATGGACGCGCGTTTCGTATGGATGCGGCAAAAACGCATTCAGGGCAGTCACTTCGCCAACCTGAAACAAGCAAGCCAGGCAAATACGCTGATGATCGAGCGCCGCATCGACCCCTGTATGTCGGAAGTGTTTTCGTGGGATGACATCCCATTGGCGCACACCAAGATGATGAACAACCAGCACAAGCCCGGTAATATGGCGGTGCTGGTGTCGGCAAAACACCCGGGTCTGCGGACGTACGAAGATTGTATCGAAGCCGGAAATAGCTAAACGTTTAGGCTAAGGTACGGCTAACACGCGGATAACAATTCCTTAAGAGGCGGATAAGATAACCATGACCGGTGCACCCAATGCAGCGGAAGGCCAGCCCGAGAAGCGGGTCCTCCCAGATTTGTTGAATGTTTGTGAGGCCGCGCTTGACGCCGCCGATCAGCTTTACCAGGAAGTACGTAGCGCCATCGGCAGTTTGGTCAAATCCGACGGACGGGTCAGTGGCGCGGCGCTGGAAGCAAATCAGTTTGCCGTACACGGCTTTGCCTGGTTCGCTACTTACGTAGAAGCCTTGCGCGAGCTTCTCGGCTGGACCCGGAATCTGGAAAGCGAAGGCCGCCTGGGCGAATTGGAAACTCTGATCCTCCAGGCCGCTTACGGCGAATACTTGTCCCAAATGTCGGGCGGTATCGCCATGAGCCAAATCGAAGTCGTGCGCCCTGCTGACATGAGAGTGAGTGACGATGCGGTGGCGGCTTTTGCGACGTCTGCAGTCTCGACGCTCTCCGCCAATGGCAACACGTCCGCCGTGCGCAGCCGCATCGCCGAGCTTGTGACCGACGGTCTGGATACCGGTAATTTCGGCGACTTGGGCCTTGATGAAACGCTCAATATGGTCCGCGATCAGTTTCGCCGCTTCGCCGAAGAACAGGTCGCCCCCTTCGCCCACGACTGGCATCTGCAAGACGAATTTATCCCGATGACGGTCATCAATCAGATGAGCGAATTGGGCGTGTTTGGCCTTACCATTCCCGAAAGCTATGGCGGCCTCGGCATGGGCAAAATATCCATGTGCGTGGTGACCGAAGAATTGAGCCGGGGCTATATCGGGGTGGGCTCGCTGGGGACGCGCTCCGAGATTGCCGCTGAATTGATATTAGGTGGCGGCACAGACGCCCAGAAAGAAAATTGGCTGCCCGGCATCGCCAGCGGCGACGTTCTCCCGACCGCCGTATTTACCGAACCCAATGTGGGCTCGGACCTGGGTTCATTAAGGACACGCGCAATCAAAGACGGCGACGTCTACAAAGTGACCGGCAACAAAACCTGGATCACCCACGCGGCGCGCACCGACGTGATGACCCTGCTCGCGCGCACCAATCCGGACGAGAAAGGCTACAAGGGCCTCAGCATGTTCCTCGCCGAGAAGCCGCGCGGCAGCGATGACAATCCGTTTCCCGCCGACGGCATGACCGGCGGTGAGATTGAAGTGCTCGGTTATCGCGGCATGAAGGAATACGAGCTTGGATTTGACGATTTTGAAGTCAAAGCCGACAACCTGCTGGGCGGCGAGGAAGGCAAGGGCTTCAAGCAATTGATGAACACGTTCGAATCCGCCCGCATCCAAACCGCCGCGCGCGCCGTTGGGGTGGCGCAGAACGCTTTGGAACTAGGGCTGCGTTACGCCAAAGACCGCATTCAGTTCGGCAAGCCGCTCTATGAGTTCCCGCGTGTCCACGGCAAAATTGCCTGGATGGTGGTCGAGGTGATGATCGCCCGCCAGCTCGCCTATTTTGCCGCTCGCGAAAAGGACGAAGGCCTGCGCTGCGACCTGGAAGCCGGCATGGCAAAACTTTTGGCCGCCCGCATCGCCTGGAGCAACGCCGACAACGCGCTGCAAATCCACGGCGGCAATGGCTATGCGCTCGAGTATCCGATCAGCCGGGTCTTGTGCGACGCCCGCATTTTGAACATCTTCGAGGGCGCAGCCGAAATTCAAGCCCAGGTGATCGCGCGCCGCTTGCTTGAGACCAACTGAGCTGGCTAACAACCGAGGACAGTATAGACTTTTTGCAAGGCACGGGAAATCACCACATTTTGAATTTCCGTCGTGCCGTCCAGATAGTGCGCCATTTTCGCCGCCGCCAGGTGGCGGGCAAATGGAAACTCCTGTTTCAAAACATCGGCGCCCATCACCTGCATGCAAGCATTAAGCCCGGAAAAGGCCGCTGTCGTGGCAAATTTTTTCGCGTGCGCAGCTCACCGGCTGAAATTTCAAATTCAACGGCCGGGTCGCGCGCCTTTCGAAGCCGGTCACCGACCGTCGCCTGCAGCTTTTCAGCCAGCGATAACCGATCGCCCGCATTGTCGAGATAAGCCGCTGCGGCGAGAACATCGATATAAGGCTGCTGGGC
>JAPYRI010000104.1:0-2389 GCA_029941135.1 Alphaproteobacteria bacterium | reverse complement strand
GCTGGGCAGCTAAGCGGGCGATCTTTTGATCACTTTCGGCAAATGAGAACCTCGCTTGTCGTTTGCCGCCCCTTTCATAACGGTGCTCGATATTGACCGTGTAATCGCCATAATCCACGCCATCAAACTGACCCGATCCGGCGAAATTCTCCGCCTCCAATTGTAAACTGGGATTTAGATGGACGCGGGCTTGAACGAGCCCCCCCAGCGGTTGCCCGAATGGTCTCTTTGGCGCCCCTCAACTCCGGCGACGCGTTCAGGGCACGTGCGACCGCCTCCTCAAACGTAACGACAGGCGAATTTGGCGGCCTGTCGTTTGATCGAGCAGATCCTTGTGCCCAAGTCGGGGTGGCCGCAAAATAGATTATGACGGCGGAAAAAAACGCCATACGGATTTTCATTTCCCAATACTCATCGAATGACAGAAACATCGACGGACCGCGCGCGCGGTCATTTTAGCCGTCAAACCGACAAAGATTAGGTTAAGAGAGGGGGAACCGGGGGTATGGTGGCAAGGCTGAAATAATTGTCTGAAGAGCCCATAGAGCGGCTGACAGCAACTGGCGGCAGCCCTAGGAGATGCGAGTTCGGCGGGGCGGCGTAATGGCCGCCGCAATGAAACAGATCGTGCACGAGATACGTGCTGTCGTTTTTGGATGTACCGTCGGGTACCGGGTTGAGGTCTAAACCCAGTTCATGGTGCTGAACATGATGAGATTCCGCCGCCTCCAGAACAGCTACATGGACAAACTAACTCATGATCAGCGCCAGCATGGCAGCAAGGGCGGAAACCCTGCCAGCAGTTATGGTCGAATGGCTTCTCATGCCGCTAGTTCCGACACATAGCAGCGCTTAAGTTCAAGCTGTGCGGGTAGATCTGGGCAAACATGCTGAAAGCTGGGATTGGCGAGCAGGTTGAGTTATAAACCGTACTCATGAAGAAAGTTGCTTCCTCATTGTGCATTTTGCTGCAGTACTGTTCCTGACTGTCGGCGACAAGTGATCAGATAAATCATGGTTAAACTCACGAAAATTTACACCCGAGGCGGTGATAAGGGCCAGACGTCGCTGGTCGGCGGGGTCCGTCTGCCCAAACACGATGTCCGCATTTCAGCTTACGGCACCGTTGACGAAACCAACGCGGCCGTTGGTATGACACGCCTCGAAACCAAGGGGGCGGCCGACGAAATGCTGGGTCGCATTCAGAATGATCTGTTTGACTTGGGCGCTGATTTAGCAACCCCCGGCGACGATTTCGACGGCGACAGTTCACTCCGCATGACCATCGAGCAGGTTGAACGATTGGAGCGGGAAATCGATTCAATGAACGAAAATTTGGCGCCGCTCACGTCGTTCGTGCTGCCGGGTGGTACGCCCGCCGCTGCCCATTTGCATGTGGCGCGCGCCTTGGCCCGCCGGGCCGAGCGGTTGATTTCGGAACTGGGCGCGAGCGAGCCGATCAACCCTGTTGCGCTCCAATACGCAAACCGGTTGTCGGACCATTTTTTTGTGCTCGGACGGCTTCTTAACGGCGACGGAGAAAACGACATTCTATGGGTTCCTGGCGCAAATCGCTGAGCCAAGCCATTGGCCGCGCGAAGACCCAGACCATACGTTGACATGCGCCCGTCCCTCGCACTAATGTGCGGCGCTTAGGCACGCGCCGGGGGGGCGGAATTCGTAGCTTTTCACGACAACCCGCGTCGGAAAAAATTCTGGAGATTTCGAGAGATGAAAGTTCTGGTCCCGGTGAAACGGGTGGTGGACTACAACGTCAAAGTCCGGGTCAAATCGGACAAAACCGGCGTTGAATTGGCGAACGTCAAAATGTCCATGAACCCGTTCGATGAGATTGCCATTGAAGAAGCCATTCGCCTCAGAGAAGCAGGAACTGCAACTGAGATTATCGCTGTTTCGATGGGACTGCAAAAGTGTCAGGAGACCATTCGCACGGCGCTCGCCATGGGCGCGGACCGCGGAATTTTGGTCCTGACCGACGATGAACTGGAGCCCTTGGTAGTGGCTAAGGTGTTGAAAGCTATTGTCGATGAGGAAAGCCCCGAATTGGTGATCCTCGGCAAACAGGCGATCGATGACGACTGCAATCAAACCGGCCAGATGCTGGCGGCGTTGCTCGGTTGGTCACAGGGCACGTTCGCATCCAAACTCGAAATTGCCGACGGCAAGGCCGAGGTGACCCGCGAAGTGGATGGCGGTTTGAACGTGGTTTTGCTCAATATGCCGACCATCGTCACCGTCGATCTGCGCTTGAACGAACCACGGTACGCCTCACTGCCCAATATCATGAAGGCCAAAAAGAAGCCGATCGACCAGAAAACCCCGGCCGATTACGGTGTCGATACCGCGTTACGGATCACCACCCTGGAAG
>JAPYRI010000103.1 GCA_029941135.1 Alphaproteobacteria bacterium | reverse complement strand
CTTATAGATCCATCATGTTCTGCTTTGAGCTTATAATCTCGGTTCACGCCGATGTACGACGTTACGAACCAGTACCGACAGTCTGTTTTCCCACAGTATTCCCTTATCGGTTAAAAAAAGGTGTTCGCAACTAAAAATTGAAGACAAACGATTGAATTTGCTGCAATTTCTCATTTCGAGTGTACTTGTCTGGACTGGTTTCCCGGTTACGGGCAAGCCTTCGGCGGAAATGTGCTCAAATCACCGCTAAAGGGCTGACTGGCGAGCCGGTACCGCCTTCAATGCATAAGGGCGCAACCGAAAACTGAAAAGCTTTCCGCTCCCGACCTCCGAGACGCTCGCTCAAGGTTTCTAGATTGAGATGATGCACGAGCGGCAAGCCCAAATACACCTCTGTCAATACGTGTATGGGCACCGAACATTCGGATGTTGTACTGGGGAAATTATCGGCAGGTCCGTCGGTCGCGAGTGTGCATACATCCCATTTAGCTAACAGATCAATGCAATCAACGTGTAAACCACTCCAATTTCCGTGCTCGTCCTCAGCGCTCGCGCTATCTGGAGCGATCAATGGTGCGGCAAATCGCCCGGTGCGAATGACGAGTGCGTCTCCGGGCACGATTATTCCATCCAGATGCATCAAATCGCCGGGCACCACCGGGTCTCCGGGCCGTAGAAAATGGAGACCCCGTTGCGCGGGGACATCGACCAGCCAGCCGCGGGTCATGATGCCACCTTGCTCAATCACTGTGTATCGCTTTGCGCCCCCGTCCAGACTGACAACATCTTCGAATGGCACGCCATTAAAGCTGAGGCCCTTGTGACCCACGTGGCAAAATGCATCGATGTGAGAATTGGACATTCCATGGATTTCCACCATGAAACGATCACCGGATTCGAAAACCGGCTCTTCCGTTGGGCCGAATTCGTATTTCCCCGCTCGTAAAAGGGTGTGCTCGAAATTGCAGGCGTAATTTGTGTCGCCCAACACTTCGTCGGGCCGCATTATTGAGCCCAGGGCACAAACTTCGAACGTCTGCGGCGATTGTAAGCCGCGTTTTACCGCCGCTTTATCAACGAGGTTCAGAGTGCCCAAGTCATTTTCCCACCGTCCCCAATTGAAAGTTCGGTAAGGCCAATAGTCGAGGGTCTTCTCGGATGCACCGAGCGGCTTGGGAAATGTCATGGGGAAGTCCTTTTTTTTAATTTCTGTATTTGGCAGAGTGTCGTTCAATCTTTCCGCCCGAACGACTCGCTGTGAATGTGCTCGGTTGGAATGTTGCGGCGCTCAAGATCGAATTGGATGTCGGCCATGAAGCGAGTTGAACCACATAAAAAGTAATGCGCATCGATATCGTCGGTGAGGCTCGCCAACAATGCGCCATCGACCCGGACTTCGCTGTCATATTCAACCCCGAGCTGGTCTTTCGAACGCGGCCGGCTGTAAGCAACATGCACTCGAATGCCCTCGCGTTTAGCCGCCAATTTCCAAACTTCATGTGTCAGAGGGTGATGATCACCGTCGCGGACACCATGGATGAACCACACCTGGCGTTCGCTTTCTTCTCCAGCCAAAGCGTGGAGAATACTTACCATCGGGGTAATCCCAATGCCGGCGCTGACCAGCACGACAGGACATTCATTGCATGACATCATGAATTCCCCTGCGGGTCTGCCGGTGTCCGGGATCAGTGCGGATTCCACAATATCGTGCAAATGGCGTGATACGAAACCTCTCGGCTCGCGCTTAACACTGATCCGGTAGTGATTATTGTTCGGTGCGCCCGAGAGCGAACAAGTACGGCGGACCGGCTCTTGCGATCCCGGCATTTCAAGTTCAATCGGAAGATGCTGACCAGCCTCAAAATTGTCCAGCGAGCCACCATCACGCGCTTCAAACACAAATGAAATCACATCTCGCTTTCTCTGATCTTTTCGATCAGCCTTAGGGACAGCGTCCGCCTCCCACCGAAGAGACACGGCCGCTGGCAGTTTGATTATTTTTTCAATGTCGAAGATCACCAACCACCGGGCGCCAGGGACGCGCGTCACGGCCTTCGAATCCCAATTATCGTGGCCTGCCCGGTTCACTGGAGCAGACTGCCTGTGGCGAAATCTATGAACGACAATCCGGCGCGCGAATCGAGCATAAGATTGCCGATCGTGTTGAAGTGATTGTTACCGGCGTAATCTGGAATTTCCAAACGATTGTCACCGGCAATCCGTACGAATCCCCGGTCTCCGCCGCGGTGAGGGGCATACATGCCGTAGGTCGCGCTTTCGCCATTGGAGCGGTACCCGGTCGCTATAAATAAAGTGTCTGCGTCAGCAATCCATGCTCGCTGCGACGACGTGAGGCGTGTCCCATGCGTCGGTTTACCCGCTGGCATTCTTTCAACGCTCCGCCACTCGCGTTCCCGTATGTACTGGGAGCAATTGCCAAAGGACTGCTCCACGCTAAATATGACCGTGTCAGGAGAATCTTTAAGTATGCGACCATTAACCCGATTGCGCCGACGGGTCGCGAGTTCAATACCAATGATGCCCATGTCAGCGCCCTCGAAGAGTGCATCTTCCGATCCGTCACCTGGAACCGGTTTCGCTTTGATGTGCAATGACTTGGGGTCGGGCGACAAAATAAAACCTTCTGGACCGGTCAATAAAGTAGCCCACGGATGTCCCCGGGCATCCCGTGCAGCGACGACCAAAAACGGTTGCGCTGTATGAAAAGCGATGTGCTCTTAAGGCAAATGGTCACGCACCACCTTGCGCGCCCAATCCTCGATATCAGTGACACCAAGTCGCTCTTGAATTTGCCGTTCAGCCGGATGAAACGGTGACTCATCGCGGCTCCAACCCGCTGCCATTGATTGACCTCCTAATCTCATTAGCGCAGAAACCGGTTCTTCAGCCGCCAGCGATGCCCATCATAAAAGTGATGACGTCACCATCCTCGAGTGGGTCTGCCATGCATATGCGGCGGCCTTTGGCATCAACAAACATGGTGCCACGCGCATTCAGTTCTTGGGTGTCCGGGTCAATCAATACTGCCTGCATGCGCGGACCGTAACGGTCACAAATGCGGGTTGCGAGTTCAGAAACCAACGGCCGGTCGAGTTCAAAGACGTCCTCGTCGGTCGCGGCAAGCTCTTTGAAGTGACTCAGAAACTGAGTGTGTACTTTGATCATTGGAGCTAGGTAAGCGCGAGGGCCCCATCTTTGGCCAGCACATCCGCCACGTCTTCCATCCCCAGTTCTTCGAGGCGAGCGCGCGTCTGCAAGCCCGACTCTTTCTCCCACCCGCGCCACTCGTAATATTCATCGAGCACGGTATTGAACATATCGGCGCCAACCGCGCCCTCGTACAACCCCTCGGAATTAGGTTCCCACATCCAGCGCTCACACACCATATCGTGTTCGCGGCGCATGCCGACCCGCGAGTTGAAAGCTTTCTCAAGATTGCAAATGCGTTCTCCGTCACGCATCAATTCTTCAGGGGTGCGTTCTATTCCGGTCACCGCCGCATAGGCTTTACCGTAGTAGTCCTGGGGGGTAAATTCAGCCGGATCCAACATCCAGTGGAACAGGCAAACACCGTACGAGTTGAGCAATGCTACTTGGTTCTCGGCGAGCGCGGTGCACGCACCCTTGAGGTCAGGGATGGTTAGATCGGCGGCTTCGGTACGGCCATTGAAATACATTTTGGACAAATCTTCCCGCTGGAATTTTTCGATCAACCCGATGCCCTTCAGGTGATCGGCGCCTCGTGACGCCACTGCCATGTTATTCATCCAGGTTGGGTAAGGACGTACTTCTTCGGTGAAGCTCGCGCCACCCTTTCCATACATGGCGTATTTCATAAAGTTTTTGCCCTTCATTTCGGAATATTTGAGCGCACCGAAATAGGGGCCGTCGCGGAACATGACGCCGAAGAGGTTTTTTTGAAACACTATGCTCTCAACACATGCTTCAATGTCGTCCATATTGCCCCAGCGCAGACTCTGCTCGTGGCCAAAAAGCTCAGCAACATCATGATTGGATATTAAATCACGCTGCTTCAATTCCATTAGGAAAGATATCGAGCAGGAAAGGTCTTGATTATCGATGGCATAGTCGTTGGTTATTTTGCCCCAGTGAGCAACTTCGGACCAGTCGCGAACGTCCAGCGCGCCAGCAGCACTACCGGTGGTCAAATATTCAGGCCGCCGGAACGTTTCACCAATATACTTTTTTGACGGTTCGGATTCTGTGCCGTCGATGACATATTTGGAATCGCAGGCGATGAAGCAGTCGGACGAACAAACTTCCGAATATTTTTGGAATTTCTTGACCCAATTGTCGGAGCGGATTTCATCGCCGCGGAACTTGTTGCCTTGGTTGTTCCGCCAGAAATGACTGCCAATGTGCTGGTACATCTCAACCGCACCCAGGGTGCCCCGGCGTTTAAATCCATAAATTGCCTCGTTGCCATCGATCTTTTTCCGAAAGTCATCCGACCAGGCGAGCATTTCGCCGGGACGCGCGACCGGTAGGCCGCCATTTCCCTGCACCGCAATGGCTTTGAGGTTTTTCGAGCCCAGCACCGCGCCGCCACCGCCGCGCGCGTGAATGCGCAGTGCGTCCGACACTACACCAGCGATACCAACCTGATTTTCGCCAGCCTGGCTGATGGATAATGTGTGAACCTTACTTGGGTAGTCGCCCAGCTCTTCTTGCAAAATGGCATGGGTGTCTTCCGTGCCTTTGCCCCATAAGTGCGCAGCGTCAATCAGAGCAACTTCGCCATTGCATATCAGCAGATAGACCGGCTTCGGTGCTTTGCCCGTGATCGCAATGTATTCGTAGCCAGAGAACCGCGCATAGTAGGGAAATTTACCGCCGCCCGCTGAATCCCCAAACATGTTGTAACAGGGACTTTTGAACGTGATCCGGCCCTTGATGCCGCTGCCGGCGCCGGTGCCCGCCAACGGCCCGACGCCAAAAACGAATATATTATCCGGGCCGCGCGGGTCGCAATTTATGTCGTGAGTCAGAAAATGTTCCCACATTATCCAATTGTTGACCCCCGACCCGCCGATCCAGCGCTCGAAAATGCTGTGCGGAATGGTTTCACCTTTCATCTCACCAGTGGTTAGGTTGACGCGTAGTAATCTACTTTCCATGATCCACTCCTGAGTCTGAATTTGCTTATCGGGATCGACAATTAAGCCGAACTCGAAATTTCTCCACGCTCCAGCATTGCTTGCATGAGACCAATTTCATCTTGGGCCTCCGGGATTTGTTTAGAGAGACGGTTGAACTCCTGCTGCGCCTCAAAAAACAGTACGGGGAGGCGCACATACTGTTTTCCCTCGTTGACCATTTCCGGCCGCGTTGCGCAGGCTTTGACACAGACCGGATCGCCACCACATAAATCGCACTTTAGGAGTTCGCCCTTTGGCGCCACAAAAACTACATCAAACGGGCAGCCCGGCACACATTCCATGCACTGAATACAATTGTCCTGCTCGATGACCGCAGCCCGGGTGACCGGGTCATAGTAAAAAGCGTCAGTTGGGCAGACATCGGCGCACGGCGGTGGGTTGCCGCAGTGGTGGCAAATTTCGGCGACGAACCCAATGCCGAGAGGGTTTGTTCGCGACGATTTTTCGGGTGCGTGATCGATGCGCAGGCGTGCCATCTGGGGGTTCACCATGCCATCCTGGGAATGCACCAAAGCGCAGGCCACCTCACACGCATTACACTCGGTACACTGATTTCGCAAGGCAAATAATTTCGTGCCCACGTTCGGTACTTCTTCACCCGGTTGATATCGTATCGACCCGGTGACCATTTCTTTTTGCGGTATGGCAGTCATAAATTCGCGGCTCCCCGGGTCACGGCCATCGCCAATCCGTGACAGGCACTAGAATTAACGATCATTATAGGCCATTCTGGCCCGACAATCACTAAAACTGACGACGACGAGACCTACCCCTTGCGAGATCATGCCCTTGACCGAAGAAACCACTTATTGGCTGCACCACCCGGAATTGGGCGAACTGCCCGCCCAAGTGCTGATCGATTGCATATTTGCGTTGGCGCCAAACGGCCGCATTCTCCATTTTCACATAGAAGAAATGGAAACTGAAAATCGTCCGAACGAACACCATTTCAGCCCGAACGGGGATGAACCAGCGCCGGAACGCTCCCGTTGCCAGGTGATTCCGCCTTTTGTCACTGTATTTTCCAAACGCGCTTAACCTCGATCATCACATGCCTGTAAAAACCATCAACGCCAAGAACGCAGCCGAAAAAATAGGTCCGGAAGGCGAAGCAACCTACATCGATGTGCGCACCGTCGCTGAATTCACCGAAGGTCGGCCGAAAGGGCGCGCAATCAACGTACCGGTTGAGTTCTACCACCCAAAAACAAAAGCAACCCATCCGAATGACGCTTTCATATTGGTGATGCAGCACACCCTCGATACCGCCGCACCGGTTATCGTTGGCGCCGACGCCGGCGACCGATCAGATACCGCCGCAGAAGCCCTGGTCAGTGCAGGTTTTACCCAAATTGAAGTACTAAACGAGGGCATTGCCGCCTGGGAAAAGGCCGGACTGCCGGTCACCGGTGATAACCGCGACGGCGTAAGTTACGTGTCTCTCCTCACCCCGGTCCGCCGCGCCAAAAGGTAATCGTGACGTCATATTGACCAAGGTGGGAAGATGAACGCGTCTGCCGACACAGTGTTGTTGAATGACTTCATCACATCATAGAGCCTAACCAACCTCAAGTAGAGGCAATGGCGATCAGCGGCGGAAAAATCCTCGCCCTCGGCATGTCAGTCGACATTCAAGAACTCGCAGACGACCACACCCAGATCATCAATCTCGAAAGCCGCATGGTCATGCCCGGTTTGATTCTGATAAATGACGACGGCAATATTGTCGATACCGTCACCAGTCTCACCCCTGTTGCGTTGGTACAGTCGGACAAGGATGGTTTTGTTACATTTGCCAATGAGGCTTTTCTGCAAATTCATGGTCGAGAACGTGAAGAAATGCTCCGGGACGGTTGGGCTAACGCGATTCATCTGGATGATTTCGAACGGCTTAAAACGGATTGGAGTCACTGCATTAAGACTGGTGATCCTATGAGTATCGAATACCGCATTATCCAACCCAGTGGCCGCGTCGTCCACGTCTTCAAGCAAACCGTTTCAGTTCGGGATTCGAATGGCGAAGTCACAAGCCACATCGGCACGCTTACCGACGTTACGGCGCAAAAGGACCCAGAGTAAGCGAGCCCGACCAATCGTCGGCCAATTTGCTTCAGTGCGCTCCTAGACAGTTGGCAATTCCGCCATGACTTCGCGCATACGCCCGATATGCTGGTCCGTCGATAACCCGCCACCCAGTGTGCGCAGGCACAAATGACTGAGACCCAGGTTGCGCCAAGCGACCACGCGGGCCTGCCATTCGTGCTCGCGTGGACCTACGACAGCAACTCCGGCTTCGGCTCCAACACTGGCCGGATCGCGACCCACTGCTATCGCCGCACTTCTGATGTCACCACGCACCGCCGGAAATTCCTCAGGCGCGCACAAGACGAACCAGCCATCGGCAAATTGCCCAATCCGGCGGCGAAGTTTCGGTGACGGTGGGGCACTGGCTCCAATCCACATCGGGATCGGGCGCTGAACCGGCAATGGATTTAGGCCTGCGCCCGAAACTTGGTCCCACTTACCATCAAACTCCACGGTCTCTTGTGTCCACAGGGAGCGCAACAATGTCATTTGTTCCTCGCACCGGTCGCCGCGATTGTGATAATCAGCGCCCAAGGCTCGATACTCGGCTTCAGTCCTGCCTACTCCAATGCCGAGCCGCACCCGCCCCTCAGACAGCAAATCGAGCGTCGCCACCTGCTTAGCAACCAGCACGGTTTGGCGCGCCGGCAAAATAATCACCGAAGGGACCAATTCGATCTTGTCGGTAACACCGGCGATAAACGCCATCATAGACAAGGGTTCATGCAACGGCCCGCTGCCTGGACGAATGACTTGGTCAGGGACTCTCACATGGGTCAACCCGAGTTCATCAGCGGCTTGGGCAAATGCTTTGATCGCTCCGATGTCGTTTTCCAGTTCCCGCACGGGCAACGAGATGCCTATTCGCATAGCTGTAGTCTCCTGACTCATAAATTTTGGAGGACGTAATATTAGCCCCACATGAATAACAATTGCGCACATCAAGTGACAATGCCTGCCTTTCTGCCTTACGCTGGCGGTGCAACAATGGAGGGCATGCGGCGTGGACACCCCTACAAATCGAATAGAACTCGAAGACATTGTTCTGGATTATGCAGATATTGAAGAAGCGCGCCGGATGTCGGGACTACGCCTGATCCTCGGGGCGTATACCATCCCCGGGCCGTGGCGCGAGTCCGGTAAAGGTTTGTTCTATGTGAAAGGCCTGGCGTACACACCTGTACGTACAGCGAATAGGAGCCGTAGCGAAGACGAGTTCGGATTTGATAGTGCCTCCAGCGTACTTGAGGAATGGACCGGGCAGGCCAGCGCTCCGGTTGCGGTTTGGAACGACGAACGACCGTGTTCTTCTTGGATCGATCAAATATATCTTGCCGACCGGCTTAATCCCGACCCGCCACTGCTGCCCGAAAATCTGAACGACCGCGCGCGCATGATTGGTCTCATTCATCTCATCTGCGGGCAACAGGGCCTCGGCTGGAATTGCCGGCATCTGATTGTGAAAGGCGCGCTCGCTGAATTGACGCCTGACAACCCCTGGTACGCCCGCCTTAAATTTATTGGCGAGAAGTACAGCTATTCAACGGCGGTCGGCGACACGGCACCCCAACGGATCGCTGAAATTTTGAATGTGCTTAATGCCCAACTGGAAAGCCAACGTCAAGCCGGCAGCAAATATTTTTTTGGCAAACGGCTGTCGGCATTGGACATTTTTTGGGCCTGCTTTACCGGAGTCATGCTGCCATTGCCCGAAGATCAATGCCCGATGGCAACCGATTACAGGCCCTCTTATACCGCCACAGCCCCCGCGATTGTGCAAGCACTGACACCTCAATTGGTGACTCATCGTGACTACATTTATAAAAACTATCTGGAGCTGCCGATCGTTTTTTAGGTCCGGCAGATATTCCCCCACCCTGCTCGAAATCAGGCGTCGATTCATCGTGCCGTTCAGGATATTGTGCGCCCGGAAGCCTGATCCGAGGAGGATCTAAATCGCGTATGAACCCCACCCCTAAAAGCTATAC
>JAPYRI010000102.1 GCA_029941135.1 Alphaproteobacteria bacterium | reverse complement strand
CTCGACTGGCGGGCGGCCGGTCTCGATTTTCTCGGCGTGCCCGCCGCCGGCACCAATCAATTCGCGCTTGGCGAAATCCGCAAATGGCGGGACCTTATCGATGCGACGGGACATGGGCCCGAGCCGGTGTTAACCGACCTCGTTCACTGGTTGGAGGCCAACGCGCCCAAGACCGAGCGCCTCACATTGGTCCACGGGGCTTACCGGACCGGCAATTTGCTCATCCACGACGATCGCATATCCGCTGTCCTGGATTGGGAGCTGGAGACCATTGGCGACCCCATGTACGACGTCGCTTATGTCCTCACTGACCTCAACCGGGAAGGAGAAAACCTGCTTTCCAACTTGGTGCCGCGCGATCAATTTTTTTGGCGTTACGAGGCGGCGACCGGCATTGAGATCGACGAAGACGCCTGCCGATATTATGAATTGCTGTACGCCATGCGCACGGCCGCGTTTTGGATGAGCGCGTCCGGCCTCTATGCGGATGGACGAAGCGATGATCTCCGTCTCGCCCGCACCGCCTGGTCGCTGGATGTGGTCTTGGATCGTGCCGCTCGCTATCTCGGCTACTGATCAAATACGACCTTCGCGTCGCATACGCGCCCAACGGTGGATGGGCCACATGTCCTGGTCCTCGCCCCAAGCAATTTCGCCGCCCAGGTCCCAGCGCACGAGACTGTTCATATCAATGAATGTGTGCCGATTGAGAATAATGCGGCTGACCGGCTTACCGATGGCACGAAGTTCGCGCCCTTCCTTATCGATCCCCTGCAATTTGATGCGTGTTATCAATCCGCTTTCCGGATCCCGCTCCACTTGTCTTGTCCCGCTCCTAAGGCTCACCGTTCGCCCCTCCCGGCGCAGAAAGCCATAGGCCACTTGGTCGCCCTCGGGGGCCGCGTTGGTGACCGCGAGGAACCCGTGTTCTGCCGAGGCCACACCAGTTATGTAAGCCGCTTGCCGCGGCCGATTTTCCGGCCGCCGCCCCCAGGTCCGGTCGCGCATGGATAGGCAGTCAATGTCGATACGCTCACCGTGCAATAGGAGCGTGCCGCTGACCCTGCCGATCTGATCAAAGTGGTGCGACGCGCCGAACGCCGAGCCCGTCGCGGTCAGGGGTTCAGGAGGCATGACTGCATCGAAGCGAAGGTCCGCTTTCAGCCGCTCGCCGTCCGCATAGCCAAGCGCATAGGACATGCGCGGCTCCAGCACCTTAATCGAGACGCCGGTCGGCAATGTAATATCGGTAAGGTCCTTTCCCTCCGGTATCGGTAACGCTGTATAGTTTGTCGAATAAAGTACTTCCCAGGGTAAGTGCGCAGTATCGTCCCAGATCCACGCGCCGCCTGCGATGGTGCCGATGTTCGGCCGCGCCAGGGTGTAGAACCAGCCGCCGAGCTTGCGTTCAGGATGGTGAAAAGAGAACCAACAGGTTTCGGTGGCCCACCAATCGTCTTTCATTTCACTAAAGTGAAAACCGTCGTCGCGATCCTTGAACTCAATTGACGGCATTTTTGGCTCTCCAAAAGTTTGGCTGATTTTGCATCGGCCATAACACCATGCACGGACAAACCCTGATAGAGAAGTTCTTCTATTGGACTAAGCTGTTGCCCGAACAACGGAGTAAACAAATGCCGAAACGGATTGACCCTTCTGAACTTCCGCCGGTCATTGGAACGCTCTACCCAACGCCGTTCGATCAAACCAGCCGCGTCCGCGAACAAGGATATAGGTGAACTCCGATGACGAAACGGTCATTTGGAACAAATCCAACCATGGAAGCCATACGGAACTGTCTTCCTGCGAAGCAATCGCTCGGGTGTTTTGTTTGATCTGCAACCCGACAAACACCAAAGAAAAGGCAATGGCAACCGCTGCTAAGACTTCGGCAATTTTGTGAATCCGTTCCAACATGATCAACGCATCTCCCAGCTACTCACCCATCAAAGAAGTCGTTTACCAATCCCATGAACACGTCGAGCTGATCATGGTGAGCCCAGTGGCCGGCATCTGCGATATTGGCGACAGTGGCGTTTTGGAAATGTTGGGCGCGCCCGTCTTCACTGGGGTCGCTGGCCCAGCTTTCCGTGCCACGAATGAGCAGGGTGGGGCACGTGATGCTGGACCATAGCTTATGCACCGCTTCCTCGGGCATACCGAAGGGCGGCCAAGCACGCACATAATTGTCAAACTTCCAACTGTAGGTACCGTCTTCGTTTTGGCTGGCGCCATGTATGGTCAAGTGCCGTGCTTGATCGGGCCGCAGGTGCGGATTTTCTTCGTGCATTCGTTTATAGGCATCGTCGAGCGTAGGATAACGGCGCGGCGAGCGCCCGGACGATTTGCGCAGTGTATCGATCCATTCGCGCATGCGCTCGTCGGGTTGTTTGGCGGCCAGTTCGGCCTCCATCTTGGGGCTGAGGCCGAGCCCTTCAATGACCACCACTTTCTCAACCGTCTCCGGATAGAGGCCCGCGTAGCGCAACGCAATGTGGCCGCCGAGCGAATGCGCAATAATAAGCGTCGGCGTGTTCTTGGTTTGATGAAGCAATTGCGCGATGTCGTAGATAAACTCCGCCGCGCCGTAGGTGCCGCCGATCATCCATTGACTGTCCCCATGCCCACGCAAGTCGGGCGCGATGATGTGAAATTGCTCGCGAAGTTCCTGCGCCACCCAATCCCAATTGCGGCAATGGTCGCGCCCACCGTGAATCAGCAAAAGAGGAGGCGCATCCTCGTTACCCCAGTCCACGTAATGCAGTCGCAACCGTTGGGAGTAGTAAGTGTGAGACGTGGGGCCATGGATCTCAGTCATAAGTATACCTTCGAGTTAAAACAGCTCTATTAGACCACATTCCCGGGTTTGGAAAATCCAATTCCATCCAAAGTTCCGATGGTGACCAAGGAAATGCTCTATACTGCCGATTGTCATTGCCGGACGACGCTGATCGTTCGCTTCACCATGAGTCGACCCGATGACGCGTTGCGCGCACCCATATTCGATTAAAATTAGTCGACGTCCCGGGCCCGTTTCCCAACCGATGATAGGTGTACCATGACACTTCCAAACTTCATTATAATCGGCGCTCCGAAATGCGGGTCCACGGTGCTTTATCATTATTTGCGGGCTCACCCGGACATCTTCATGCCTGATAACAAGGAGCCTCTATTTTTTGCGTGGGACGGAATAGCACCGGTGCATCGCGGGCCCGGAGATGATGAAACAGATATCGGAACCATAAACGACCGATGCAATTATGAAGAATTGTTCGAACCGGCAATCTCAGAAGCGACGGTCGGGAATCCGCTCTCGATTTTGCCGAGGTTTTAGCCCGTGAAGACCAACGGTTGCGCGACTACTGGGTCCCCTTATGGGCGTACAAAAGCGTTGGTTTCTACTACCGTCAATTGGTTCGATATTACCGTCGGTTTCCGGCCGATCAAATCCGGGTTTATCTGTTCGAAGACCTGGCGGCAAAACCCGAAGACGTGCTTCGGGGCGTCTTCGGATTTCTTGGCGTATCTGAAAACATCAAGGGTGATTTCTTCGCACGACGCGATGTGTCCGGAGTCACGCGCAGCGAATATCTCTCGCAATTAATCAAAAACCCAGGTGCCCTAAAGTCTGCGTTTCAGCATATTGTACCGCAAGACCTGAGATTTAAGATTACCGAGCGCGTTAAAGATTGGAAATTGGGTAAAGAACTCATGCCCGATGACGTGCGGCAACAACTTATCGCGGATTACCACGACGACATTGTGAAACTGGAAGGTCTTATAGGACGGGACTTGCCCGCCTGGTATGAGGGCAATGGGGCAAAAAACGATAAACAACGACACGCCTGAATCTCGGAAAGTTTCCGGGTTACAACTGCCGCCCGAAGATCAATTTGGGTTTCCTCCCCCCACCCGGGGTTCTTTGCCTTGGACCAGTCGCACAATATTTTGCCAATGGCGCGAGATCACGAGCGTGGCCATTGCTATCGAAAATTCAAACACCTGGGGTGAGGCTAAAAATTTAGCCGCCAGCGGGGTTGCCGTGGCCGCAACCAGCGCCGCAAGGGAAGAAATTCGGAACACCAATAGAACGCCAAGCCACATTCCGAACATGGCCAGTCCAACCGGCCACGCCAAGGCCAGCATGACACCCAACGAGGCCGCGACGCCTTTACCGCCTTGGAACTTCAGCCAGACTGGAAACGTGTGACCAAGTACGGCACCTGCGCCGGCAAATATCGCCATGTCGGGACCAAAATTTTGAGCGATGAGAACGGCGCCGGCGGCTTTGCAGATATCAAGCACCATGGTTAGCGCGGCAAGGCCCTTTTTGCCCGTGCGCAACACATTGGTCGCGCCGATATTGCCCGAGCCGATCTTACGGATGTCACCCTGTCCGGCGAGTCGGGTTAGCAGCAAGCCAACGGGGATCGCGCCCAAAAAGTACCCGCCCAAAAATCCGAGGGCGAAGGGCCACGTGTAAGCAAAATCCCCCAACAGATCGGGCATATATTACTCGGCTGCCTCAGCGTGAGCTTGCGCGTCAAACACCGTAACCCCTGCAACTACGGTGCGCAGTACGCGGCCCTGCACCGGCCGTCCGTCATAGGGCGTGTTCTTGGATTTGGCGCGAAAGCGGCTCGCGTCCACTTGCCAGGGGGCATCCAGGTCTAAAAGCACAAGATCAGCCGGGGCGTCTTTGACCAACCGACCACCGGGCAATCCCAGCAACTCGGCGGGCCGCGCGGTCATGGTGCGGAGTAAATCAAGCAACGGAATGTGACCATTGTGGGTAAGCTCAAGCGCCAGCGGCAACATGGTCTCGAGACCGGCAATGCCGGGGGCGGCTTGGGCAAACGGCAAACGTTTGCTCTCGACCCCTTGCGGCATATGGGCACTGACGATTACATCAATGGTCCCGTCGCTGATGCCTTCGACCACCGCCAACCGGTCATCTTCCGTGCGCAACGGTGGCGACGTTTTAGCAAACGTACGGTATTCGCCGACGGCGGTTTCATTCAAGGCAAAGTGATGGGGGGCTGCACCCGCAGTGATCGGGAGACTACGGGCCTTGGCCCGCCGCACGGCGTCGATCGCTGCCGCGGTTGAAATTTGCGCCACGTGATAGCGGCCGCCGGTTAACTCAACCAATCGGATGTCGCGTTCGATCATAATCACTTCGGCAGCAGCCGGAATGCCCTTAAGACCCAAACGGGTCGAAAGTTCCCCCTCGTTCATACACCCTTCAAGGGCGAGTGAAGGTTCTTCCGCGTGCTGAACGATAAGCAAGCCCTTGGCACTGGCGTAACTGAGGGCCCGGCGCATGACGGTTGCATCAGTGACGGCGCGCGCAGCGTCGGTAAAGGCGACGGCACCGGCTTCGGCGAGTAGGCCAAGTTCGCTCATGTGCTCACCGTTGAGACCCTTGGTGATCGCCGCCATTGGTTGCACCCGCACCGCTGATAAAAGTTCGGCGCGCTGTTGAATGTATTGGACGAGTGCTATGTCATCCACCACCGGGTCTGTATCCGGCGTGCAGATAATGGTTGTAATACCGCTGGCGGCGGCAGCGTTGCCAATGGAAACCAGGGTCTCCCTGTGTGCGGCACCGGGCTCGCCGATAGTTGCGCACATGTCGATCAATCCGGGTAACAAGCAATGACCGTCACAGTCGAGCACATTCGTATTCGATGGCGCAGAGGCGACTGTTACGTCGGGGCCGAGTGCCACGATCATGCCGTCTTCCACCAGACAGCCCCCTCGTTCGTCGCGACCACTGGCCGGGTCGAGCAGACGCGAGTTGCTGTACAACACCGGTCCCACCGGCGCGATAGGAGGTTTTTCGGAGAGGTTCATGCCGCGTCCTCGGTATTTTGCTTGCGCGCTTTTCCGCGCTCGCGACAGAGGACGTCCAGACACGCCATGCGGATGGCGACGCCAATTTCCACTTGCTCGCGGATGACGCTGCGATTGATGTCGTCAGCCAAATCGGTGTCTATTTCGACCCCCCGATTCATCGGCCCGGGGTGCATGACAAGGGCGTCTTCCTTAGCCGCCGCCAGCTTGGCGTAATCGAGGCCGTAGTAGTGAAAATACTCCCGCGCCGAAGGGACGAATGAGCCGCTCATGCGCTCAGTCTGGAGGCGCAGCATCATCACCACATCACAGCCTTTGAGACCCGCATGCATGTCGTGAAACACCTCCACCCCCATACGCTCAATGAAGGGTGGTAATAAAGTCGGAGGGGCGATGAGGCGAACCCGTACGCCCATGGTGACCAGCAAATGAATATTCGAGCGCGCGACCCGGCTGTGCAGAATATCGCCGCAGATGGCGATCACCTGTCCGTCCAGGTCACCGCGGCGGCGGCGAATGGTCAACGCATCAAGCAGCGCTTGCGTCGGATGTTCATGGCTGCCGTCGCCAGCGTTCACAACAGCGCAGTCCATTTTTTGGGCGAGCAGGGCCGACGCGCCAGAGTCCCGATGACGCAACACCAATACGTCCGGGTGGAGGGCGTTAAGGGTCATGGCCGTGTCTAAGAGAGTCTCCCCCTTTTTGATCGACGAGGCTTCGGCCACCATGTTGATCACGCGCGCACCCAATTGCTTGCCGGCAAGTTCAAAAGACATGCGGGTGCGGGTTGAATTTTCAAAAAAAAGATTTATTTGGGTACGGTTCGCGAGCAGCGGTTCGGCCGGCTCATCTCTCCGATTGAGTTCCACGTAATGGTCGCCCAAATCGAGTAAAGTTTCAATTTCAGAAGCGGAAAGCCCTTCAATCCCCAGCAGGTGAGGATGATGAAAATTAATGCGGGCAGGTCCAGTCATTAAAGACACTGTTATAGGGACCACTGCCCCATCCTGCAAGTATTCGCGTGTAGACAGACCCTTGATCGGGTATTAACCGTCCATCAACTGCGGTTTAACCGGACTTGAGCCGGTCAAGGAGACCTTGCAGGATATACGCTGCCGCCATTTTATCGACCACTTCACTACGCCGTTTACGCGTTGTGTCGGCCTCGAGCAAAGTTCGGGTGACTGCCGCCGTGCTCAGGCGCTCGTCCCAAAGGGCAATGGGAAGGTCTCTTTTTTCCATCAAGTTAGCGGCAAATTGCCGAGTCGATTGGCAACGCGGACCTTCGCTGCCATCCATGTTAATCGGCATACCAAGCACCAGACCGCCCACATTTTCCCCATCGATGATCGCGAGTAAGGCCGTGGCGTCTTCGGTAAACTTCTGTCTTTTCAAGGTGCTATGAGGTGTCGCGACAATGAGTGTAGAGTCCGATAGAGCAAGCCCAATGGTTTTCGTGCCCAAATCCAAGCCCAGCAGGCGCGTATTTAGGGGCAGCAGGCCGGGCAGTTCGGTAGGGTTGCAGAGTGCCATGCCGGGTGCTAGGTTCCGCCCGGACCCGACGCCAAAGGCCCCCGGATTCTGGGGGTTTTGAGCGTTTTGCGCGCAACGTCGCGCGCGTCGGTCCAGTGAATTTTTGGGTCCATCACACAGGCATCATTCGCACATGTCGGTCGATAAAGCCACCGTCGCGAAGATCGCAAATTTGGCGAGAATCGCGGTTCCGGAAGATCAGCTCGAGCCTCTGGCGGATGAGCTCAGCAATATTCTTGATTGGGTCGAACAGCTTAGTGAGGTCGATACCGAGGGCGTGCCGCCGATGACCAGCGTTGCCGATATGACTTTGCCGCTGCGGGTGGACGTCGTCACCGATGACGACCGCCGCGATGATGTTTTGGCCAATCCGCCTGAGCAAGAAATGGGTTTCTTTGTCGTGCCGAAGGTGATCGAGTAATGGCCGACCTGACCGAACTAACCTTGAGTGCTGCCCGCGATGGTCTTGAAAATAATGAGTTTTCATCAAAAGAAATGACCGAAGCTCATATTGACGCGATGGCGGATGCAGGGGTATTGAACGCCTTTATTACCGCGACACCCGAATTGGCGCTAGAAGAAGCAGTGGCCTCCGACACGCGCCGTGCGGCGGGTAACGCTGGTCCGTTGGACGGTTTGCCGCTGGCGATCAAGGACTTGTTTTGCACCCAAGGCGTGCTCGCCACAGCCGCCAGTCATATTCTAGATGGTTTTCATCCCCCCTATGAATCGACGGTAACCGCCAATCTACGCCGGGATGGTGCGGTGTTTTTGGGCAAGACCAATATGGACGAGTTCGCCATGGGCTCATCCAATGAAACCAGTTTTTACGGCCCGGTGGTCAATCCTTGGCGGCGGAATGGCGCTGACACGCCGATCGTGCCGGGCGGCTCTTCCGGCGGCTCGGCGGCGGCGGTTGCCGCCCGTTTGGCGCTGGCCGCGACCGGGACCGACACCGGTGGCTCGATCCGCCAGCCGGCGGCTTTTTCGGGGATTGTCGGCTTGAAACCCACTTATGGGAGATGCTCGCGGTGGGGCATTATTGCGTTTGCATCGTCGCTCGATCAAGCGGGTCCAATGACCCGTAGCGTACGCGACGCGGCCCTTATGCTGGGTTCCATGTCGGGGCATGATCCCAAGGATTCGACTTCGGCTGATATGCCCGTACCGGATTTCGAAGCCGTAGTTGATCAGGGTGTCAAAGGGCTCAAGATCGGCATCCCCAAGGAATACCGGGTCGATGGTATGCCGGAGGAGGTCGAAAATCTTTGGCGGCAAGGTACCCAGTGGCTGCAGGACGCGGGCGCCGAGACCGTCGATGTGTCGTTGCCGCAAACCCGCTACGCGCTACCCGCTTACTACATCGTTGCTCCGGCCGAGGCGTCGTCTAATTTGGCCCGCTACGATGGGGTGCGCTATGGACTCCGCAAGGAAGGCGAGAACCTGATCGACATGTACGAGCGCACCCGCGGCGAAGGTTTCGGCGCGGAAGTACGCCGTCGGATTCTCATCGGTACTTATGTGTTGTCGGCGGGTTACTATGACGCTCATTATTTGAAGGCCCAAAAGGTGCGTACGCTGATCGCCCGGGATTTCGCCACATGCTTTGAGCTAGTGGACGCGATCCTGACGCCCACCGTACCATTTCCGGCATTTGGCCAGGGTGAAAAGTCGAATGATCCCATCGCCATGTATTTGAACGACGTATTCACCGTGCCAGCAAGCCTCGCAGGATTGCCGGGCATATCGATACCGGCCGGCCTCAGTAGTGACGGATTGCCGCTCGGACTGCAGGTGCTAGGCAAACCATTTGACGAGGAAACAGTCCTTCGCACGGGGCGCGCCCTCGAGCTTGCGGCGGACTTTTCCGCCGGCCCCAAAAAATGGTGGAGGGCAGTGGTATGACCAATGTTATTCACGGCGCCACTGGCGATTGGGAAATCGTGATCGGTCTTGAAGTTCACGCCCAAGTCTGTTCTGAGGCCAAACTCTTTTCCGGTGCGGCAACCGTTTTTGGGGCCGAGCCCAACACCCAAGTGAGCTTGGTTGATGCCGCCATGCCGGGCATGCTGCCGGTGATTAATCGGCGCTGTGTGGAAT
>JAPYRI010000101.1 GCA_029941135.1 Alphaproteobacteria bacterium | reverse complement strand
ATCTAGGAGAGCACGAATTCACACTGGCTGTTGGCAAGCCGTATGAGGTTCGCGGCATTCGCTCTATTCACGCAGTCGAACAATGGAAATTTCAACGGGTATTAGGGAAATATGATAGTGAACCCGAAAATATAAAGGACGCTATTAATAGTTTGTGCGAAGAGCTGGGGTTTTCCGATTGCCTGGCCGAAGAATTGCGGCTGCCAATAGAACGTAGAAACTTTAAATTGCACGCAGCTACTGTTGACTAAAGACTCACCGAGTTACGGGATAAACAGGCACAGGCACGCGCAAGTCCGGCGCACCACGATTTGCTGACCTTCGTGGTGTGCCTTGGTCTCGTCGAACACCTACCCTTATTACGTGGGTGGTCAACGCGCCGAACGCAGCAACGATTGATGTAGCGAGGGTTGATTTGCCGAGACAGAAAACCTATGGGGATTCCGGCAAGGAAATCCGACCGGCGAACGGGGCACTTTGATCGATCGGCAGATCGATAGTCTGCGCGACATTTGGCCTGCTTAATCAGGGTCCCTTTTTATCCAGTTACAATGTCCGCTATTGGCTAGAAGCGGACCTTCCGGCAATGAGAGTGGACGTCCGCATTACCCCCGAAAGCGGACATGAGAAGCTCTCCTTGCTTTATGCAACATAAACGCAACACGAAATGGTAATAACGGCAGAAAACAGCCATATATATGCCTAAAAAAGCGGAATCATAATCCGGGTGTCGGGGGTTCAATTCCCTCTCCCGCTACCAACAATATCAAATACTTAGATAGTTTTTGAAAGTGGCTTTAAAATCTAGGTAAGCATTAGGTAAGCATCCGAAACGGATTGTCGTCGGCAGTCTGGTTAGGAACTGCGCCGAAGGTCAGGCTGCAATAATTGGATGGGATGCTTGCGCCCGGGGCCATACCCCCCAGGGCCGGGGTGGGGTTTCTATATTAAAGACCACTCGCGCGACTGACGTGTTTTTTCCAACTTCATAATCGTTTGCCCCCGTTGATGTCGGCGACCGTCGCCGTGGCGATCTATGCCGATGCAGACCGGCGGATAGAATCCATAGGGCGGGCAACGGTGGCCCGTGACGGGCATTGACGATCATCGTGGGCCCGGGGGGGGTGCCCGGCCATGAAACGGCCGTCATGGATGTCTGTGCGGTGGCAACGTGGGTCCGCACCATTGCACCTTCAATTCGTCGTGCGTGGTCGTATATGTCACCAACTATGCTAGCGTAGCGATCGCATTCCGCTGACAGAAAGCAAAATCGCGATGGCTAGTAGCTACACAAAACCTGAACGGATTTCTCTGAAGAAACATCCTGAGTATTCTGAGAAGTGGGTGCAGAACTTGATCGCCGATGACCCATCAATCATTGGCCTAGGTGACCTCATCCTGCGGGATGTCGAGCGCGTCCAACCCCGCGCTGGCAGAGTGGCGGCAACTTGCAGCATGAAACGTATTGATTGAGGAGCTTTGCTAATCCGCTCGTATTCCTCTGACAATGCCCCTCACCGCTCTTCGAGACAGCGCTCTAGCTGAGTTCGGCAGTCATTATGCCAAAGCCAGCGATCCATTCGGGAATCGCGCGGTAATACCAAGTGTGAGCGTTATAGGGCCCGAGCGCGCCCAGTGCCGCACAGCCCGCCACCCACGCACGGATTTCGTGGCCTCCGCACCCGCCCAGCCGGGTTATGTCGCCGTCGCTGTATCTGCCGATCGCCGCAAAATCTGCCGTGGTAAGAAGATTCAAGATTTCCCGGTCCCATTCCGGGTTCAAGTCGAGAATATCGCTCTCGCCCGCCGCGAATTTCATACCTTCATTTAAGACACGGTCCTGCCGCGCGGCGCGTGCTTCCTGAGGCAGATATCCCCCTGCTATCATGCGTTCCCTTACTTCGGGAGGTGCTGACTTGAGTTGGGGAATAGGCGGGTCGTGGGACAGCCCGCCAGATCCCATGATGAGAACGTTGCGGTTCAGGTCGGCTGCAAACTTGCCGATCGCCTCGCCGAGTTTCGTCACCCGCTCGATGGTTGGTCTCGGCGGCGCCGCGCAGTTTATAAACACGGGTATCATCGGCGGGATATTATTCCAGCCGAATAACAGATCGGGCAACTGAGTCAGTCCGTGATCCGCTTTCATGTCATAGGATATGGCAACATCGATTCCTTGTTGGTGAAGATACGCGACACAACCTTCCGCCAGTGCCCCATCGACCGGAAGCGCACCCGCGGGGGTGCCGAAATCGGCGACCGACGTTGCTTCCACGCCAACACAAAAGCTCGGCATCAATCGGTAAAAAAACCCGTTGAAATGGTCGGGTGCAAATTCGATGATTAGCTCGGGGGCAAAATCCTCTACCCACTTTCCAAGCCGTTTGAAACATTCGTTCACCTCGTTCTCGATCTCGCTACCCGGCGAGTTGTATCCCATGAGGGGCGAGTGGGACGAAAATAGAGCGGCGACCGTCATGTTAGACCTCCTACCCGTATCGCGCCGGGATGCTCGAAAACCGTAAATCATATACCCGGCCGTTATAGGTAAGCACAGGCTTAAACCTTATATAAAAATAGTCAGGTTGTCGGTCACATCGTGGTCCAGAATTATCAACCGCTCAACCAACTCTCCCCAATCGGTCATCGCTCCCTCCATTGCCTACGACTTAGCCAGTGTTCTGCATAAACTTCAAGTGTATCTCGTTGAATGTTTCAGGGTCCTCGAACTGCGGCCAGTGTCCACAGTTTTCCATAACCACGAATTCGGCGTCCGGGATAAGCTCGGCGATTCTTTGTCCGACGCTGATGTCGGCGGTCGGATCCTTGGTGGTCCATATCACCAGCGCTGGGTGGGTAATCGACGCCCATTCCTCGTCGGTCAAATTATTGCGCTGCCGAATTTTGGTTTCCTGTAGGCACAAAATGTGGTTCATGGCCCTTGGCATTTCAGGTTGTTTGTATATTGCCTGTCGGCATGCGACCAAATCGTCGGTGACCGTCGCCGGGTCCGCCATTAGCCATTCGAGTCTGGTCTTGACGTTCTCCCATGTCGGAGTTTCGACCGCCGCCATGGTGAGCGTCTTAATGCGCTCCATCACTTCCGGATTGAGGGTCGCGCCGCCCGTGGTATTTAGGACCATGCGCTCCAACCGATCCGGATAGGTGAGCGCGAACCGTGCCGCAACCCAGCCGCCCAAAGACTCCCCCGACAAGTAGATTTTATCGAACCCGAGCGCATCGGTCACGTCCTTAAGATGCTCGACATAGACCGCGATTTCGTATTCCGTATCCGGCTTAGTGCTGTAACCATGACCCACCATATCGATGGCGTATGTGTCGAAGTACTTGCCGTGCTGGACAAGGTTGCGGGTATAGGTTTCGGCATGACCGCCGGTGCCGTGGAGCAGGATTAGCGGTGGCAGGTCCGCACTACCGGCGTGCAGAAAGCGTGTGCGCACATCGCCCGCCTGAAAATAGCCTTGCTCGAACGCGCCCGCGCGCAGATCGGCCCAAAAGCTGCGATGGGTCACGCGGGAATCCCTGTTTTCGTCGCTCATGACTGCCCCAAAAAATTGTCTAGATGATCGGCGAAGTGCTGCTTACGGCTGTATTCCCGGTGTATGCCCATCATCAATGCCCTGCGTTCGCCCGCATAATTTTTTTCGTATAATTCATGCCGCGCGCCAAACTCGCTGCCGCACAGATCCCAAGCGAGTTTCATGAGTTTCGTTTTGTCCAGCCCCGACATGTCCGCGCCCCGCAAAAATTTTTCAAGGTCCGCGCCGATGGGGGACTCAAACTCGTCCATGGTGACGGGTAACTGAACGAGACCACCGCCGCCCAGCAATTTGATCAGGTCGAGCAAGGCCGGATAATACACGGGGCCCAACGCCCGGCCGGCTTGCAGCGCTATAAGATCGGGGTATAAGACCCCGTTTTCCGGATCGACCGTTGCCTGCTCCTCCGCCGATCGGGTCGTGCTTCGAATAACTTCGACCTGCACGGCGGCCTCGCCCAATTTTTCCATGATGTCGGGCCGATTTTCGATGCCCGCGGCCTCGGCCATTTTCACCGCTACCGCGTAAAGAAACCCCAACTTCACCTCAAGACGCGCATTGGTTTGATGGGCCGTCATCTCCCGCATCCGGGTGTCCTTGTACATGCGGTTGAGGAGATGAATGTCCTCGTGAAGAAAAACCCGGTCCCAGGGAACCAGAACGTTATCGAACACGACGGTCGCGTCCATTTCGTCGAACCGGGACGACAGCGGAAAATCCGCCCTGTTGCCGTGATTTGCGTATGATGCTCTGCATATTGTCTTCAGTCCCGGTGTATTCATGGGAATGGCGAAAACGTTAGCGTAAGGTTCTTCGCCCGGCTGAAAGGTCGGCGGAAACGGCCAAACAAAAAGTTCATCGGCGTAGGGCGCCGCAGTCGCGATTCTCTTCACGCCCCGGACGATGAGGCCGTCGGTGTTTTTATCCACCACCCTGAGGGGAATGTCCGGGTCCCGTTGCTGGTGACGTAACTTGCTCTTATCCAGTTGCGGGTCGATCAGCGCATGGGTCATGAACAGATCGTTCTTGGCTAGATAGCGATGATAATTCACCAGTGCATCCGCCCGTTCTTCTGAAAACTCCGCGAAAAAACTCCTTTTTGCGGCCAGCGCCGTCATCATGGCGTTAAGGAAGTCAGGACTTCTGCCCATCATGCCGCACGTCGCTTCTGCCCATTTAATATAGGCCTCGCGGTGCAGCCTCAGATCGCCCCGGGTTCGAGGCGCTTGAAACGATCGGCTCACGACTTCGCCGATCTCCGGCGATTCGACTGTGAGAACATCACGATGATCGGGGTCGTGTTGCATGTCATACAAAGACGCCAATGTCTTTACGGAGGGCTCGAACTCGCGAAAGGTTGTGACGTCGTCCACTCGCTCGCCGTTGTACCAAACCTCACGGGCGTCCTTCAGCCCGTCGATAAATGCCTTTCCGTCCCGTGCCGCCATAGGTCGCCTCTACTCGTCTTTTTCTTGGATCAACTTACGCACTGCGCCACAGGTCGCCCTGGAACTCTTTGCGCAGGGTGGGTTTGAACTGTTTGAGTTCGATCCCGATCTTGGGCAGGACTTTTTCGACCAGCAGTTCGTTGCTTTTAAGCAGCTTGTCGATGGATGCCGGACCTAACCCCATCCAGGGCACAATCAGGTCGGTGTTCAGGGTCTCGATCATGTGTTCGAGCTTGCGGGCGACCGTGTCCACCGACCCGCACAGGGCGTAGCCGCGCTCGCGGATGGTCTCGTGCGTGTTGGGAATCTTGCCGGTCTCCCCCGGATAGCGGAGCGCCTCGTTAAAGCCGAACCAGTGGTGCCACCGGTTCCAGATATAGCCCATGCCGCTGGCCGCGATGTCGAACGCCTCTTGGTCCGTGTCGGCGACCACGATGTCGCGGAAGTGCCCGACCCCCCGGCCCCAGGGGATGTCCCGCCCGGCGGCCTGGGCGGCTTGGTGATACAGATTGAGGCAACCTTTGGCGATCTCCTCGATGGGCGTAAAAATAACCGGGATCACGCCCTCGCCCGCCGCCCACTTGATCGTGTCTTCGCTCATGGTGAACGGGGTGAACACTTCAATTGTGCTCGGGTCCTGCAAAGTCTGGGGCGCGATCCCCACCTGCTTCAGCATGCCGTCGTTGCCGACCATGCCGGGGGCCATATGCATTGTCGCCGGGTGATCCCACTTAATGCCCTCGGGTGGTATCTGCCAGTGCTCGCCGTGGTGGGAGAACAGGGAATTGTCCCAGGCCTTCCGGATGATGGTGTAATGCTCGGTGAAAAGTTCCCGGTTAATTCGGTCGTGCTCTTCGAATTCCGGGTCGGTTGCGGTGGTCGGAAAGGCATTCATGTTCTGGCCGATGGTCGCCACGTGGCGCGACTGATACCCACGGGCGAAACCGGCCATCATCCGGCCTTCGGAAAAGTGATCCAGCATGGCCAGATCTTCCGCCAGCAGGATCGGATTGCGCGCCGGCAGGACGCTCCCCATTTGGCCGAGACGGATGCGCTTGGTCTGCATCGCCGCCCAGGTGCCAAGAAGCACGGGGTTGTTCGAGATTTCCAGGCCTTCCACGTGGAAATGGTGTTCCGAGAAGGCAATAAAATCGAATCCCAGATCTTCCAGTTGCTGGATCAGCCGTCCGGCGTCGCGTAGACCTTTTTGATAATAAATCGGATTCTGGCCCGCAAACCCCTGCTCGAATTGCTCCGGCGTCGCGCCCGCGCTGGGCAGGATAAAGGATCCAAGTCGCATTTTCATAAATCCTCACTTCCCAACATTTTTCGATTCCCATCTAACATATTAGAATGTTAATCTAAGCACAATTGGGGCGCAACCGGATTTTGTTGCTGGATTAATACAGTTTTCAGGAGAGGGAGATGTCACTGGCACAAGACACCAAGATGGGTGCGGGGGATATTCCGACGCCCGAGGAACTTTTGGAGCGCGCCCGCGCTCTAGTGCCGGTGCTGGCCGAGCGCGCGGAGGAATGCGAGAAATTGGCCCGCCTCCCCGACGCGAGCATCAAGGCGTTCGAGGACGCGGGCTTTTACCGCATTCTCCAGCCTTCCAAGTATGGCGGATACGAGCATCTTCCGTCGGCCCTTTACCGGGTGCTGATGGAGCTGGCCAAGGGTTGCCCATCCAGCGCCTGGAACCTGGCCGTCCTCGGTATCCATAATTGGGCGCTGGGTCTGAGCGATCCGAGAATCGCCGAAGATATTTTGGGCGAGGACAGCAATGCCCGGTTCTCATCCTGCTACGCGCCGTTCGGCGAGGCTGAAAAAGTCGAGGGCGGATATATCCTCAAGGGGAGCTGGCCGTGGTGCAGCGCGTGCGATCATTCCACTTGGATGGTTATCGGCGCCATTGCCGAAAACGACGCGGGCAAGCAGGAGTGGATGTCATTTTTCGTCCCCCGTATGGATTATGAAATCGACCAAAGTTCGTGGGACACATCCGCCATGCGGGGCACCGGCAGCAAGAACATTGTCGTGGATCACGCCTTCGTCCCGGACCATCGCAGATATTTTATCGGCCGGTCCACCGCCATGGCCGATCCGGGGCGGGCAACGTTTACCGCCGACACATATAAAGTCTCCTTTGGTGTGGCGTTTTCATACACCCTAGCCAGCGTTAGCCTGGGCATTGCCGACGGCGCCATCGAGTACGCCATCAACTATTTGCGAAATCGAAAATCGGCCTATGATGGCTCGGCCTATATAAACGACCCAACGACTCAAAAAATGCTCGCCCAAGCCTATTCCGCGGTTGATGGTCTCCATTTAAAGATGGACCGGGATTTGGCCGAGATGGAGGCCTACCTTAAGTCGGGTGAGGAAATTCCCATGGACCGGCGCATGTTTTACCGTTGGCACACAACCGAAATCCCGAGGATGGCCAAGGACGCGGTGAACCTGCTTATTGAGGGCTGCGGTGGGTCGTCGTTCATGAACGCCAGCCCCTTGCAACGTTATTTTCGCGACATTAATTGCATCTCCAATCATCAGGTCGTGAATTACGAAATGGGCGCTTCGAGTTTTGGGTACAATCTATTGACCGGCGAAAACAATCACCCCCTGGTGTAGCGGGACGGCTCCTCTCGACCTCGAATCGAAAGAAACAGACACGTGGACATGGCGGATTTTGTGCAGGAAGACTCGTTTTCAACGCTCGGCAAACCGAAGCTTCATTCGGCCCTCGGGCAACGGGCCTACGACCATATAAAGCTTCGATTGCTTGAAGGGGACCTAGAGCCTGAAGACAAGCTGTCGGTCGTGGCACTGACCACAGACTTGGGCTGTAGCCGGGCGCCGGTCATGGAGGCCTTGAAGCGACTTGAAAGCGAGGGGTTCGTCGAAATCATTCCCCAGGTTGGCTGCAAAGTTGTGTCGCCTGCCGCGCGGGACGTCACGGACTTTTTCGTGCTTTTCTCAAAAGTCGAAGGCACGATCGCTAAATTCGCATCTGAACGGCGAACGCGGGATGATCTGGCGACGTTCCGGACGGTCTGCATACACATTGACGAAATGGTGATGGCGGCAGGCATGCCGGCCGCTCACGACCCTAACTATCGCCGCCTCAATCTGCTTTTCCACACTCATATTCACAAAATGGCGCGGTCTCCATTGGCAAGCGGTATTGCGGCGGGCCTTTGGGACCGCAGCGACTTCTACATAAAGATGGCCTTTGGGTCATTGTATTTTTCGAGCCGCGTAAAGCGCTCCCACCGCGCAATACGCAAGGCAATTATTAACGGCGACAGCGATGTGGCCGAGCAGGAGGTCGGGATGCATTTGTGCGCGGTGGGCGAAAGCGTCGTCCAAAACCTTGAGGAAACAGTCAACGCCTCTGGCGTCTTATATTCGTGATTTTTTCTTTGGAGGGGCGGGCATATTGATCCGCCGGTGCGCTGCTACAAGCCTTCGATCACGCCCGCCCAGTCGTCCAGCGCATCTTCCTGGCCCTCTACGACCTGGACTGTAAATTGGGTATAACCCATGTCCTGGAGGGCCCGAATCCTTTCCCGTAATTCCGGTGCCGTAGCGGTAAAAGTAAGATCGCGGATCATGTCCCCCGTGATAAGAGGTTCTTCCTCGGGCTTGAGAAATAGCAAGTGTCCGCTATGCAGCGCCAGGTACCGCGCGTCTTTCGGTTCGTACGAGTCGTAGAACCGGCGATAGGCAGCGACCGCCTCCCCAAAATCATTGTCCGTCGTAATCCCCAGATCGCCGCGTTCGGACATTTCGACCATGTTGTGGATTATCATCGCCACCGCAGGGCCGGCCTGGGCCTTTGCGCGTGGGCTATCGTAGGCTTCTCCGTTCCGAAGTACACAGCCAAGGGTCAAGCCCATTGTTTTACAGGCGGCGGGGTCGAGGCCAGCCGCTTTTCTGGTCTCGTTCATGGTCGTAATGTCGGTTTGGGCTCCCGGAACGGCGGAGACAAAATTTATCCATCCGGCGTTTAGCTCGGCCGTCATTTTACGCATTTTAGGTCCGAACGCCGAGATATGAAGCGGAATGGGATCGTCTATGTTGATGAGCCCCAGTTCCGGATTAACGAATCCGATCTTTCGGCGGGTCCCTTCGAACTCAAGATCGGTTATTTTTCCGCCTAGCATTGTCTGCACGACACGAATGTACTCCTTGAGATCTTTTCGGGTCACCGCGCCGGTTCCCATCATCCGGCGCGCAGTAAACCCGGTGCCGATTCCAAACTCGACCCGGCCCGGCGCCATTTGATTTAGTGTCGCAAGGCCGCATGCCGCCACGGGTGCGATCCGGTTGGACGGCACCAGGACTCCGGTGCACAGCTTAATCTTTGACGTATTGACCGCGGCCGCGCCCATGCCGACGAATATGTCGCCACATAGCAATTGACTGTCATAGAACCAGGCATGGGTAAACCCTAGTTGCTCGGCCCGCTTCACGACCTGCCAAGAAGTCGCCGATGTAGTCATTGAAATGCCGAAATCCATAAATCCCTCTTCATTTTTTATTCCAATCCGATCATGCTGGACCCTATAGGCGCTGCTTTATGACGCCCTTCTTCATCAACCGGCGCCACTCCCGGTACCCCGTGTGGAAGCAGGTCTCGTCTCCAAGAGAAATGCTACCCGATTTCGAACCGACGGGATTGATACCAAGCTCGGCGGCGTGGGAGTCACCATGTCACGGGCATATTCCATGACCGGAACCTCGGGAGACTTCGTGCCGTCC
>JAPYRI010000100.1 GCA_029941135.1 Alphaproteobacteria bacterium | reverse complement strand
GACCCAGACAATCTGGAAGACAAGAGCACTGAAAATGGGGAGTAATCATGGGCTTTAAGTGCGGCATTGTTGGCTTGCCAAATGTGGGCAAGTCGACACTATTTAATGCCCTGACGAGCACCGCCGCCGCCGAAGCGGCAAACTATCCTTTCTGCACCATCGAACCCAATGTGGGCCAGGTTGCGGTCCCGGACGAACGCCTGGATAAGATCGCCGCCATCGAAAAACCGGAAAAAGTTATTCCCACTCAACTAGGTTTCGTCGATATCGCCGGTCTGGTGCGCGGCGCAAGTTCGGGCGAAGGGTTGGGCAACAAGTTCCTGTCTCATATCCGCGAAGTTGACGCGATTGTCCACGTACTGCGCTGCTTTGAAGACGACGAAATCACCCATGTGGAAGGCCGGGTGGACCCTGTCGCCGATGCCGAAGTGGTCGAGACCGAGTTGCTGCTTGCGGATTTGGAGAGCGCCGAACGGCAAATCACCGCCGCGGCTAAGAAAGCCAAAGGCGGCGACAAAGAGGCCATCGCCCGCGTCACCCTGTTGGAAAGAGTTTTTGAGTACTTAAAGGACGGAAAGCCCGTCCGCGCCATGCCGCTTGAGTCGGAAGAGCAGAAATTATTTAACCAACTGGGTTTACTTACCGCCAAACCGGTCCTTTATGCATCAAATGTGGACGAAGCGTCCGCGGCGTCCGGCAACGACATATCGGCACGCGTTGATCGTATGGCCGAGGAAACCGGAGCCGCCAATGTAATCATCTCGGCTGCCATTGAAGCGGATGTGTCGGAATTGAGCGACCCAGACGAGCGCGTTGAATTTCTATCTGAACTTGGACTTTCCGAGACCGGCCTCGCGCGCATTATTCGAGCGGGATATGGCCTTCTCGACCTCATTACTTACTTTACCGCCGGGCCCAAAGAAGTCCGTGCCTGGACGGTTACTCGCGGCACCGCCGCCCCGGGTGCGGCCGGGGTCATCCACAGCGATTTTGAGCGCGGCTTCATTCGCGCCGAAACCATTTCCTACAATGACTTCCTCGCCTTCAAGGGCGAAATCGGCGCCCGCGACTCAGGCAAACTGCGGTCTGAAGGGAAGGAATATCAAGTGAAGGATGGCGACGTCCTCCATTTTTTATTCAACACCTAAATTTAATTGCGGATCTGTTCCCCTTTCTGCGGAAAGCGCGGGTGACATTTGGTGTGTCGTATTAAGTCCGACGGCACTCAACACTTTAAAGGGCTGCCTTGGAGCAGCCCTTTTATTTGTGGCTGAAGTCTAAGCACCCTCTCCTTCCTGACCACCACTTTGTTCCCCGTAAGTTTTGAATTTTTCCAGCACCCGCGCCATTTCGTCCGCACCCAGCAATTGAGGTTCGCCGACCTGCAGGCAGTTCAGATACTGGGCGGCTAAGGCTTCTACTTGCTGGGCCAGGCCGAGGGCGGCATTGAGATCGTTGCCTGTGGCGATTTGACCATGGTTGGCGAGCAAACACGCCGTACGTCCGTCCAGTGCCGCCACCGCGTTCTCTGACAGGACTTCGGTGCCAAACGTAGCATAGGGCGCACAGCGAATATCAGCACCCCCAGCCACGGCCACCATGTAGTGAAAGTCGGGAATATCCCGGTGCAGACAACTGAGCGCCGTTGCCAACAAAGAATGAGTGTGGACGATCGCCGCCACGTCTTCCCGGGCCCTATAAATATCCAGGTGAAAGCGCCATTCGCTCGATGGCAGGCGCTGGACGGTGCCATCTGTGGTGGGCGGTGTGTCACCTTCGTCGGTCATGAACACGATATCGGCAGGGGCCAGATCGTCGTAGGTGAGACCCGTGGGGGTGATTAAAAACCCACCGTTCACCCGTTGGCTCACATTGCCCGACGCACCCAGGTTGAGACCCAATCGGCTGGCGTCGAGCGCCGTCTCAATGATGGCTTCCCGTGCTGCCACATGGCTCATGGCGTTTTCCACTCCGGATACAACGTCTCCAACCCCTCCGCCGACGCCGGGCAAACCCCGCGTTCAGTGACCAATCCGGTGACCAGCCGCGCCGGGGTCACATCAAAGGCGTAATTGGCGGCCGGAGTTCCTTCGGGTGCGAGTGATACCGTGACGACGGAGCCATCACTTGTCCGCCCCGCTATTTCGGTCACTTCTTCGGCTCCACGCTGCTCAATTGGAATGTCGGCAACGCCATTGTTCACCGACCAATCAATTGTTGAATGGGGCAGCGCCACATAGAACGGAATGTCGTTGTCCGATGCGGCTAAGGCTTTCAGATAAGTGCCAATCTTATTGCATACGTCCCCACTAGCCGCCGTGCGATCGGTGCCTGTTATGCACATATCGACCATACCTTTTTGCATTAAATGGCCGCCGGCATTGTCAGCAATCAGCGTATGTGGCACCCCATGTCGGCCCAGTTCCCAGGCGGTCAAACTAGCACCCTGGTTGCGGGGTCGGGTTTCATCGACCCAGACATGAACCGGAATGCCGTCGTCATGGGCCGTATAAATGGGACTGAGGGCCGTGCCGTGATCCACCGTCGCGAGCCAACCAGCGTTGCAGTGGGTAAGGATATTGACCGGGCCTTGGGTGGTCTTCCGCGCCGCCACCTGGCGGATGATTTCAGCGCCGTGTACGCCGATCTGCCGGCAGCACTCGACATCGTCGTCCGCCATGTCGGCTGCCAACCTGTATGCCCCGGCCTCCCTTACCGACGCCTCCAAGGGGGCGAGCGACTCCACCATGTGATCGATGGCCCAGGCAAGATTAACCGCCGTTGGTCGTGCCGAGCGCAGTTGCGCCGATGCCTTACGCAGCATGGCATTGCTCGGGTCCTCGTGGAGGGCAAGACACAGGCCATACGCGCCGGTGACCCCGATCAGCGGTGCACCACGTACCAGCATGTCACGGATCGCGCGCACCGCATCTTGCCATACGGCAAGGCGCGCAATGACAAACGCGTGGGGTAAGCGGGTTTGATCGATGATCTCGACCGACCAACCGTCGTCGGCTAGCCAAATGGTGCGATAAGGAACACCGTCGACCTTCACCGGTCTACTCCTACAATCCTTCGAACGAACAAAGTGCTAAAACTTCGCAGCCCATGGCTTCCAAACGCTCCCTTCCACCCAGTTCGGGAAGTTCGACCACAAACGTGCAGCCAATGACCTCGCCGCCGGCGCGGCGAATGAGCTTGATCGCGGCTTCTGCCGTGCCACCGGTGGCAATCAGATCATCGACCAAAAGAATGCTTTCACCTTCGACAATCGCATCGGTGTGAATTTCCAATGTGTCGGTACCATATTCCAAATCATAACTTTCAGCCAAAGTGTCGTACGGCAATTTTCCTTTCTTGCGCACCGGAACGAAACCAACGCTGAGTTGATGCGCGACCGCACCGCCGAGGATAAAGCCCCGGGCTTCAATCCCGGCAACTTTATCGACCTTCGAGCGCACATGAAGCTGGACCAGTTCATCCACTGTCTTGCGGAAGCCTTGGGCGTCCTGCAACAAAGTGGTGATATCCCTGAACATGATCCCTTTCTCCGGATAGTCGGGAATGGTGCGGATACGGGATTTAATCGGCATAACAGGACCTCACTGAATTCGTCGCGTTCGCGGCAGTCTGGCATTGAGCAAAAATTGATTTCGTTGATTAGGGTCGCAGGCGCCCGGCCACCGCGTCAAGCTTATCCAGCATGGCGGCATCCCAGGCGTCGGGCGTTGTGACAATCGCCGTGTCCAAAACACGGTCGCACGCCTGGGCACAGTCGGCTGAGCTATTATGCAGCAGCGGTAACACACGTTTGATCAGTGCGCGGGCCTTGTCGGCGTTGTCGGTGAGGACTTTGAGAATATCCGTCACTTCAACCGCGTCGTGTTCCTCATGCCAGCAATCGTAATCCGTCACCATGGCGACCGTCGCATAATGCAACTCGGCTTCGCGGGCGAGCTTGGCTTCCGGCATATTGGTCATGCCAATGACATCGCAACCCCAAGAGCGATACATCTGAGATTCGGCAAGGCTTGAGAACTGCGGTCCTTCCATGGCGAGGTAGGTGCCATTGCGCACGGCTGCAATGTCTTCGGCTTTGGCCGCGGCTTCAACGATATCACCCATGGTGCTGCACACGGGCTGTGCCATGGAGACGTGCGCAACCAATCCAGGTCCGAAGAAGCTCTTTTCCCGCGCCCCGGTGCGGTCGATAAACTGATCGACAATGACGAAAGTGCCCGGCGACAGATGCTCATGAAACGAGCCGCAGGCACTGACCGACAAAAGGTGAGTGACCCCGGCCCGCTTCAGTACGTCAATATTGGCCCGGTAATTGATGCTTGATGGCGACTGCACATGTCCGCGCCCATGACGGGGCAGGAACACAACCTCTTGGCCGTCGACCGCGCCCTTTAGGATTTGGTCGGACGGCGCGCCGAAAGGTGAAGTGACGGTCTCCCAGCGGGCGTGCTCCAGGCCTTCTATTTCGTATACGCCGCTGCCCCCCAGGACGCCCAGAACCTTGCCTATGGTCATGCTACAGGCCGGGGACGGCAAGCTTTGTCGGAGGTGGGCACCGGTTCATTCCAACCTTTAGTGAACGCCCGACCACACCCGACGCTTCACCAGAACCAGCAGCACAAGCATGATACCGAGGAAAATGAGCACCTTGACCCCCATGCGCTTGCGATCTTCCATCGCCGGTTCCGCTGTCCAAGTGAGGAACACCGACACATCGCGTGACATCTGCTCAACCGTGGCTTCGGTTTCGTCGTCATACTCAACATGTTCTTCGAACAAGGGTTGCGGCATGGCGATCTGATGACCCGAATAGTATTTGTTGTAGGCCATGCCGTCGCCTAATTCGAAGTCCTCGGGCTCGTCTTCATAGCCGGTCAGCAAGGCATACAGGTAATCTTCACCACCTACGCGCGCCTTGGTGATCAACGACAGATCGGGCGGGAACGCGCCATTGTTCGATGCACGCGCCGCCTTATCATTGGCATAGGGCGCAACAAAATAGTCCGATGGGACGGCTTCACGGTCGAACATTTCGCCTTCGTTGTCGGGACCGTCTTCGACTTCATAGTCGGACGCAAACTCCTTAACATCGTCTTCGCTCATGCCGAGAGCCGACAGCGTCCGGAAAGCCACCAAATCAAGTGAATGACAAGCCGCGCAAACCTCGGTGTAAACCTGAAGGCCGCGCACCATAGCCGCCCGGTCGAAGGTGCCGAAGGGGCCACTGTGCTGCCATTTTTGTTTTTCGAAAGTGATCCCGCCTCCGGCCGCGGTCGCCGTTGCCGGCGCGCCAAGCCATAGTCCCGCCGACAAAACAACAGAACCGATTACGAGACCAATTTTCATCCTCAACATCCCCATCATTCCTGCTCCCCTTTTAGCACCGGCTGACTGATACTTTCCGGCAGCGGTAGGGGCTTTTCAATCATGCCCACGATCGGCAGAATAACGAGGAAATGCAGGAAGTAGTAGGCTGTGGCAAGTCGGCCAATGAGGATGAAATGACCCTCGGGCGCATTCGCACCAACCCAACCGAGAACGAAACAATCAAGCACCAAAATCCAGAAGAACTGCTTGTATATGGGCCGGAATCTGGACGAGCGGACTTTCGACGTGTCCAGCCACGGCACTAGGAACAGGATGACAATCGCGCCGAACATGGCGATGACACCGCCCAGTTTATCCGGGATGGCGCGCAAAATTGCGTAGAACGGCAAATAATACCATTCGGGCACTATGTGAGCCGGTGTAACCATCGGGTTGGCCGTAATGTAATTGTCCGGGTGACCCATATAGTTGGGCGCAAAGAACACGAAGAAGAACAGCACGATTAGGAACACCGCCAGTCCAACCAAATCCTTGGCGGTGAAATAAGGATGGAACGGGATCGTGTCCTGGGGTGTTTTCACCTCAACCCCCAGCGGATTGCTCGACTTGGATGTGTGGAGTGCCCAAAGGTGCAAAATCACCGCGGCGAAGATCACGAAGGGCAACAAATAGTGAAGGCTGAAAAAGCGATTGAGAGTTGGGTTACCCACCGCGTACCCGCCCCACAGCCAGCTCACGATCGCGTCACCGACGATCGGCACGGCACTAAACAGGTTGGTAATCACGGTCACTGCCCAGAAGCTCATTTGACCCCAAGGCAGCACGTAACCCAAGAAACCGGTCGCCATCATCAAGACGTAGATCAATAGTCCGATGATCCACAGTAATTCACGCGGATCTTTATAGGAGCCATAATAAAGACCACGGAATATGTGGATGTAGACCACCATGAAAAACAGGGAGCCGGTGTTGGAATGAACATAGCGGATCAGCCAGCCGTAATTCACGTCCCGCATAATGTGTTCAACGCTCAAAAAGGCGTAATCCACATGGGGTGTGTAATGCATGGCGAGAATGATCCCCGTCGCCATCATGATCACCAGCGCGACCCCTGCCAGCGATCCAAATGTCCACCACCAGCTTAAATTCTTGGGCGTTGGGTAAACGACTACGGCCCCGTGCATCAGAGATATGATCGGCAACCGCTTCTCGAACCAGTTGACCAGCTTGTTATCGGTCTCAAATGTACTTCCGCTCACCGGATGGTCTCCCTAATGGATAGAATCTAGCCTATGCGAATGTTTGTATCGTCGAGGAAAGCGTAGTCGGGCACCACTAGATTATCCGGTGCGGGCCCTATACGGATCCGCCCTGACGTATCGTAGTGCGAGCCGTGACAGGGGCAGAACCAACCGCCAAAGTCACCACTTTCGCCCAAAGGTATACACCCCAAATGGGTGCAAATTCCCACCAGGACCAGCCATTCGGGTTTTACTGCCCGCGCCGCATCTTCTTCCGGGTCCGGCAAATCCGCCATATTTACATCGCGCGCTTCGTCGATTTCCGCCTGGGTCCGACGACGGATAAATACCGGCTTGCCACGCCAAACAACGGTGACACTTTGCCCTTCTTCGATGGGTGACAGGTCAACTTCGGTGCTTGAGAGCGCCAGCACGTCTTTGGACGGGTTCATTTGGTCAATCAATGGCCATACGGCCATCGCCGCGCCAACGGCGCCCAGGGTTCCGGTCGCGATATAGAGAAAGTCCCGCCGTTCCGGCTGTTCGACGGCTTCCGGGTCTAATGTATTGCTCGCCATGGATAACCCCTCAACAGGCGGTAAAATGTAATGCAGCTTATTTGGCAGTTCAGTCCTTAAAAGTCCATTAAATTGTCCCAGATCAAGGCCTTCCCGGCGTGCGGCAGTTAGTTTCTTGCTGGTGCGCTTAATTTTTGTGACCGAAGCCTAAATTGTGCGCGGTAAAAGTCTCCATAAGTCTCCCAAATTCGCACTCCCTCCAAAGCTTGACCCCAGTGTTCGGACATAGTTCGCTAACTCTGTATAGTGGCCGGCCCGTTGTCGCTTTTATGGCGTTCCTGGGGAAGTCAAATTTAAAAAATTGGGCAAATTCCATGCGGCTTGCACTTTATCAGCCCGACATTCCGCCAAATGTTGGCGCCTTGATGCGCCTGGGCGCTTGCTTGGGTGTTCCGCTGGATGTGATAGAGCCATGCGGATTTCCTTTGGGTGACAAAACTATGCGCCGGGCGGCATTGGACTACAGCGCCCACGCTGATGTGTCGCGACATGTTTCTTGGGCTGACTTTTTGATCACCCGTCCGGGCGGCAGTCGGCTGATCCTCTTGTCGACAAAGGCCGACCTCTGCTACACCGATTTTCACTTTCGACCAAACGACATATTAATGGTCGGGCGCGAAACGGCCGGCGTGCCGGACACCGTATGGGCCGAGACCGACGCCCAAATAACCATCCCCATGGTGGCGGATGTACGCTCGCTCAATGTGGCAACGGCAGCGGCCATGGTTTTGGGGGAAGCTTTGCGGCAAACCGGCCTTTTGGCGACGGCTTCTTCTCTGACCGCATCGGCGGCTTCTTGACTTCACTTCAGACAGGCAATTCGGGAATGATCGATGACATCTGACGCTACTCCCCATCAATCTGCCAATATGGAAGCGCGCAAAGAAAAGGCTTCCACCTGGTTCGCCGAATTGCGCGACCGGCTATGCGCGACGTTCGAGGCAATCGAAGATGAAGCGACAGGAGCCCTGTCCGACCGACCGGCAGGCCGGTTTGAGCGCACAGCATGGGACCGCCCGGATGGGGGTGGCGGTGTTATGTCGGTCATGCGCGGGCGCGTCTTCGAGAAAGTCGGTGTGAATGTATCGACCGTACACGGCGAGTTTTCGCCTGAGTTCGCAAAAAATATGCCCGGCGCCGATAAGGATCCGCGTTTTTGGGCGGCCGGTGTGTCGCTCGTGTCTCATATGCACTCGCCTTTGGTGCCGGCGGCCCACATGAACACGCGCTTTATCGTAACTACCGGCGGCTGGTTCGGTGGTGGCGGTGACCTCACGCCAACGTTCCCGTTGAAAGAAGACACCGAAGATTTTCACGGCTGCTTTCAAGCGACCTGCGACAAACATGACCCGGACTATTACCCACGCTTCAAAAAATGGTGTGACGAATATTTCTTTCTGCCCCACCGGAATGAACCCCGGGGCATCGGAGGCATATTCTACGACAATTTGGATAGCGGCGATTGGGACTCGGATTTAGCCTTCACGCAAGACGTGGGACTAGCTTTTTTGGATGCTTATCCGCGCATTGTTCGCCGCCACATGCATGAAACATGGAGCGAGGAGCAGCGCGAGGCTTTATTGATCAAACGCGGCCGCTATGTGGAGTTCAATTTGATCCATGATCGCGGCACTTTGTTCGGCCTTAAAACCGGCGGCAACACCGAAGCGATCCTCATGTCCCTGCCGCCAGAGGTCAAGTGGCCCTAAGACCAGATCTCGATGCCAGATTCCACTGAATGAGATGACGATTACCGGAGATTGAGACCATGCCTATTCCTGTGTTGTTTGAAGGCCGACTTTCCATACCCGCCATTGCCGCGCCGATGTTTATCGTCTCCGGACCGGAGCTCGTGCTCGCGGCCTGTAAAGCGGGCGTGGTCGGCACCTTCCCGGTGGTCAACGCCCGCAGTTACGAGCTTCTTGATCAGTGGCTCGGGGATATCAGCACTGAGTTGGATGCCGCGCGCGCAGGCAATTCGAACCGGACCATTGCCCCCCACGGAGTCAATCTGGTGGTGCACAAAACCAACGTGAGGCTTGAGAAAGACTTGGAGTTGACGGTCAAACACAAAGTCCCGGTGGTTGTGACCAGCGTTGGTAATCCAGGCGATATCGCCACAAGCATTCACGCCTATGGAGGCATCGTGTTCCACGACGTCACCAACATTCGCCACGCCCAAAAAGCCGCCGCCGCAGGGGTGGACGGCCTCATTCTGGTGTGTGGCGGGGCGGGTGGCCATGCGGGTACGATGAACCCCTTCGCCCTCGTACGCCAGGTGCGCGAATTTTTCGATGGCACTATCATTTTGTCCGGCTGCATCTCGGATGGGGCCGGCATCCGCGCCGCCGAAGCGCTGGGGGCCGACCTCGCTTATCTGGGCACGCGCTTTATCGCAACCGAAGAGTCGTTGGCGCCCGACGGTTACAAAGCCATGCTGGTCGAGGCCGAAGCCAGTGACATCATCTACACCCCGGCCATATCGGGTATTCCAGCCAATTTTATCCGCCAAAGTTTGGAGCAAGCCGGGCTTGACCCAGACAATCTGCCGCCCACCCCCAAGATCGACATGGCGGAGGAGCTGGACCCGGACGCGGGAAAGGCGTGGAAGGATATTTGGAGCGCCGGTGAAGGCATAGGCAGCATCCACGACTTGCCATCGACGACTGATCTCATTGCGCGCTTAAAAAACGAATATTGGGACGCGGTCGACTTAAAGCCTGGGGTCCGGAGCCATTCCGGCCCGCTTCGCCCGCGCGCATGGTCGAGCGATTAAGAACTTCAGCGAACGAGACAAACCCGCTGTAGCCTTCAGAATATAATTGGCTGCAGGAGAAATTCAGGGTCTTCTGATAAATCCGTTGCCCGCGGAATTTTGGCAGCACTTGATAGCCCACGGACGCTAATTCCCGAGGCCGGGGCACGATCCAAATCCAGTTCGAGACCATGCGGCCCTTGGGCAGGTACCAGGCATAGGTC
>JAPYRI010000099.1 GCA_029941135.1 Alphaproteobacteria bacterium | reverse complement strand
GTCCACATGTGAAAGGGAACCGCCGACACCTTAAAGGCCAATCCTGCGGTCAGGAAAACGAGGCCAAAAAGAAGGCCGATCGAATGCTCACCATTGTCCTCGGCAATAATTGAGGCCACTCCGGAAAAATTGGTGGTCCCGGTAAATCCGTATATCAGGGAGCAGCCGTACAACAACATGCCGGACGACAGTGCACCCAAGATGAAATATTTGAGGCCTGCTTCATTTGAGCGCTGAGACTCACGTCGAAATGACGCCAGTACATAAAGTGAAAGACTCTGCAGTTCGAGGCCGATGTAGAGAGACATGAGGTCCGTTGCTGAGATCATCATCCCCATGCCCAACGCCGCGAGCACAATGAGAACTGGATATTCAAAATGATCCAATTTCTGGGATTTTAGATAACTGCGGGACATAATGAGCGTTGCCATCGAAGCGAGCAAAACCAGACATTTCATGAAGGCAGAAAACAGGTCCGCAACGTATAAATCCGAGAGCACCAGCACCCGTTCTTCACTACTGGTGCCGAATACAACAATCATGCTGGTCGCCATAATCAGTACTGCGAGCCATGAAATTGTGCCGGTCGCCCGGTTACCTGCAAACACTCCGTACATAAGCAAAATCATTGCCCCACAGGCGAGCAGTATCTCAGGCAGCGCAGGCATCAGATCAGGAACGGGGGTCATATTTTACCCCTCGATTGGGACAGACCCTGAACCACTGTTTGCACGCCTTCTATCGGCTTCGACGAAACTTCGCTAAATGCCGCCAGGGCCGCTTGGTGCTGTGCAATAAGATTGTCCACAGACACATGCATTATTTCCAGCACCGGACCCGGATAAACGCCAAACGACAGGGTCAACAATACCAACGGTGCAAAAATCAATATTTCGCGCGGGCTCAAATCCAAAATTTCCTTCAGCTCAGGCTTAGTGAGTTCACCAAAGATCACCCGCCGGTAAAGCCACAGAGAATATGCGGCGCCAAGCACCAGGCCAGTTGCCATCAAGAATGCCACCCAAGTGTTCGCCTGATAGGCACCTACGATGGTCAGGAATTCACCTACAAACCCACTGGTCGCCGGCAATCCAACCCCCGCCAAAATAAACACCATAAAGGTAAAAGCGTACATGGGCATGCGGTTGACCAAACCGCCATAACGGGCAATCAATCGCGTATGCATCCGATCGTAAACCACACCTACGCATAGAAATAAGGCAGCCGCAACAATGCCATGGCTCAGCATTTGAAAAATGCCACCCTCGATGCCCTGAGTGTTAAACGTGAATATTCCTATGGTCACAAAACCCATGTGAGCAACCGATGAATACGCGATCAGCTTTTTCATGTCGTCTTGCATAAGAGCGACGAGAGAGGTGTATATGACCGCGACAATACTCAGCCCAAACACCAGGGGAGCGAAAAATTCCGATGCCATGGGGAACATAGGTAGGGAAAAGCGCAGGAACCCGTAACCACCCATTTTCAGTAACACGCCAGCGAGGATAACCGACCCGGCAGTCGGTGCTTCCACATGCGCATCGGGCAACCATGTATGCACAGGCCACATGGGCATCTTTACGGCGAAAGACGCAAAAAAAGCGAGCCAAAGCCATTTCTGCAGACCTGGATCAAAGGCTTGCTGCATGAGCGCCGGTATCTCAGTCGTGCCCGATTGCGTGTACATGGCCAACATGGCCAGCAACATCAGCACCGATCCAAGTAATGTGAAGAGGAAAAACTTGAACGCTGAATAGATGCGGCGCTTACCGCCCCAAATTCCAATGATCAGGAACATGGGGATAAGACCAGCCTCGAAGAACAGATAGAATAAGATCAAATCAAGGGCGCAAAACACGCCGATCATGAATGTTTCCAGCAGCAGGAAAGCAATCATATATTCCTTAATCTGCTTATCTATGGTGTCCCAGCTGGCGAGGATGCATATGGGCATCAACAGCGTTGTCAGGAGCACAAATAGCACTGAAATGCCGTCCACCCCCATGCGATAACCGATGGTTTCGCCAATCCAGGGGGAAAATTCAACGAACTGGAAGTCTGCTGTCGTGCGGTCAAAGCCGTCCCAAAGCATGAGAGACAAGCCGAAGGTTATGAACGTGGTCCACAAGGCAACCGCGCGCGCGTTGTGCTTTATCGTCTGCGCATCGCCCCGGGTCATCATAATGAACAGAGCGCCGACAGCGGGTAGGAAAGTGATTATCGACAGGAGTGGCCAATTAGACATCAGTGACCGCCTCCGCCGGCGATAAACCAAGATGCCAGTGCGGCAACGCCAATCAACATGGCAAAAGCGTAATGATATACGAAGCCACTTTGCAGGCGCACCACTCTGCGGCTGATCTCCTGAACGGCATTGCTTAAGCCATCGGGACCAAATCCATCAATGATGCGGCCATCACCGATTTTCCATAAAGCATAACCAAGGCGTTTTGCCGGCCGCACCAAAATCATCTCGTACAACTCGTCGAAATACCATTTGTTCAGCAAGAACAGATAAATCTTGCGATTGGAATTAGCGATTGCAATGGGGAAACTGGGTCGACGAATGTAAAATAGCCACGCGAGCGCAATGCCCGTAGCGCCCATAAGGACCGGCAAGATCTTGACCCATAATGGCACGTGGTGCGCAGCCTCAATTATGTCGTGATCCCCCAATACGAGGATGGCGTCGCCCCAGAAATCAGAGCGGCCATCGCCGATAAAATCACCGCTAAATACAAAACCCGCGCCGATCGCGCCGATCGCCAGGAAAATTAGGGGCACAGTCATAACCTTGGGTGCTTCGTGCACATGACTGAGCACTTCTTCCGATGCCCGTGACACACCGTGGAAAGTCATGAACAGAAGGCGCCAAGAGTAGAACGCCGTCATTAAGGCAGCCGCCACACCCATGACAAACGCGTATTGGCCAATCCCAGTATCGGCAGCAAAGGCCGCCTCGATGATCATGTCTTTTGAGTAATAGCCGGAGAAGAAAGGAACACCGGCTAATGCCAAAGAGCCGATCCACATTAAAATGTAAGTGAGTGGTATAAACTTATAGATGCCACCCATATTGCGCATGTCCTGCTCGTCTGACATTGCATGAATGACCGAGCCTGCCCCGAGGAATAGCAATGCTTTAAAGAACGCATGGGTAAACAAGTGAAACATGGCGGCGCCATAGGCCGAGACCCCAATCGCAAAGAACATGTACCCAAGTTGGCTGCAAGTCGAATAAGCGATGACGCGCTTTATGTCGTTTTGCACCAACCCGATCGTGGCCGCGAAAAACGCCGTCGATGCACCGACGAAGGCGACGACAGTTAGTGCTGTCGGCGAATATTCAAACAGGGGCGAGCAGCGCACCAACATGAACACGCCCGCGGTCACCATCGTAGCCGCATGGATTAGTGCCGACACAGGGGTCGGACCTTCCATGGCGTCAGGCAACCAAGTATGCAATCCCATTTGCGCCGATTTACCCATAGCGCCGATGAATAGAAAAATGCAGATCGTGGTCAGGACGTCTAGTTGGAACCCCAAGAACTCGAAGTTTTTACCGACTTGATCTGGCGCCGCCGCAAAGACCTCTTCGTAGCTAAGGGTCCCAAAAACAAAGAAGATTGCCGCAATACCAATGGTGAAACCGAAGTCGCCCACCCGATTGACTAAAAACGCTTTAATAGCCGCCGCATTGGCCGACGGCTTATGATACCAAAATCCAATCAATAAGTAGGACGCGAGCCCCACCCCTTCCCAACCAAAGAATAGCTGCAAGAAGTTATCTGCGGTGACCAACACCAGCATGGCAAACGTAAACAGGGAAAGGTACGCCTGAAAACGGGGAATACAGGGGTCGTGGCTCATGTACCCAATCGAGTATATGTGCACGAGGGCTGATACCCCATTGACGACGATCAACATCACAGCAGTAAGAGTATCGACGCGAATTGCCCATGAAACTGCAAAGTCGCCCGACACTATCCAATCAAAAAGAGGGACAACCAATGGCTCATGTCCCAACGCGACTTGGTTAAAGGCCATCACCGACAATAGGGCCGAGGTGACGACCGCACCACTAGTCACTAACTGTGCACTCCGATCGCCGATCCAACGGCCGAAGAAACCGGCTACAATGCAAGCAATCAGAGGCAGAAAAAGAATTGCGTGGTACATGGTCGCCTACTCAACCCTGCATCAGGTGGATATCTTCGACCTCAATCGAACCCCGATTGCGGTAATAGACGACCAAGATCGCGAGGCCGATTGCGGCTTCAGCGGCAGCAACGGTCAATACAAACATCGCAAATACTTGCCCCACCATGTCACCCAGCGCAGTAGAAAATGCGACCAAATTGATATTCACCGCGAGCAGCATCAATTCGATTGACATCAAGATGATGATGACGTTCTTGCGGTTGACGAAAATGCCAAATATTCCTAATGAAAATAGGATTGCCGCAACTGATAAGTAATGAGTGAGACCAATGTCCAAAATAAATCCTCCCCTTAGGCGCCCTGGCCGGGTTGAATTTTTTTAAGTTCGACCCCGTCTTCACGACGACGGCCAACTTGATCCGATATGTTTTGCCGGCGCACCCCCGGGCGTGTGCGATGGGTGAGCACAATGGCGCCGATCATGGCCACCAATAGGACCATTCCCGCAGCCTGGAAAAGATAGACATATTTGGTGTACAGGAGTGCCCCCAAAGCCTCGGTATTGGTTACATTGGCGGCTGGCATCGGCGCTGCTAGCGCATTCGCCGGAGCGCCCTCGACGGTAACGCCCGCACCACCCAGAACCAACAATAATTCCACAAACAAGATGATACCGATCAATCCGCCAACCGGCAGGTATTGGAGAAACCCTTCCCGCAGTTGAACAAAATTAACGTCGAGCATCATGACAACGAATAAAAATAGAACGGCAACGGCACCCACATAAACAATGATTAGGATCATCGCCAAAAACTCAGCACCCATCAGCACAAACAAACCGGCAGAATTAAAAAAGGCGAGAATCAAAAACAATACGGAGTGCACCGGATTGCGGGCGGATATGACCATCACACCAGACACAACGACAATTGCCGCAAATAAGTAAAATACCAAACCCTGTACTATCATGCCTTCACCCCAATGGGCCTACCCTGTCAATTTGACGAACGACTAACGCCGCATACCAGAAATTACCGATACGGCGCATCCGCTTCTAAGTTAATCGCAATTTCACGCTCCCATCGGTCGCCGTTTGCCAACAGCTTTTCTTTGTCGTACATCAATTCTTCGCGGCTTTCGGTCGCAAATTGAAAATTGGGCCCCTCAACAATTGCATCAACGGGACAAGCCTCTTCACAAAAGCCGCAATAAATGCATTTCGTCATGTCTATATCGTAGCGAGTCGTGCGGCGGCTGCCATCATCACGCGGCTCGGCTTCAATAGTAATCGCCTGGGCGGGACAAATTGCCTCACATAATTTGCAGGCAATGCAGCGCTCTTCCCCGTTTGGATACCGCCGCAGCACATGCTCACCCCGGAACCGCGGACTCAACGGACCTTTTTCATAAGGGTAATTAATCGTCACTTTTTTGCGAAAAAAGTAACGCAATGTCAGTCTCATTGCCGAGACAAATTCGAGCAAAAAAAGTGAACGAACACCGCGGCCCAATACCGACATATTTTACGTCCTCCTCACGGGACCCAGTCAAAGGCAACCAGCACGCCTGCCGTCAGGACCACCCAGAACAAAGACAGGGGTAAGAAAATTTTCCACCCCAATCTCATCAGTTGATCATACCGGTAGCGCGGCACAGTGGCCTTCACCCAGGAAAACACGAAAAATAGAAAAGCTAATTTCGACAAGAACCAAATGGGACCAGGTATCCAATTAAAAGGCGCGATGTCGAAAGGTGGTAACCATCCGCCGAGAAACAAAATTGTGGTTAACCCGGACAGTAAGAGAATATTGGCATATTCACCCAGCATGAACAGAGCAAACGCCATGGATGAATATTCTATTTGATATCCGGCGACCAATTCGGACTCCGCCTCTGGCAAATCAAACGGTGGCCGATTGGTTTCTGCGAGCGCCGAAATGAAAAACATAACAAACATGGGGAACAGCGGTATAGCGAACCAAATTTTTTCTTGTGCACGGACGATATCGCTCAGGTTCAGAGACCCGACACAGAGTAATACCGTGACAATAATAAAGCCCATGGAGACTTCGTATGACACCATCTGTGCGGCTGATCTCAGCGCGCCAAAGAATGGATATTTAGAATTGCTGGCCCACCCCCCCATAATGATGCCGTAAACACCCAGGGATGAGATCGCGAACATATACAATATTCCGACATTAATATCGGACAGCACCAAGCCATCCCCGAAGGGGATGACCGCCCAGCCAATCATGGCTAAGGAAAAGGTGATCGCTGGCGCCAGCAAAAACACGCCTTTGTTCGCACCCGCAGGTATGATGGTCTCTTTCATAAACAATTTAAGACCATCAGCAAACGGCTGCATAAGACCAAAAGGGCCAACCACGTTGGGACCCCGGCGCATTTGCATGGCGGCCCAAATTTTCCGATCAAAGTAAGTTGCAAAGGCAACGCCGATCAGAACCGGCACTAAAATGACTATGATTTTCAGCAAAATAATTAACAGCGGAAAGCCGTAGTCGATCCAAAATTCAACCATGGGCACCGGTCGCCTCTTGCTCGGTTACGCTGTAAACCGCACTACACTCAGCCATGGTCAACGACGCCCGACATATGGGATTCGTCAGATAATAATCGCCAATCGGAGTGGATAAATTAGTGTCGTTGAGCGGCCCGGCAACGCCAAAACTTCCCCATTCGGCCGGCGCAATTTCGTCCAACGCTGCCAAGACCGGCGCAACTTCTATCATCCGGGTCCGCACCTGGGCCAAATTGTCAAAAGGTAGGACCGATCCCAGGTGTCCGGACAATGCTCGTAAAATAGCCCAATCCTCACGCGCATCGCCTGGTGGAAACAGGGCCCGAGATCCCCTCTGAACCCGCCCTTCGGTGTTAACATAAGTACCACTTTTTTCCGAGTAGGCGGCGCCCGGCAAAACTACATCTGCCCGATGAGCCCCGGCATCACCATGACTGCCTTGGTAAATGACGAATGCCTTTCCCAACTGAGACATATCCAGTTCATCCGCGCCGAGTAGAAAAACTGTGTCGATATCACCGTTGCTCGCGCCCGCTAGAATGCCGGCAGTATCACGACCACCTTCGCCAGGAACAAATCCCAGGTCTAGAGCGCCAACCCGAGCGGCAGCGGTATGGAGAACGTTAAATCCATTCCATCCTTCTTTGATCATACCCACTGATTCAGCAATGGCCCGCGCTACTGCTAAAATAGCCGCTCCATCGGCGCGGTTGAGAGCACCCTGTCCGACAATAAGCATGGGGAACTCCGCGTTCTTTAGAGTGGACGCAAAGGGATGGGTAGCATCCGCGATTACCGACAATACCGATGCGCTTGACCCTAAGTTTTCGACTGAAAATGTTAAATTCAAGGACGCACCCACCGACGCAATATTGAAACCTCCCGCCAAATAACGTTTACGCAAACGGGTGTTAATTAAGGCCGCCTCGCCGCGCGGATCGGTCCCGATCAATAGACAGGCATCGGCGTTTTCTATGCCGGCAATTGTGGAATTAAATAAATATCCCGCCCGGCAGGACGGGTCGAGCGCAGCGCCATCTTGACGGCAATCTAAATGCGGCGAACCTAAACTTGCCATTAGATCTTTCAAGGCGACAATCGATTCCGCGTCGGCCAAATCTCCGACCACCGCTGCCAATCTATTTCCGGTGGTCGCTTTTATCCGCGCGGCAATTGTGTCAAAAGCTTCATTCCATGAAGCCGGTTGCAGTGTGCCGTTTCGCCGCACATAGGGCGTGTCCAGACGTTGGCGTCTCAGCCCATCACACGCAAATCTGGATTTGTCGGTCAACCATTCTTCGTTGATTTCCTCGGACAAACGCGGCAGAACCCGCATAACTTCGGCGCCCCGGCAATCTATCCGAATGTTGCTGCCAAGGGCATCGTGCACATCAATCGATTCAGTTTTGCGTAGTTCCCACGAGCGCGCGGTAAACGCATAAGGCTTGGAGGTCAATGCACCGACAGGACACAAGTCAATTACATTCCCTGACAATTCCGACGGCATTGCTTTTTCAAGATAAGTTGTGATCTCAGTATCTTCCCCGCGTCCTACCGCGCCCAAATCGTCTACACCGGCAATTTCGATAGCAAAACGCACGCACCGTGTACAATGAATGCACCGGGTCATGATCGTCTTGATCAACGGTCCCATGTACTTCTCTTTAACCGCTCGTTTGTTTTCCTCAAATCGGCTCTGGTCTTTGCCATAGACCATGGCCTGATCCTGAAGATCGCATTCACCACCTTGATCGCAGATGGGGCAATCAAGTGGATGATTAATCAACAGGAACTCCATTACGCCTTCTCGGGCCTGCTTGATTTGCGGGTTATTGGTATGAATAACCATCCCGTCACCAACCGGCATTGCACAAGAAGCAATTGGCATAGGCGCGTTCTCCATTTCAACCAGACACATTCTGCAGTTGCCGGCGATGGATAATCGTTCGTGGTAGCAAAAACGGGGAATTTCTATACCTAACAACTCGCACGCTTGCAGCACAGTAGTACCGTCATCAACCTCTATTTTTTGCCCATCTATGGTCAGTGTCGGCATATTGATATGCTACGCGGCCGCGTCCGAGGCGTTAGATGGTTTTGGTGCGCTGTCCATCCGGGCTTCAATTTTGCGTCTAAAATGCCGGATCAATCCCTGAATTGGCCATGCCGCTGCGTCACCCAAGGCGCAAATAGTATGGCCTTCAATTTGTTTGCTAACTTGCAGAAGCATGTCAATCTCATACGGTTCTGCACGACCATCAACCATTCGATCCATGACCCGCGACATCCACCCCGTTCCTTCGCGACACGGGGTACATTGGCCGCAACTTTCGTGCTTATAAAATTTCGCCAATCGAGCGATTGCCTGTACGATATCGGTCGACTTATCCATAACAATGACGGCGGCGGTACCAAGCCCAGATTTCACTTCCTTCAACGAATCAAAATCCATAAGAACCGTATCGCATATATCTTTCGGCAGAAGTGGCACCGATGAACCACCGGGGATTACCGCAAGTAAATTATCCCAGCCACCACGGACACCGCCCGCATGCTTCTCGAGCAATTCTTTGAGCGGAATTCCCATTTCTTCTTCAACATTGCACGGTCGCTCTACGTGCCCGGAAATGCAAAACAATTTGGTACCTGTGTTATTAAGCCGCCCGAGGCTCGAAAACCATGTCGCTCCCCGCCGTAAGATGACCGGAGCAACTGCGATACTTTCCACGTTGTTAACCGTGGTCGGACACCCCCAAACACCTACGTTTGCCGGAAACGGTGGTTTGAGGCGTGGTAGCCCTTTTTTGCCTTCAAGGCTTTCAATGAGTGCAGTCTCTTCACCGCAGATATAAGCGCCGGCGCCCCGGTGCACGTAAACGTCGAAGTCGTATCCCGATCCACAAGCGTTTTTGCCGATCAGTCCGGCGTCATAAGCCTGATCGATGGCGGCTTCCAAGATATTGCCTTCATTATGAAATTCTCCCCGGATGTAAATATAAGCGGCGCAGGCACGCATGGAAAATCCGGCGAGCAACGCACCCTCGATCAATTTATGGGGATCATTCCGTATGATCTCACGGTCTTTACAGGTTCCCGGTTCACCTTCATCTGCGTTGACCACCAAATACGACGGACGCGCAGACGTATCTTTGGGCATGAAGGACCATTTAAGACCAGTTGGAAAACCAGCCCCCCCACGTCCTCTTAGTCCGGATTCCTTCATCTCACTGACGATCCAATCTTCACCCTTTTCCATCAATGACTTTGTGCCATCCCAGTCACCCCGGGATTGTGCCGCCGCCAGTCCCCAATCTTGGAGTCCATAGAGGTTGGTGAAAACGCGATCTTCGTCACGCAGCATTAAACTTCTCCTGCGTCATTGAGGAGAGTTGTCCGTTGCCCTACCGGCGCTGACATTTGCCGTCCGTTCATGGGACCCGGC
>JAPYRI010000098.1 GCA_029941135.1 Alphaproteobacteria bacterium | reverse complement strand
CGCCCGGTGACCATACCCTTCAGTTGGTGCTTGGAGATTACAGCCACGTCCCCCATGATCCGCCTTTGGTATCCAAACAAATTTCGATCACCGTCGATTAACTTAAGACGCTTCTGCTTTCTGCGCATTATCGACGAATCCGCCTAAGATCAGAGTTTTGGGCAGATTGATCATAAACCTTGTCTGCAATTTCTCCACAAGGGTCAAATTTTAGTGTGCGATTGCTTATTCAATTGATGAATGCTAGATATCTAAGCCATGCACAAAGTGAATTTAGCAAGTGTCGATCTTAACCTTCTCGTTGCCTTGCAAGCCCTACTGGATGAGGAGAACGTCACTCGCGCGGCAGCCAAGGTAGGCCTCAGTCAACCCGCCATGAGCCGTGCGTTAGGTCGCCTGCGGGATTTGTTTAACGATCAAATATTGGTGCGCACTTCCAAAGGGATGTCACCAACGACACGCGGCGCAACACTCGCCGAGCCCCTCGGTAAAGTGCTCAGCGGTGTGGATCAGATGATCCAACCGCCAACCTTCGATCCGTTGACGGCAGAAGGACGTCGGCGTATCGCGACCACCGGCTATGGCTCCCTGGTTATGCTGCCGTTGGTCATCGGCCGCTTTTTCCTCGCGGCGCCGAAACTGAATATCGACATTTTGAATATGCACGGTGACACCATCCATGATTTGGAAACCGGTGCCATTGACCTCGCGATTGGCGGCACGGGCGTAACCCATATGCCGGCCGGATTTTTCCAACAAAACTTATTTGAAGACCGTTTCGTTTGCGTCGTCCGCGAAGGGCATCCGGTGCTCAAAAACGGTCTTGATCTGGAAAGTTACTCCCGCCTGCCCCATGGCTTGATGACTGTCACCGGCGATGGCCCGGGTATTGTTGACAATGTTTTGAAGCGCATCGGCGTTCAACGCCGGATCGCCCTCCGCTTGCCCCACCCCCTGGTTGCGCCGATTGCCGCCGCGGAATCCAATTTGATTTTTACCTTGCCTCGGCGGCTGGCGACCCGGCTTCAAAAAATCACCCCCTTTGTCATCCTGGAGCCGCCGGAAGAAATTACCCGCGAGATCGGCAATTTTCCCGTTCGCCAGCATTGGCATGAACGGCACCACCATGACCCGGCGCATGTGTGGCTGAGAAACACCTTGGCCGAGTGCGCGCAGGGGTCGTGAGTGGTCAGTGGGCACGCGGCTAAAACGGCCCATTTGTCATACCGAAAGTCGGCTTTAACTTTACCAACTATTCAGGCACTCTTTGCACACTGGTACTCAATTCTCGGGGAGGGAACACAATGCCAAAACTCACAGACGACGAACGTAATGGTCTTTTGACTCAAGACGGCGTTTTAATGCATGTGGCCACGGTCGATGAAAGTGGTGCGCCTTTGGTGACCACGATCTGGTTTATCTATGAAGATGGAAAAATTTATTTCACTCCCCGGCGAATGTCTGAATGGTTGGTGCACATTCGCAACGAGCCCCGAGTGTCCTTGTGCATCACCGAAGAAGGTCCCCCCTATCGCAAAGTAGTGGTTCGCGGAACCGCCACAATTGTCCACGACTTGGGCGACGATGACGCCTGGCGCGACCGGTACCGGCGGTTGTCTATCAAGTACGTGGGCGATGATGCGGGTAACATCTACGTTAATACGACCATCGACCAGCCACGGGCGTTGTGCTCAGTCACATTGGACGACGCGGAAGTCAGATCCTGGCGCATGCCGATCGACGACGAAGCCTACAAAGGCATCTGGGCAAGCCGCTACTACACCGACGATGCGATCATGAACAAGTATGCGACGGACGGGAACAAGGACCAGCCGAAGCTGGCCTAATATATGACCGCACGCCATCAACCATTGACCCACAGGGGAGACACACCATGATCAAAATCGCTTTTTGCCTGCGTAAGTTACCCAGTCTTACGGATAAAGAGTTCCACGACTATTGGTTCAATACCCATGGCCCAATCGTCAAATCTGTCGCCGCCCGTATTGAGCTGGTGAAATACATTCAACTCCACACCCTGGACACGCCCCACAACGAGACTGCCCGTGCTCTCCGGGACGCGCCCGAGAAATTCGACGGCATTGCCGAAGCCTGGTGGGAAGACATGGCGTCGCTGGAAAAAGCGATGGACGACCCGGCGGTTGCGGACGTTTGGCAGCTTCTGGTTGAGGACGAAGCGAAGTTTATCGATTTGCCCAACTCACCGGTTTGGTTCGCCGAAGAGCGGGTGATCATCGGATGAGCGGTCTGATTATCTACGGCAATCCACCCAGCAATTATGTCCGAGCGGTACGCATGACTTGCGCGGAAAAAGGCATCGAGTACACACTTGAAACATTTTCTTCGTTGGCGGCGATTAAGGAGCCGGAAAACCTGACGCGGCATCCGTTTGGAAAAATACCCAGCCTTGAACATGGCGATGTGCGCTTATTCGAAACGTCAGCCATTTGCCGCTACATTGACGAAGCTTTTGACGGCCCTGCGTTGCAACCCGAGGGCCCGGTTGCGCGCGCCCGCATGGAGCAATGGATCAGCGCGACCAACGCCTACGTGGATACGGATATCGTGCGGCGTTTTGTCCTGGCTTATATCTTTCCCGGTGGCCCGGATGGGCAACCGGACCGTAACCGCATTGACAAAGCGATCCCCGATATTCGGCGAGATTTTGAAGCCCTTGACGCCGGGCTTTCGTCAACTGACTTCTTGGCGGGCGATCAAGTATCGATCGCCGACCTGATGTTGGCGCCGATTGTTTCTTATGGGCTCGCCATGCCCGAGGGTGACGAATTGATTGCCGGTCGCAACAACCTGAAAGCTTGGACCGAGCGTATGTTCGTACGCGACAGCTTTACCACGACCGCGCCACCGATGCCGAAATCTGATTGATCGGCATCCCGGAACGGTGACAGATCGCGGGCAAAAAGCCCGCATTTTTGGTGTCGGCGAAAGCGAGTACACGAAGTGGGGTGGCATTACCGACCGTAGCGAGTTCGAACTCTGCTGCGACGCGATCCTGAAGGCAGCCAAGGATGCCGGGTTGCCCCCAAGTCAGATCGATGGCTTTGCCAGTTACTCAGACGATGCCTTGGTTACCGTCCACAATTCGATTATCGGCGCATAGAACTTCATTAGCAGATCCAAAAACACCCGCCCGTGGCCGGTTGCTCGAAACTATCGGTTGGAGAGTTGCTGGATTAACGAATTAGCCTGACCTAACCCCTGCCCCAAAATGCCCGCAGGCCACAAGCGTGAAGGGTGAAATATAGGAGAGAAACGTAAATAAAGATTAAGGAAGCGGCGTTTTAGGAACGATCAATTCTATCACGCAGCCGAGGATACAAAGCGCCGAGAAGTAAGCCACGAACACCCATGAAGCTGATGAATGCAATCCACAATCCATGATTGCCAAATACCGGCATTAACAACCACGACAAGAACACAAAACACCCAATTGCCGCGAGCATGGTGTTGCGCAGGGGACGGGTTTCCGTGGCGCCAATATAGATACCATCCATTTGGAAACCCCAAACTGAGACGATCGGCGATATGATAACCCAAGGAAGGTAGACTTCAGTCATCGCCCGAACAGCTTCAATATCGGTCATGGCCGCGATCATGTGAGATCCGAAGACAGCGAACAAAATCACGTAAGCAATGGCGACAATCGCTGCCCAAAACGAGGTCGCACGGGCCGCTTTTCGAAACGCAGATCTTTCGCCTGAACCCATTGCCTGGCCGATCAGAGCTTCGGCGGCATGTGCAAATCCGTCCAACCCGTAGGACATGATACTCTGAAAGATAAGCAGTACAGCGTTAGCGGCCAGTACCGTGTCGCCCATTTCCGCACCGCGGGCGGTGAACCAGGCAAAAGCCGACAACAAACACAATGTGCGAATAAAAAGGTCCCGGTTGACGACGATCAGCCGGCGGAATCGATTTACGTCGACCAATAAATCTCGGTGCCAACGGCCGCCTGTTTGGGCGAGCAAACGAACCATGATAATCGTTCCCAGCCCAACGCCGGCAAACTCTGATATCACTGTCGCCGAGGCAACACCCGCCACGCCCCAACCAAGCCCGATCACGAACCATAAATCGAGGAACACGTTGAGACCGTTGGTAAAGACCTGCAATAGCAGCACGGTTCGCGTGTTTTGGATGCCAACGAACCATCCTATCATGGCATATTGAACCAGAACCGCGGGCGCCGACCAAATGCGGATATCAAAATAAACCCGGGCAAGGCTTTCAACTTCGGAACTGGCGTTAAACAGAGCGAGCGCACCTTCGATAATCGGCACTTGCAGTAAGACGGCGCAAATCCCGAGCGCGAGTCCGAGAAGAGCCGCCCGGCCAAACACCGCCCGCATTTCATCTCGGTCTTCGGCACCCAACGCTTGAGCGGCTAGCCCCGTGGTTCCCATGCGCAAGAAACCAAAGCTCCAATATAGGTAATTGAAAACCAAGGCTCCGATGGCGACGGCACCCATATAGTAGGCCTCGTCCATGTGGCCCATAACGGCGGTGTCAACCACCCCCAGCAGTGGGACCGTCAGGTTGCTGAAAATCATTGGCAAAGCAAGCCGCCAGACCCGCCGGTTCCAACTTTTGTCTGGCATCAAAGATATTGATTGAGGAATTTTCTAGCATCCTGAGGACATAACGGAGGTCGTCACAGTACGCCCACCGGTTGCAGCGGCAAAGCGCACAATAAACGCGAAAATTATTTGCGTCTTTTTGCGCCGGGCGTCGTCTTTATGGGTGAAGATTAATCAAACCATGAGGAGAACGTCATGCGCCTGCAACTCGCTTTGAACGTTAAAAACATTGAGAATGCAATCACTTACTACTCTGCGATGTTCGACACGCCCCCCCACAAGATACGCGACGGGTATGCAAACTTTGAAATCGCCAATCCGCCTCTCAAACTGGTGTTATTTGAAAACCCTGACGCCGATGAACATCTCAATCATTTGGGTGTTGAGCTGTTCGACGCGGCTGACATCGGTATTGCCAAAAAACGACTGGAAGACGCCGGTCTAATGAAAAGCGTCGAGGTCGACAGCATTTGTTGTCATGCCCAACAAGACAAACTGTGGACCAAAGATGATACCGAACTCAGTTGGGAATGGTACACAATCAAAGACGACAACCCGGTTGAAAGCGCGCAAAAAGTGTCCCAGTGTTGTAGTGACGCGCTGGAGCAAAATTCAGCATGATGTTAGCGCCGGAAACATACCTTGATGATGTAGCAGATGTCCGATGACTGAAATCGCCTGGTCAGATTTTGAGACAAAACTGCGGGCTTATGTGCGCCACCTAATACCCAATAGCTGGGCTGACGATATGGTTTCCGACATCCTGCTGCGTCTCTTTCACTCCCAGAACAAAATGGAGGGTGCGACAAACACACTCGCGTGGGTATACCGGGTGGCGGCCAATGTGATTACCGACCATTACCGCAAAGCGGCCCGGCAGAAGAAAATACTGGACGGCGTAAAACTGGATCAGCCGGCGTCTGTTTCCCCCGCACGACAGAACGACGATACGACTTCCCTTGCCAGTTGCCTCATCCCCATGATCAAAGACCTACCCGCCCCCTATCACGATGCCTTGATGCTGACCGAGATTGACGGCATGGCCAGGTCGATCACGCCCTCTCGCGGCTCGAGCGTGGTCTGGTCGGTTTCCTCTACGCCGAAGGGGAGGAAAATCCGGACATCTTCAAAGCCGACAGAAAAAAAATGTCGGAATAGATCAAGCGGCGGGCGCGAGCGCCTCTAGCGCATCCCAATCCGGCCCTGACTGACCGTCGGGCCGGATGGTGTGGATGACCACTTGGCTCGCACCGTTGTCCAGGCTCTCTTGGAGGCGCGCCTTTATCTTATCGAGTGTACCCCAGGCAACCAAGGCATCCATCAGCGCATCGCTGCCGCCGTTCTCCAAGTGGCTGCCATCGAACCCCAATCGCGCCCAACTGTTGGTGTAGTTGGGCAGCGGCAGATAGAACTCCAGCGCCGCGCGGGCCGCCGCCCGTGCTTCGACCGGGTCTTCGGTCATGCACACATGAACCTCCGCGCACACCTGCTTTTCGGCGCCGACTTGCTGGCGCGCCATGGCCGCATGCTGTGACGTTACATTGGCGGGGAACACACCCATCGCCCGCTCGCCTCCCAATTTCAGCATGTTGGGGCCGAGCGCCGCGAGGATCATCTGCTTCTCATCGGGCGCACCGCCAAAGGTTTCCCAAGCCGCATCCATGGCGTCGAGATAAGCGCGCATGGTCGCCATCGGCTTCTTGTATTCGTGACCACGGACGTCGGTCACCAGCGGCGCGTGGGACACCCCGAGACCGAGCACGAACCTGCCGCCGTAAAGGGCGTTCAATGTGTTGTAGCCCATGACCGAAGTCACCGCATCACGGGCGTAAATATTGATGATCCCGCTGGCAACAATCAATTTTTCCGAATGGCTGAGCAGATAGCCAGCAATTGCCAAAGGCTCATATTTGAAAGCCTCCGGATACCAAAGCGTCGAGTAGCCGAGTGCTTCAATCCGCTGCACCAATTCGACCAACTGACCGCCGGACAAGGAGTCCGTCATGCTGAATACGCCGTGACTGCCAAGCTCCATGATGCGCCTCCCAAATTCGACCTATTTGGTCATCGCCGCAAGCACGTGGTTCGCCATCACCCCAACACGTTCGAAGTGATAACTGTCTTCCATGAGGCCCGTGGACATGAACGCAAGCGTCAAATCTTTCTCCGGATCGACGGTGAAGCCGGTTGAACCGGCGCCAAAGCCACCAAAGGTGCGCGGTGAATTCATCACGCTGAACAAACCAGGGATATTCCCCTCGCCGCGCATGAAAAATCCAACCCCGATGTTGGCCGGGTAGACCGTCCAATTGCGGGTGCCGGTCCACATATCAAACAGAATGTTGCGCAATTCACCGGTGTGGTTTTGGGTGCAGAAATCGATCATAGCCGGCGACAGCAGGCGCGCGCCGTTCAGCTCACCGCCCCGGCGCAGCATTTCAGCGAACCGATGCACATCTTGCACGGTCGTGATGCAGCCACCACCGGGTATTTCGCACCCGGGAGTTGCGAGCAAGTTGCCCAGCCCTTCGACCGCCTCGGGCGGCAGCAAGGCCGGGATGTCCTTGTAGGAAACTTTCACTGGACACAGACGGTCGGTCAGATCATCACGTGGCCCAAGGCTGGTATCAATCATGCCCAGTGGCTCGAACACATCTTCGCGCAGCATTTGCGCATAACTGCGCCCACGGCCATCGGCGGCCAAACACTGGGCGGCAATGACCGAGTGCCCGAGCAGGATCGAATAATTAACCCGCTCACCGGGTTGCGATTCCAATGGAAGCCGGCAAGCATATTCGACCAACTTGTCGATGTTCATCAGCACTTCCGGGTGCACTGGTGGGATCGCCGATAGGATGCCGCTAGTGTGGGTCAGCAGATGAAACAGATTGACCTTTTCTTTGCCGAGGTTGCCAAAGCCGGGAATGAGTTCAGCCACCGGCGCGTGCAGTTTCAGCAGACCGCGTTCGACCAGCGATAAAGCGAGCACGTTGGTGAACTGTTTGGCGACCGACATGGTGGCGAATACAGCGTCTGACTGGAGGGTGCGCCCGGCGGCTTTGTCGGCAAAGCCTTCAGTGATGTCGAGCACCACTTTTCCGTGGCGGGCGACGATCATTGACACCCCATGGCAGCGTTCTCCGTCGATGTCGGCGACAATGGCTTCGCGTACACGCGCCAAGCGCTCAACGTCGAAGCCAAGCTCTTCGACAGCGTCAAATTCTACTGCGCGGACGGCGGTGCTGGTATCGGCGGCCATATTCTCTCTCCCCTGATGATATGCCTCGCCCGAGCATAGCATTGGCGTGCGTCGAATCAAAATTCACGACCATTTGATGCCTAGTATTGGGAGAACAAGGTATACTGGAACAAAGCAGGAGGGAGCGATGACTGACCAATCATTCGAAGATGTTCTAGAGGGGTGAAGTCATGGGGGAGGCGTTTTTCAACCGAATGCTGGAGCGCTTCACAAATCCCGAGGACCAATTTAAGTCGGGCTGCCTTTTGCAACTCGAAACCGATTTCAAAACCCGCCTGCGGACGTTTTTGATAGCCCATGGCATAAGCATAATAGAACGCGAAGACTGGCGGCAGGAAGGGCGCGATTTAGCTGACACCCTGAAGGGCGAAAGCTGGCAAGAAGTAGTGACCGACTTTGCCGGGATGGTGGCTGGCTTTGTTGCCGGGTTCAAGGAAATGCAACCGGCCGTTCTCCCTATCTATAAAGACCTTGGGAACTTTATGATGGACCACGAACAATCCATCCATGATTTCGCCCTGCAGGAGGTAGCCGGAAACGCCGAGACGTCCATCGATGGTGTCATCAACATGCTGGTTAACCCATTGTCGCGCCTCAGCCCTGCCCTTTCCGCCAAGACCGGGTAAATTGGCAGAAATCAGATCTGATCAGGGCCCAAACCGGCCAAGCTGACGATGGCTTTACAGCCAATCCTCTTGGGTATTGAGGCGGGTCAGGTGGATCTTCTTGATCTTCCACTGACCGTCTACCTTCACATAGTCTTCGTGGTAATGGCCCCAGCCTTTAAAGTTGCACGTCGGCAAAATGACGTTGTCGAACATCGCCCAAATGCCGTGCGCGGTGGTGGCGCTGGTCAACTCGATCTCGGGCATGAACCCCTGATGCACGGAGATGGCGCCAACCATCAAGCCGCGCACCCCCTCAAGCAGCGTGTCGCGGCCGTCGATGGCAATCTCGGTCGGTTGATCGGCGTTCGCGCGCGGCGCGCCCTCGTACACCGCCGAAATATCTTCGGTAAAACAATCCCCCCACCTGTCCCATTCGCGCGTGTCCATCAGGCGGAAATACCGCGCTTTAAGCTGGCGAATGGCCTCCAGGTCGTCGTGCTGGTCGATGTTCATGTCGTGCTCCCCAAAAGTGATTGTGACTAAATCTTGCGGCCATCATACCCGCACGGGCGCAGAACAGCGAACGGGAATGCGCACTTGCGGCAAAAAGCATGAGAATGAACGCGAAAAATAGGCTCAACAATAACTCATACTTACGTTCTGAAATGGCGTAGTAAATATTGTTGAGAGCGTTCGAATATCGTCCCAGTTTGGCGAGTGTGAGAAGGCGAAGAAGACGAAACATCCTTAAGAGAAATGCGTCTTGCAAACCGAAACTAAGAAGAAATGGCAGGATAGCGAGGAGGTCAATCATCGCTGCCAGCGAAAACATGTATCAAATTCGACCCTTGAAACCGGAATACTTTTCTTGCTCACCAGCTGACCAAAGACGCGCCGAATACTCCAATAAAAAAGCAAAGCCAAATAAGGTGTCGGTCAGGCCAAATAACGCGGCGTTCTTTTGTTTGAGATTTGATTCGGTTTCAAGGACCGCAAGTGTGACCGCACACACAATGAGGAACATGACGGCAAGATTTATTGGAGATAGCCCTGACCTGGGCCATGCCTCGGCATTAAGTTGTGTAAAAAGTCAATGACGCATGTGAGATGACTGACAAAGTTCAGAAAGCTCGTATGCGGAAACACAAGGTGTTGAATATCTGTTCCACAGTTGCGTTAAGACGAGCAATTGAACTTAATTACAAGCCCTCGTGCTAGTTGTTCCTAATCGAATGATACACGACTATGGATCGATTGGAAGCTAGTGCGTATGGGTTGGTTACTGGACGATTTTTGGTTGAAGCACTTCAAAATATGAGGTGCATTCGACATCGTCACCAACCGTTAGACTTGGGCCTGGAAAAAATATGGTGAAATCGAACCTCAAACCGTTTCCCGATCTGCGAAAATGCGGCCGAGGGTTTCGTGGACGTTCATGACCTGGCCGTTGTCGAGGACGCCTGCGGCTTTGAGCAGCCGGTGGCATTCGGCCAAGCGATAGTGGGGAACGGACGGATAGAGATGATGCTCGATGTGGTAATTGACGTGGAGCGGATAGAGCCACCAACTGAGCCACCAGGGCGCGAAGTTGGTGCGTGATGCGGTAACGGGCGAGCCGGTCTCCATGGGCGAGCCGTGCTCCATCACCGCGCGCAGCCGCAGCAGCCTTTGAAAAATGGTCAGGAGAGGCAAGAT
>JAPYRI010000097.1 GCA_029941135.1 Alphaproteobacteria bacterium | reverse complement strand
GTGTTGGCTACCGTCGGGCGCGATGCGCAAAACATTTGCGTCGCGCTTCAGTTGCTGGTTTATGGGCACGGGCATTTCGAGGCTGCCGACAATATTCACAAACAAGTGTCCGCCATAGGCGCCATAGCCGTCGGGCGCAAACGCCATGCCCGCTGGGCGGCCGAGACCGGTCGCATAAAACGCTGCATCGATGGTTCCGTCCGCGCTGACCCGGGCGATCCGCCCCGGATTGTCGCTGGGTGGCGCTGCGCCTAAGGCAAGGGGCGTGCCCAGGGAGACCAGCATGGTTTGATGCTCAGGCGTAAAGGTCAGGTAAAATGGCTGGCCTTGGGGCGAGCCGTCAAAGGTCACAAATGGCGTGCAGGTTCCGTCTGCTGTGGTCTGGTAGATTGTGTTGTTGCCCAAGGTGACGGTAAAAAGAAGGTTCGAAAATGGCGAGTCGGCAGGTCCAAACTTCGCCTGGGTGCCGACGGACGCTTGTTCGCCCCCCGCCAGAGCTGGTAACTCGCACACAACTTCCGGGACGCCGTTGCCGATCTCGATCCGTTGCACCAGATGATTGACCCCAATGCCCAATGGTCCGACGCGGGGCTGGGTCAAGACAAAAAGATGTCCGCCAAAATCGCCAAAGCCTTCGGGCGCCACATCAAATCCCGTAACCGGCGGCAATTTGTCGAGGCCGACGACAACTTCAATCTCGCCCTCCATAGAGACCTTGAGGATGCGGCTGCCTTTCTCACCTTCAACGCCGCCGTCGTCGTTCAACAAGTAACCGTCGCCATAAGCAACCGAGCTCAGCGGGTCATATAACTGTCCAGGCGGAATAATGACTTTGGCGGTGAAGCCGTCGGCGGCGTTGATCGCGGTCATTTCCATCAGTCGCGAGATGACGCGCTCGAATTCCTGGGTATGGCGCTCGGGCGCAGTCGCAATTGCAATCCCCATCACGCCCACACCCACAGCGGCGATCAGCCACCCGAACACTTTCGACATTTGAGTCCCCCCATCGAATTTCCCTGCGCCGGCGCGAATGTTCCGCCCCTGATCAGCGCGGGTCAAGCGCGGAAATAAAAGTAATGCATTTCTATCAAAGGTTTCGCTTTTCCGTTCATGAGTGTGCGCCCTATACTTCACGGGCCGCTTCGCGCGTAACCACGTATTTGAGCCGCAGGGAGAGGACATGTCAGAAGAAATGGAGGCACCGCGCAGCGGCGCGGCATCTCAAAATCAACCATTGGATATGGAGTTCGTGCGCGCACAGTTTCCGCCGCTCGATAATGGCTGGGCGTTTTTCGAGAATGCGGGCGGGTCTTATGTGCCGCGCCAAGTGATCGATCGCATGACCACTTACATGTCCGAAACGCAAGTTCAGCCTGGCGCCGCCTATGGCCCCTCGGCCAGTGCGTTTGAGCGCGTGGATGGAGCGCGGCGGCTGATGGCTGACATGATCAACGCTCGCGAAGAGGAGATCGTCATTGGCCCCTCGACCACATTAAACGTTTATGTGCTCGCCAATGCCTTGCGACCATTGTTTCACGAGGGTGACGAGATTGTCGTTACCAACCAGGATCACGAAGCCAATGGCGGCGCTTGGCGGCGGCTTTCCGAGTTCGGGATGGTCATCCGCGAATGGGAAGTAGACTCGGTTACCGGAGAACTCGACCCGGCGGATTTGGACGAATTACTGAGCGAAAAAACCCGGCTTGTATGTTTTCCTCACGTGTCGAATTTGGTTGGCAGTCTCAACGATGTTGAATTGATCACGCGCAAAGCCCACGACGCTGGCGCCTGGGTTTGCGTTGATGGCGTTGCCTATGCGCCGCACCGGCGCATGGATGTGAAAGCCTGGGATGTGGATTTCTATTTGTTCAGTTACTACAAAGTTTATGGCCCTCACATTGCCTGTCTTTACGGCAAACGCGGGGCAATGACGGCGGCGCGCAATCAGAATCATTTCTTTTTTGGCGAAGAATCGGTGCCGCAAAAAATCAACCCCGGCGGGATGATGCACGAGGCAGTGGCGGCGCTTCAGGGCGTTGCCGACTATCTGGATGGGATTTATTGGCATCATGAACGCGGCAATGTGCGCGATGCCGCCATGTTGTTTCAAAGCCGGCTGATTAAAGTGTCGAATTTATTCGCGGCCCATGAGGAAAACATCTCCAAACCGTTGGTTGATTATCTGCTCACCCGCAAGGATGTACGGCTGCTGGGGCGGGCCACAAGCGATGGGTCGGCGCGGGTGCCGACGTTCAGTTTCACGGTCGAGGGCAAATCATCGGCTGAGATTGTTGCCGGCCTTCATCGGAAAAACATCGCCGTCAATAATCACCACTTCTACGCCAAACGCTTGCTGGACGCGGTCGGCATTGACGCGGAAGATGGGGTCGTGCGGGCAAGTATGGTGCATTACACGTCGCCCGGGGATGTCACGCGGTTAGTCGAGGCTCTCCACGCGGTGCTTAAATAGGGGCGCTTCAAAGGCAATATTTACAGAGAATTACATGGCTATCGTCAATCCGACACCCGAGACGTTTAAGACCTTCATGAAGACCGATTACGATAATGGTCCGATCGTTGGCATAAATTTTCTGCGCGACCCGTCCCGCGACGCCTTTATCGAAATGCAGAAAAGCCCAACCTATCAAGCCGTGCTCACGCACCGCACCGCGGGCCTCGCCGACACCCGGCTTGTATTCGTCAGTCCAGGGGAGATATTCAAATAAGCCGCCGCTTCTTCGGCGTCATCAACGAAGGAAATCAAAATGTCCAAGGCGATTAATCCATCCGACATCATGGCGCCGTTCAACAATGCGTATCACCATGGCGTCGAAGTGCCTCCAGGCGGGTGCACTTTGTACGTGTCCGGGCAGGTGGGCATGGCCAAGGACGGCTCGGTGCCACAGGGCATGACCGCCCAGGCCGAGATCGTGTGGCAGAACCTAACCGCCATCCTGCGCGACGCCCATATGGACATCTCGAACATCGTCAAAATGACGGCTTATGTGGTCGGCATTGAGAACTTCGGCGATTACGCACAAGTGCGGGGCAAGTACCTGGGCGACCACGTGTGCGCCTCCACCGGTCTTGGCGTCGCCGCATTGATCTCCCCCGAACTGCTGGTCGAGGTCGAAATCATCGCGGTGGGGTGAGGGGGGATTGCCTAAAATCCTCAGGTTTCCCCCATGGAAATTGAAACTTGACAAATTCCATATGATTAATTAGAATATTTACTCTAATTTGCGGGTGGTCTCATAAACGGCCCATACTTTGGGCAAGTTGGGGCTTGCTTGGCGGGGTGCTATTCGAAGCTGGGATTCTCTATCTAATCGGCGTATTCTAGGGTATAAGTGGTGCTGATGGATGGGTTAATCGGCACGATTAAGGAGGGAAACCAATGAGCGTTGAAGCACTTAGCGGTACGACACCGGCGGAACAATTGGCCAGCAAACGTGCGGACGTTCCGGGAATGAACTGGTCAAAAGTTGGTTGGACTTTTGCCATCATTGCCTTGGTTTATGGTGCGCATCGTGTGTACATGCAGCAGATGGCGTTCACCGTCGGCCTCGATTATTTCGAGCCTGAGTTCCAAATTTACTGGATGCCCCTGTTTTGGGCGCAGGTCGTCGTCGGTGGTCTCGCCTTCTTCGGTGTCAACGGTTACTTGTGGATGACCCGGGAGAAGAACCCCGAAGCGGTGACCCCGCGTGATGAGCTTGGCCGCTATTTCGGCCTGCTTCTTTGGGTGTTCTCGTTCGCTGTTATTCTTGGCGTTTTGGGAAGTTTTGCAACCGAAAGTGACGCCGCCTGGCATCAGGTGACCATCCGGGATACGGACTTTACGCCAACTCATATTGGCCTCTTTTACTTTGCTTTACCGGCGCTGATCATCGCCGCCGTTGGCCTCTTTATGTATGCCAAAACCCGGCTGCCTCAGCACGCGGATAAGTATCTGGTGCCGTTGGGCATCGCGCTTTCAGGACCCATTCTCATTTTGCCGACAGTTGGCTACAACGAGTGGGGCCATACTTTCTTCTACGCGGAAGAATTGTTTGGCGCGCCAGTTCACTGGGGCTTTGCCTTTCTTGGCCTTGCTTTACTGGCAGTTGGTGGTGTTGTCGTCCACATTCTGGCTCGTATGGGGTCGCTCATTCAGGAAATCCAAGACGAAGCTAAAGTTTAGTTGCAGCTTTGCGTGCGGTCAGGGCAGATTGGATTCAATCCAAGTCCTGGTCGGCTGGAGACCGCTGTGAGAACAGCGAAGGGCTCACTGACTAAGAATACAGGTAACTGAAGCCGATTAATCCGCAGCAAATGGGGAGCGTGGTGTTATGGCCGTCACAGAAACGACAGAAGTTCGAAGTTCAGCACTGGGCTTGCGCCTTGAGCGCCATGTGGATTGGATGATCATCATCATCCTGATCCTGATTATCGGCGCTGCGTCTGGGTTTACCCTCGCCGTTACCATGGGAGATTGGGAATACTGGGTCGATTGGAAAGATCGGCGTTTTTGGCCGCTGGTACCGCCCGTTCTGATGATGATCTTCCCGGCCGCCGTTTTGGGCATTACGTGGACAAAGTTGCGGATCCCCTTCGGTGCCACATTTGCTGTCTTTTCATACACTCTGCTCAAATGGGTGAGCCTCTATTTCAATTTCAATGTTTTTGCCGGCTTCCCCATGAGTATGGTGTGGCAATCAACCTTTATTCCCCTGGCGATACTGTTGGACGCGACCATTGTTATTACCGGCAGCGTATTTATTACCGGTTTTGTCGGCGCGTTTTTGTGGGGTGTCCTGATGTATCCAGTTAATTGGGTCATGCTGGCGGGCTTCCATGAACCGATCCTTTACAACGGTGAGCTGGTCACTGCGGCCGACCTGATGGGGTTTGAGTATATCCGCACCGGGTTGCCAGAATATGTTCGCATGATTGAGCGCTCAACCTTGAGATCGTTCGCGGACACGGTCGTACCTCTTACCGCTGTGTTTGCAGGCTTCCTATGTGTCCTGGTGTTCTATGTATCCTGGGCGGCGGGCACATTTTTATGCCGGCAAACCTGGGTTAAGAAGGTTTAGGGGAGTTGGATAAAATGGCTCTCAGAACTTTCATTTCCCGAACGGCGCGACCGCTGGCAATTGCGGCAGTCGCGCTTCTCACCCTGTCACTTTTCACCGTTGCCCAAATTGGCCCGGCTTTCGCCCATGGCGAGCGCGCGCAAACAGCCAATCTGCGCATGCGTACGATCAATTGGTACGACACCGAAGTCTCGCCCAAGCAAGTGGCGGTTGGCGACGAGATGGTCATAAGAGGCCGGTTCGAAACCTCTAAGTATTGGCCTGAACATGTCCCGTCGGTCACCGGTCGAGTGTACTTGAATGTCGGTGCGGCGGGACCAAAATTCATCAAAATTAAGTCGACCATCAACGGCAAAAGCATGTTTCAGTCGTCTCAGCTGGAGCTTGGTAAGCATTACGAATACGAGATCATTTTGAAGGCCCGCGTGCCCGGCCGGTTCCACTTGCATCCAGTGCTCAATGTGTTGGATTCGGGCGCCTTGATCGGGCCCGGCTATTGGGTTGATACCACCGGCAGTTTCGCCGATTTCTCCAACACAGTTGAAACCATGTTCGGTCGCACCATCGACTTGGAAACTTTTAACCTGGACATAATTTATAGTTGGCATGCGCTGTGGTTTGTCATGGCCCTGGCCTGGCTGGGATTCTGGGGACGGAAAAGCCCCTTACTTATTCAAAGTTTGCGACGTGTGCGGCAGAAAGAAGAAGCGGGCGAAGATCCCGACACGCTAATTTCACCCATGGAAAAGAAAGTAGCTGTCGGGTTCATGGTCGTTACCCTGATGATCATTGGCGCTGGGTTCCAGTGGGCAGAAGCGCGGCATCCGGTGACCACACCCTTGCGCACGGCCAAAATGGATGTCGATCCCTTGCCTTTGCCCGATCCAAATATAATCATTGAATATGGCGGCGCGACCTATCGTATTCCCGGGCGGAGTTTCCAAGCAGAATTCAGCGTCACCAATAACGGTCCGTCTCCGGTTCGGATTGGCGAATTTTTGACGGCAAATCTACGCTTCATCAATTCCGCGGTTCGGAACGTTCAGCCTGCCGATAGCCACGACTTAGTAGCTTCCGACGGCCTGCGTATTGAGGGCGGCCCGGTACCGCCCGGAGAAACCCGTAAACTGAAAATGTTCGCTGAGGACGCCTTGTGGGAAACCTATCGATTGACCACGATGATCAATGACCCGGACAGCATTGTTGCTGGGCTGGTATTTTTCTATGGCGACGACGGGTCTCGGGAAATCGTCGAAATTGGCGGTCCCATGATACCGGTTTTCGAATGAGGCTAGTGTTTCGGCTGGTTTTAGTGGCTTTGGGTCTGGTCGCGGTTCAACCGCACCATGCCCGCGCTCACGGCGGCGTTTCCTTGGAAGACGACATCTGCGTCATGCAAGTTGGCCGTTTTCGCGCTCACTTTACCGGCTATCAGCCGCGAGAACGCGCGTCCCAGGAATTTTGCGAAGACATCCCGGAATTTGCCCCGGCTATTATCGTTTTGGATTTTGTCGATATGGCCTTGCGGAAAATGCCGATTGATTTTCGCGTCGTACGCGACGTGAACGATATCGGCATCTACGCCACTCTTGAAGACTTAGGCTCCGCCGAAGATATCGAGAAAGCGACGATATTTTATCGTGAACCCGGGGTTCACCCTCGGGGTAGCTTGGATGTCTCACTTAATTTTGACCAGCCTGGAGCTTATATCGGCATACTCACAGCGCGAGACACGGAAGCGAGCCGTATATACACGTCGGTGTTTCCGTTTTCTGTGGGTGTCACCAATTGGTGGGAATTTGTGCGTTGGATTGTGTGGCCTTTGGTGTTCGGTGTTGTGATATTTTTAGGATCAGGCATGTACCGAAAGTTGATGGGCAAAGCCTGAGAGTTTTGATGGCGGCCTAAAGAGGCGGACCGGATCATGAAAGTTGGATTTCTGATAGCGGCGCTGGCCTGTGTGGGACTTGGAGTTTACACAGTACCAACGTCCATACTGCCGCCCTCACTGGTCGACGATTATTTCGTTACATTTGGTGCTCAGCCCTATCTGGAAGCACCTCCGGCGATCGATCCAGAAATTGCCCTTATAGATATGGATGCCATCTGTCCCGCCTATCTTCGTCCCTGGAAAGCGGCGCAGCAAATCGAAAATGTCGCCGTCGCAGCTTCGCCGGATTGTTTGCCGGATAACCCGTGGGAAGTCGCCGCTTCAGTGCTCGGTACCAACAACGTCACGCCCCATACCCTAATGCAGACTTTGTTCGGTAAGGACACGGTCGAGAAATTTGACGACCGGGATGGAGACGGCGATCCGGATGTGATCACGATTCGCCTTGAAGTGATGGAGTTAAACGGGCGCTCGCCCGATATGCCCGACGTCATCCCCCAGTTTGAAATAGCCCCTGGGATCACGCCTGGTTTGTGGGTATTTGCGCCTAAAGGTCGAGGCATGACCACGGTTAATTTCGAGTCGCCGGTGGCCAATCGTCTGGTCCGGCTGCCGGCGCCGGTGCTGCGGGTGGAGCAGGGAGACGAAATACGACTGGTGCTGGAAAACACCCACTATCTGCCCCACACCATTCATTTGCATGGGGTTGACCACCCGTTCGAAAATGCCAACGGCGACGGCAACGACGGCGTTCCCATCTTTTCCGAGCAGGCGACTCAGCCGGGTGACGCCAAGACTTACGTGTTCACGCCGCGCAAAGCCGGCACCGCCTTTTATCATTGTCACGTGCAACCTCAATCTCACATTCTGATGGGATTGCAAGGCATGCTCATAGTTGAGGAAAATCGTCCAAACAATTGGGTGCAGACATTGAACATCGGTGGCGGGCGGGTGCGCGCTCCCTCAAAGGCAGTGGGCGCGATTTATGACCGCGAATATGACCTCCATTACGCCGACTTGGATGAAGACTTAAACGACCGCATTAAACGCTATACCGACCCCCGACTGGTGTCGCGCGAGATTCACCGCAAGTACAACATTGCCGAGCGCACTGAAGAATTTCACACTCTCAATGGGCGCTCGTTCCCTTACACACTGCAAGAGTCACTGGTGGTGGTTGAACCCGACGAGCGCATCAAGCTGCGGGTGTTGAACGGGGGCGCTTCCGGGGTGGCGCTACATTTGCATGGTCATAAATCGACGGGAACCCACCAAGACGGGGTGCCGATCGCGGCCGAAGCCCGAGCTCAGCGTGATGTTTTTTGGCTGGCCAGTGCGCAGCGCCTTGATCTCGATCTGAACACGACAAACGATGGACTGAACAGCTACGGTCCGGGCGCGTGGCTGATGCATGACCATAAGGAACAAGGGATCACCACAGCCGGGATGAACCCAGGTGGCAACATTGGCGTATTGGTCTACGGCGATTATTTGGACGCGCACGGATTACCCAAAACGGTGACGGGTCTCGACAGCATCGTGCCTTACTTCTCGCCAGCCTATTACCGGGGTGAAATACCCGTGTTTGCCGGCACCGACCCCGACAATCGTTATGGCGACCCGGCGCGGCCCCGAACTTGGTCCTTGCGCAGCATTTTGTTTGCGCTCAGCATTTTGGGTATGGTTGTGTTTCTCAGCCTTGCTCAACGGGCTGGTCGTCGAGGTTCCCTGTGATCGGCCGCGCTTGGGTTCTATTGAGCATGATCCTAATGGTTGCAGGACTGCCGGTATTTGCCTGGGCGCAAATGGACCACCCCAAAAAAAATAAAAATGTGGACCACAGTGATCACGGCATGATCTTGGACCGGGAGGGTATGGTGATGAATCACAACCCGGACCAGCTGCCCGAGGATTGTGATGCGGTGAGCAGCGACGTGCAAATCGATGTCCGGGTCGGCACCAAGTTTGCGCGCACGGGACTTACCTTCGGCTACAGCCAACACGAGTGGCGGGTGGCGCCGTGCAGTCGCTTAAACATTACGTTCGTCAACGAAGACCAAGTGCGTCACCAATGGATGGTGCACGGCCTCCCCAAATACCTATACCCCCAAGGCATGTTTCACCTGGAGGTCAACGGCGGTTTCAGAAAATCGGCGAGTTTTATCGTGTCGAGCGACGATGCGACCTTATTGGTCCATTGCGATATATCCCACCACATGGAACAGGGCCTGAAGGGTCAGATCGTTGTTGGCGGTGGCGCGCTCGACATTCCCGGCATTCCCGGCCTATACGCGCCACTATTTCCCGATAAATACCCCTAGTGTGCCTCTTTAGTCGCTCTCGGGTTCCCACTCGAACGTGACTGCCGGCAAAACCATATTGCGGGTTTTGCCTTCCATACGGTGGGCGACGAAATCATCGAGCGTTGAAAACTGCAGGTAGGGGTTTTTTGCAAGTTCGTGATCGAGCGTCGAAGCCACCACCGAGCCGTAGTTGTGCCCTGGATACATGATTGTGCTGCCGGGCATGGAGCGGACTAATTTGTTGATGGTCTCATACATGGTCTCGGGGTCGCCGCCGACAAAATCACAGCGGCCACAGCCCTCGACGAACATGGTGTCGCCAGTGACCAAGCTGTCGCGCAGCTTGTAACAGGTTGAGCCGGGAGTGTGGCCGGGGGTGTGAACGAAGGTAATCTCAGCCTGTTTGCCAACGGTTAGCACATCGCCGGCCGAGTGGCGTACCAGATTTTCACATTTGAAGTCGGCGTGATCGATTTCCGGCCCCAACATGTGAACTTGGGCGTCGGTCGCCTCCAACACTTCATCAACCTTGTTCACATGATCAAAATGAGCGTGGGTGCACAGTAAGTGGGTGATCTTAACGTCGAGCTTTGCGGCTTCCTCAAGAATGGTCGGCGCGTGCCATGCCGGGTCAACCACGGCGCAGTCGCGGGTCGCCTTGTCGCCGATCAAATAAATGAAATTGTCAAACGGACCCAGTTCGAACTGGTGCACGAAAAAGCCTTCCTCGGCCATGAGCTTATCTCCTTCAGAAGCTAATAGAGTACGACGCTGCGGATGCTCTCGCCCGCGTGCATTAAGTCGAACCCTTTATTGATATCATCCAATGGCATTGTGTGGGTAATCAGATCGTCGATATTGATTTTACCTTCCATGTACCAGTCGACGATTTTGGGCACGTCCGTGCGCCCTTTGGCGCCGCCAAA
>JAPYRI010000096.1 GCA_029941135.1 Alphaproteobacteria bacterium | reverse complement strand
AACCGGTACTGGTGACAGCTTTATTGGCCTATTCGCCGCCGAACCCATTTCCGGCATTAATCCGCATACCTGGGATCACATCTATTTCGAAGGCAAGCGGCTGCTGATGAATTTACTCAGCATCGAAGTGCCGATTATTGCCGCCATCAACGGTCCGGCCACCATTCACGCTGAACTAGGGGTAATGTCGGACATCGTCATCGCCGCCGATCATTCGACGTTTCGCGACTTGCCCCACTTTCGCGGCGGCATCGTGCCGGGGGATGGCGTACACGTGATCTGGCCATTGCTTCTGGGATATAACCGGGGCCGCTATTTTCTGCTGACCGGACAGAAATTACTGGCCGATGAAGCGCTTGAATTGGGTGTTGTGAGTGAGTTGATGCCGCTCGATCAACTTTCGGATCGCGCCTGGGAGCTCGCCCGCATGGTGGTCAAGCGACCGCCGCTGACGGTTCGATATGCCCGCGTCGCCATGGTCCAGCACTTGAAAAAACTGATGCAAGAAAATCTCGGTTATGGCCTCGCGCTTGAAGGCCTGGCAGCCAATGACTGGTGGCCAAACGACGACTGATTGTCAAATTTAAACAATTGGATAGGGGGCTGTGCTAAAGCCCTAATTTGGGAGAGAGTTAAAATGATCACGTTCAACGAATATCAAAATAAGTATGAGTACATCAAATTGGAGCGGGGCGACGATGGCATCCTAGTGATGACATTCCATTCGAACGGCAGCGACTTGATTTGGGGGGGACCTCCCCACCACGAGATCGGCGAGTGCCTATTGGACATCGGCCGCGACCGGGATAATAAGTGCATCATCATGACCGGTGCCGGCAACGCCTTCATTGAGCGCTTCGATGAAAGCAGTATCGGCGACAGCATCGATCCCAAATTATGGGATCATCTGTACTACGACGCAAAACGTCTCTTGATGAACCATCTGGACGTGGAAGTGCCAATGATTGCTGCGGTAAACGGCCCGGCGCTCATCCACGCTGAGCTTGCCGTTCTGTGCGACATTGTCATTTGCTCTGACAACACGGTATTCCAAGATGCACCTCACTTCCCGGCGGGCCTGGTGCCCGGAGATGGCGTCCACGTGGTCTGGCCGCTCATTCTTGGCTACAACCGGGGGCGCTATTTCTTGCTCACTGGGCAGGAGATTGGCGCCGAGGAAGCGCTCCGACTTGGTGTGGTTTCAGAAGTCATGCCCCAGGACAAACTGATAGACCGGGCCTGGGAACTGGCGCGCATGGTCATTGAACGCCCGCCGCTGACTGTGCGCTACGCGCGTGTCGCTATGGTCCAGCATCTCAAGAAATTGATGCTCGATAACCTTGGCTATGGCCTTGCCTTGGAAGGCATGGGCGCTGTGGACCACTGGCCTAAACAGAACTAAACTAAAACCCGTATCGGTAGTTTATCGAGTGGCGGGAAGAGCTTATGTTGGTACGGAAATGGGGCACGGCTTTGATCGCCTTCGATTGGGAAGCCGAACTGCCGGAGCCGTGAGGCTTGACTGAGTGAACACTTGACTTAAGTGCTCCTTTAAAATAGAACAAATCATGAACATTTACTGGTTTATTCCCCCAAAGGACAGGCCGGGAGTGTGGTCTCAAACGTGTCTTTTTAGAATCTCAGGAGTGGCCAACCGCCATGACCGGAAGCTCCCTCTTTTTTTCAAACGAAGCCTCTTTTTCCGACAAGTCTTCTTTGCTGGCCGATCTGAAAGACCGCATTGCCGGAATCGAGAGCGCGGGCAGCAAGGTGGTGACGGACAGACCAACGGGTGTGGTGCCCCTGGGAGTGGCCGATTTGGATGATGCTTTGCCGGGCGGTGGCCTTGCGCGCGGGCGCTTGCATGAAGTGACGAGCACGGGTGGCCGAAGTAAAAGAACGAGGTTGGAAGGTGATGTAGCGGCGCTCGGTTTTGCGGCGGCCCTGGTGGGGCGCGCGGCGGGCGATGAGGGCGCGGTGCTGTGGTGCACCAACCAGAAGTCGCTCTATCACGCGGGCGGTCTGCATGGGCCGGGGCTAAGTGTGTTCGGGGTCGATGCGCGGCGGCTGGTGCTGATTGATGGCGCCGACGACACCCAAGTGCTGTGGGCCATGGAGGAAGGGTTGCGCTCGGGCGCCTTAGACGCGGTTGCGGGCGAGGTGGGAAATTTGACTTTGGCCGCCAGCCGGCGGTTGCAACTGGCCGCCGAAGCAGGTGGCGGGCTTGGCTTGCTGGTGCGGGTCAGTACCAAGAAAACCGCCAAGACGGTCACGGCGGCGAGCACCCGCTGGGAGGTGGCAGTTGCGGCAGGTGAGAGCGTGGAAAGCTTAGAAGGACTGGGTGCGGCCCGCTGGGATGTGCGGCTGGCCCGTTGCCGGGGCGGAAGCGAACGCCGCTGGCAGGTGGAATGGAACCATGAAACGCATTGTTTCGCTGTGGTTGCCCCGATGGCCGGCCAACCGGCTGTCCCGGGCGCAGCACCGGCTGCAGGAGAGGATACAGGACAAGTCGTCACCTTGCCTCGGCGCGCCCTCGGCTAAGCCGAACCGGTCGGGAGACCGGCCAACGGATAAGGCTGAATCAGCGCCACTGGTGTTTGCCGCTATGGTCAAAGGAGCGGTGCGGGTGACGGCGATGAACGCGGCGGCAGCGCAGGAAGGTTTGCGCCAAGGTATGGGATTGGCCGATGCGCGCGCGGTGCTGCCCCATCTGCTGGTCGAGCAATCTGCCATTAAAGCTGACGAAAAGGCGCTCAGCGCGCTCGCCCACTGGTGCGGCCGCTACACCCCTTGGACCACGGTTGATGCCCATGGCGCCAATCCGCTCACTGGCGGGCGGGATAGTATTTTGATGGATGTGACCGGCTGCGCCCATCTGTTCGGTGGCGAAGAGAGATTACTGTCTGACCTGATGGCACGTTTGGCGGAGTTTGGCATCGAGGCCCGCGCGGCCTTGGCTGACACCCCCGGCGCCGCTTGGGCGGTTGCAAGGTTCAGTGACATGGACGGGGCAGGTCATAGCATCGTATCCCCGGGGGGCAGCCGGGATGTGCTCGGGCCATTGCCGGTGACCGCGCTGCGATTCGCACCCGAAACCCTGGAAAATTTCGACCGATTGGGGCTGCGGCAGGTGAAAGACTTGCTGGCGTTGCCGCGCGCGCCCTTGGCCCGCCGTTTCGGCCCCCCGGTTGCCCGCCGGATCGATCAGGCATTGGGCTTTGAGGACGAGCCCATCTCGCCGGTGATGCCGGTAGTACCCTACCGGGTGCGCTTGGCGTTTCTGGAACCGGTCGGGCGGGTCGATGATATTGCTTATGCGTTGACGACCTTGCTCGAGCAACTCTGCCCGATGCTCAATGAGGACCAGCGTGGGGTGCGGCGGCTAACGCTTGATCTGTTCCGGGTTGATGGTGAGGTGGAGAGCGTGACTGTCGGCACCAGCCGCCCGGTGCGCACGACGGAACACCTAGCACGTCTGTTCGCAGGCCATTTGGAGCAGATCGACGCGGGCTTTGGCATTGACGCGGCGGTGCTGTCGGCGAGCTTAACCGCGCCGTTGTCCGAGGTCCAAGTCGAACTGCCGGGGGAAGCAGGGGGCGGCCGCACGCAAGGCAATGCGGATTTGAGCCTGCTGGTCGATCAATTGGGCAACCGGCTGGGTATGGACAAGGTGTGCCGACTTGAGGCGCGGGAAAGCTTTGTGCCCGAACGCGCGGTGGTGACCGTGCCACTTGCTGCAGGGGGGGCGGCAGCAGGCGACCCTGACTTAGGCGAACAGAGCGAGCCGCTGTGGCCCGCACATCTGAAGCGGCCTTTACGATTGCTGTCCGCGCCCGAGCCCGTGCAGGTGGTGGCCGAGGTGCCGGACGGACCGCCGGTGCTGTTCCGCTGGCGGCGCGATACCCACCGCGTCGCGCGTGTGGATGGGCCCGAGCGCATCGGGCCTGAGTGGTGGCGCGGGGCGGGGCCGGGCAGCCAGCAGGCGCGCGACTACTACCGGGTTGAGGACCAGGAAGGGCGGCGCTTTTGGCTGTTCCGCGAGGGGCTGTACGCAACCGCTGACGTTCATGCATCGAGCGTTCAAGATGAGCCTCAGCCGCGCTGGTACTTGCATGGGATGTTCGCCTGATGAGGTACGCCGAACTCCAAGTCACCACCAACTACACGTTCCTGCGGGGCGCGTCCCACCCGGCCGAGCTGATGATCACGGCGGCGGTGCTGGGTCTGCATGCGATTGCAGTGACCGATCGAAACAGCTTGGCAGGCATCGTGCGGGCGCACGTGGCGGCGAAACAGGCCGGCATCCGATTGGTGGTCGGGGCGCGGCTTGATTTGACCGATGGGCCGAGCTTGCTGTGCTTTCCCACCGATCGAGCGGCCTATGGTCGTCTCAGTCGTCTTTTGACCCTCGGTAAACGGCGCGTGCCCAAGGGTGAGTGCGAATTGGCGCTTGCCGACGTGTATGAGCACGGCGAGGGCCAGATTATGGTCGTCCTCCCGCCAGATGTGATGACTGGAGAATTTGGGTTAGCTTTGAGTCATCTGGCCGACGCCTTTCCCGGGCGCTGCTATCTGGCGGCGCAGTACCGGTACGCGGGCGATGACCGGCGGCGGATTGGTGCGTTGGTCGAGTTGGCCACCCGTTGTGGCACCCCCCTCGTGGCCACAAACGATGTGCACGCCCACGTGGCCGCGCGCCGGCCTTTGCAAGATGTGCTGACCTGCATTCGCGAGGGCTGCACCATCGGTGATGCCGGTTACCGGCTGCACATGAACGCCGAGCGCTACCTTAAGCCCGCCGTTGAGATGACCCGCCTGTTCCGGGGTTGGGAGGAGGCGGTCGCACGCTCGGCCGAGATCGCTGACCGGTGTTGCTTCAATTTGGATGAGCTGAGTTACGAATACCCGGACGAATTGAAGGGCCCGAGCGGCTCCCCCCAGCAGGAATTGGCGCGATTGACGTGGAAGGGGGCCAAGTGGCGCTACCCCCAAGGCGTGCCTGAAAAAGTCATTAAGTCCTTGAAACATGAGCTCGCGCTGGTGGGGGAGCTTAAATACGCGCCTTACTTCCTCACCGTCCACGACATTGTGAAATTCGCCCGCAGCCACGGCATTCTGTGTCAGGGGCGGGGCTCGGCAGCCAATTCGGCGGTGTGTTACTGCCTCGGCATTACGGCGGTCGATCCGGACACCATCGATTTGCTGTTCGAGCGCTTTGTTTCGGCTGAGCGCGACGAGCCGCCCGATATCGACGTGGATTTCGAGCACGAGCGCCGGGAAGAGGTCATTCAATACATCTACGAGAAATACGGTCGGCATCGGGCGGGGTTGGCGGCGACCGTGATCACCTACCGCACCCGCAGCGCCGTGCGCGAAGTGGGCAAGGCCTTGGGCCTTTCGGCGGACGCAATCGTTGGCTTTGCGAAGCTTGCACGGGGCTGGCGGAAGAGCGGCAGCATCACAAAGGATGAGGTGGCGGAGGCCGGATTGAGCACCGACGACCGCACGGTGCGGGTGTGGCTCAAGCTGGTCGATGAACTGCTGCGCTTTCCGCGCCATCTGTCGCAGCACGTGGGCGGTTTTGTCATTACCCAAGGCGCGCTCAGCGAAGTGGTGCCGATCGGGAATGCGGCCATGGACGACCGCACCAACGTTGAGTGGGACAAGGACGATCTGGACGCGCTGGGGATTTTGAAGATCGACGTTCTGGGCCTCGGCATGCTGTCGTGCATCCGGAAGGGGTTCGACCTGCTGCGCACGCACTATGGGCGTGATTTAGGGCTCGCCGACCTGCCGCCCACCGACCCCAAGGTCTACGACATGCTGTGCGTGGCCGACAGCGTGGGTGTGTTTCAGGTGGAAAGCCGGGCCCAGATGACCATGCTGCCGAGATTGAAGCCGCGCACCTTCTACGACCTGGTGATTGAGGTTGCCATCGTGCGCCCGGGCCCCATTCAGGGAGCCATGGTGCACCCCTATCTGCGCCGCCGCAGCGGCAAGGAGACGGTTGAGTATCCGTCCAAGGACTTGGAGCGGGTCTTGGGCAAAACCCTGGGGATACCGCTGTTTCAAGAGCAGGCCATGCAGATCGCCATTGTCGCCGCTGGATTTACCCCGTCCGAGGCCGACCAGCTGAGGTGCGCCATGGCCACTTTTCGCCACACCGGCACCATTCATACGTTCGAGCAGAAGGTGATCGACGGCATGGTTGCGCGCGGCTACGAGCCCGAATTTGCCGAGCGTTGCTTCCGCCAGATTGAAGGCTTCGGCGAATACGGCTTTCCCGAAAGTCACGCCGCCAGCTTTGCGCTGCTGGTCTACGTGTCCGCCTGGCTCAAGTGGCATTATCCGGCGGTGTTCGCCTGCGCCATCTTGAACAGCCAGCCCATGGGCTTCTACGCGCCCGCGCAACTGGTTCGGGACGCGCGCGACCATGGGGTCGAGGTGGGCGGGGTTGATATCAACCACAGCCATTGGGATTGCACTTTAGAAGGTGCGCGCGAAGGCGAGCCCGCCCGTAAAGACAAAGCCGTGCTGCGGCTCGGGTTCCGGCAAATTAAGGGTTTCCGCGAAGAACATGGAGCGGCGCTGGCGGCGGCGCGCACGGGGGGCAATTTTGCCAACGTGCACGACGCCTGGGCGCGCAGCGGGGTGCCGGTCTCAACCCTCGAGCGGCTCGCCAAGGCCGACGGCTTCCGCTCCATGGGCCTCGACCGCCGTGCGGCGCAGTGGGAAATAAGAGCACTCGGGCCGCAGCCGTTGCCGCTGTTTGCTGCGGCGGAAAAGAAGCAGGAGCTTGCCAATAACGAACCTCAAGTAACCCTGCCTGAGATGGGCCTCGGCGAGAATGTGCTGGACGATTACGCGAGCCTTAGATTGTCCCTAAAGGCTCACCCCTTGGCGCTGTTGCGCGGGCCGCTCGGGCAAAAGGGCCTGATACCATCGAAAGACTTGGCGACCGTGCCCCTTGATCGCTCCCACACGGTGGCGGGGCTGGTCCTCGTGCGCCAGCGCCCGGGTACGGCTAGCGGGGTCATCTTCATGACCTTGGAAGACGAGACCGGGGTCGCGAACATCGTTGTCTGGCCGCGCACCTTCGAGCGCTTTAGGAAAGTGGTGCTGATGTCGCGGCTCCTCCAGGTCACCGGCAAGGTCCAGCGGGAGGAGGGGGTCATTCACCTCATTGCCGACCATATGGTCGACATCACCGCGAGCTTAGATGATCTGGGCGGCATATCGCTTCCATCGCAGCCGCCAATACCGCAACCGGCCAATTGCCAGACAACCTTAATCCCGAAACGTTCGCTGCCCATACCTTTGGGTTCTTCTCGTTTGCCGCGCGACGCGTTGGCGGGCAGCCACCACCGCTTCCCCAGCTCCCGTGATTTTCATTAGGGGCACGATGCGCCAACCCTACAATAGACACCCGTCATGGATGTATATATTGTTGCTTTGACAATATATAGGTATGCGATGATCGGGTAAAATATGGACAAAAAGTGGCAGCATTTCATAGCTTCGGTGCCTATCGAAAATTCACCAGTCTTGATCCGCGGAATTTGACGGGTTGGCTCGAGTTGGGGGATGCTGCTGTTTCGGCTGGTATTTTGGCAGAGGCGGTACGGGCGTTTCGCAAATACTCTTAGCTCAGCACAGAGACCGAAAACGATTACGAAAAATCTATAGGCTACAAAAGGATTGGCGACGTTTTGGTTGCTCAGGGTGGCCTATCTGCGTTTGAGAGCTACCGGGCCTCGATGGTCATTGCCGAGAGACTGGCGGACTCCGATCCGACTTACACTGGCTGGCGGCGGGACCTGTCGGTGTCGCAAGAGAAGATCGGAGACGTTCTGGTCGCCCTGGGTGACCTGCCGGGGGCGCTTGTCGGCTACCGGGCCTCGGTGAACATAAGAGAGGGACTTGCGGCTTCTGATCCGAAAAACGCCGGGTGGCTGCGGGATGTGGCCGTTAGTATGGCGAAGTTGGCGGATTTTCCAGAAAGCGGTGTTCGTTGGGCTGACGTAGCTGACAAATGGGTGGAATTGTATGAGCGCGGCATCTTACAACCTGTGGACAGACCATTTGTAGAAGAAGCGCAACGACGCGCGAACGCTGAACGCAAATAGAGATACAAGGTTCAGTCACCAACATTTTTCCGTACAAATACCTGCTCAGTCAGTTGCGTGCCCCACTGGTCGCCGGGGTATTCGTCGGTCATGGTGAAGCCGTGGGTCTCATAAAGATGCCGGGCGGCGTCGAGGCCCTTAAACGTCCACAAGTGAGTCTCGGTGACTCCACGTTCGTCGCAAAATTTAAGCGCCGTGCGTAGAAGGGCTTTGCCCACGCCGGTGCCGCGCACTTGGTCGTCCATCACGAACCAGCGCAGGTGGGCTTTAGTAGCGCTGGGGCCGTCGCCCAGTTCCTCGCCGTCGATGATGATCGCACCGACGATTTTGCTATCTTGATGTGCGATCCAGACCTGGTTCGTTGGCTTGTCTACACGCGGCATGAATTCCGCCAAGCCACCGGCGACGATGGCTTCAAATGCCTCCACGTCGAAGCCGTCCAGACGACCGTAGAAAGCCGCGTGCATCTCAACAATGCGGCCAATGAGCCCCGGCTTGTACCCGTCTTCGATGGTGACCGGGGCGCAGGGCGGGGGTGCATCCTCGGACACCCGGCTTGCGGTCAATGCAGCAGTGTAAGCCTCAAGGCCTGCCAAAACGCTTTCACGTGTGGGCTCGGGCAGAAGCGCGAGCGCGCCCGACACCCGCAGTTCGGCATACTGGCTGATTGCCGAAAACACCATCGCGCCCTTATGGGTGAGGGAGAGCAGTTTCGCCCGGCCATCTATTTGTGAGCGGGTCTCCTGGATCATGTTCTTAATCACCAGCGATTTGACCAGGCGGCTCACCGTGGACTTCTCGAGCAGTAACTTCGCCGACAAGTCTTTGGCAGTGCAATTGACGGCGGTGCCAATCTCAATGATCGCGTGCACGGCCGACGGCGGCAATCCGGTGCCGGCGAGGGTTCTGTTCATGAAACCCAATTCGCGGACCAGATCCCGAGAGGCCGCGCGAATGCCAGAGACCAGAGGCAGGAATCCAGACGGCATAGCTCCAACTCCCAAATTAAAAAGTTGCTTTATGCAACTACTCTAGGTGAGGGCAGTACGAGACGCAAGGGGGAAGCACTTTTTCAAGCCCAGTCTCAAGCACTTCCTCAAGCCCTATCGGGACATCAATTATCGGTGAGGTAAGAGGTTTTCGGATCAAAAACTACAAATTATACCGCTTAAGCTCTTGCAGACAACTTCCAACGCTGGGTAAAGTTGCGCAGGGCAGTTTCTGGAGACAGGGGGTTCCATGATACGTTGGGTATTTACGGCTTTGCTGATTTGGGTGTTCAATACGCCAGCGCATGCTGTGTTTGGCGAAGCGGAACGTCTGTATTCTATGGGCGAAGTTGATGACGCCATCAAAGCCTATGAGAAACGTGCGTCCGAGGGCGATGGCGAGGCACTCTACACCCTTGGCGAGATCCAGGCGCGGGGGGTGGATGTGCCGATGAATTTGGCCGCCGCCTATAAATGGATGTGCCTGGCCTCCCTCAAGCGGGTCAAGTTTGCCGACCGGAAAGTGAGCGTTCTGGCCGATCCTTTAACCCATGCGCAAATCAAGGAAGCGAATAAAGAGGCGGCTGAATGGCTCGACGAAAACCCCCAGGGGGTGGAGTTCAAGTCTTGTTATAACCCGGGTCACAGGCCAAATTATAACGAGATGAATTGAGAGAAAAATTTAACGCTTTATATGAGTTAGAGGCACTCTTTAATCTGTTACATAACTGGTAATGACGGTCCGCCATAAGGTTCGGGGCTGGGTCGGTGGCTGCTCGTGGGTGGTGGCCGAGTGCATCACCGAAATGTTTTCCCACACTACCACATCCCCCGGCCGCCACTTAAAGCGCAGGCGAAACCGGTCCTGGAGGCAATGGTCATAGATGCGGGCGAGGGTGTCGGCGCTGTCCTCGGTCGCCAGCCCTTCGATTTCGACCGTATAGGCGGGATTGACGAAGAGCGACGTGCGCCCGGTCAAGGGATGAGTTCTGATTGTCGGGTGGTTCACCGGCGGCGTGTTGTTCTGGGTTTGCCCGTTCACCACTTGAGTCGTGCCTTGGGCGGTGGCGATTTTGTCGCGCTGGGCATAATGGTGAACGGCCTCGCGTCCGTCCAATTTGTAGCGCAGGTCAGCGGGTAGCGCCTCCAACGCGGCGACCATGTCACAAAACAGGGTGTCTCCGCCTTCGTCCGGCGCTTCTATCGAATAGAGCAGGGTCGCCTTTGCTGGGCGTTCGCGATACGAAACATCCGAATGCCAGAATGTGCCCGCGTCTTTAATGCCAAGGGGTTGTCCGGCAGTGCTCACTTGATTGTTCAAAACCAGAAGCAAGTCAGTATCGGGGTGGTAATAGCCGGGGGTCACGTGGG
>JAPYRI010000095.1 GCA_029941135.1 Alphaproteobacteria bacterium | reverse complement strand
TCTGTAATTTAATGAAATCCAACCAGACTATTACCAAATTACTATCGACGACCGGTAATAACTGGTCTATCAACAAGACTACGCCGACGACAATGATGATCGTTCAGAAAATGGTGGCAGTGCTGAAGATGAAGGCGTTGAGTCTTTGGGTGGCGAAGATGAAATCGATGAGGATATAAAACGTCGAAGCCGGGCATTAAGACGATACAAAATCCATGAAGTTATTAAGCGGCGTCAAATCCTCCTGGTCCAAGTGGTCAAAGAGGAACGCGGGAACAAAGGCGCCGCTCTCACGACTTATCTGTCTTTGGCGGGCCGGTATTGTGTACTGATGCCCAATACTGCCCGGGGCGGTGGAATCAGCCGCAAAATTGCCAACCCCGCTGACCGTAAACGATTAAAAACCATAGCAACCGGCCTTGAAGTACCTAAAGGCATGGGCGTTATAATTCGCACGGCTGGACTGAACCGCACAAAACCCGAGATCAAGAGGGATTACGAGTACCTGCTGCGGACATGGAACCAAGTCCGAGATCTAACACTTGATTCAATCGCCCCGCAATTGGTCCACGAAGAAGGCGATCTGATCAAACGAGCCATTCGTGATCTCTACAAAAAGGACATCGACGAGATACTCGTCTCCGGCGACTTCGCCTACCGGTCAGCAAAAGATTTCATGAAAACATTGATGCCCAGTCAGGCCAAGGTTGTTCAGCCCTACCGGGAATCGGTGCCGCTCTTTCACAAGTATCAGGTCGAGCGCGAAATAGACGAAATGTACAGTCCGCGGGCAACACTAAAATCCGGGGCTTATCTCATCATCAATCCGACCGAAGCGTTGGTTGCGGTCGATGTCAACTCCGGCCGGGCGACCAAGCAACGCAATATCGAAGAAACCGCCTATCGCACGAATTTAGAGGCGGCCGAGGAGATAGCACGACAAATTAGACTACGGGATTTGGCTGGCCTCATTGTCATTGATTTCATCGACATGGAGGTGTCGAAGAACGTACGCGCCGTTGAAGCTAAAATGAAAGAATGCCTCAAAGCCGACCGGGCGCGCATCCAGGTTGGGCGGATTAGTTCCTTCGGGTTAATGGAAATGTCGCGCCAGCGTCTTCGTCCTGATCTGATGGAAGCCAGCGCCAATGCTTGCCCTGCGTGTGGTGGCGCCGGCGTGGTTCGATCAACCGAATCCACGGCTTTAGCGGTTCTGCGCAGTATTGACGACGAGGGCTTGCGCGAGAGCAGTGCCAAGATTTCCGTCGATGCGCCACCCGATGTCGCCATTTACGTCCTCAACCAAAAACGGGCCGCACTACAAGAATTAGAGCAGCGTTATAACTTCCAAATTGAAATCAAGGTCGACGATTCCCTACTCGCTCCTAATTTTAAAATCGAAAATCAGAGTTCATCGGATGGCCAAGGCAAAACCGATGTTGCAAAAGCCAAGCCCACTGATACACCCGAGACTGCAGACACCGATGGGAACGAAGACGAGCGCGGCTCTGGCCGCAAACGCCGGCGGAAACGCCGTCGCCGCCCGCGCCGGGAAGATGAAACGGCCAATACCGCCTCTTCACAAACTGACGAGACGGATGATCGCGACGGCGAGCAAGAGCCAGACTCGAAACAACCACAAACCGGGGAAAGCGAAGCCACAGTCGACGCCAAGGATGATGCCGAAAAACCCCAACGCCGACGCCGCAGCCGACGAGGTGGCCGCGGGCGCTCCAGGGGTGGTTCACGCGCTGATGCGGATACAAATGCGTCTGATCCGTCTGTAAACACTGCCGACGCCACTAGCGAATCGAAATCCAATGTTATCGCAGAAACAGATACGGCCACCCAAAGCCAAGATCCTGCTTTGGAGGACGCCAATACTGAGAGCGGCATGGCAACATCGCAAGCGGAGCCGACATCAGTAGGAACCGAAGCAGGCCAAACCGAAGAAACTTCTTTAGGTGAAGACGCCTCTACGGATATTGAAAGTCAGGCTGTACCCAAAAAGAAGGAAAAAGCGCCGCGTAAACGGGCGCCCCGCCAGCGAAGACTGAAATCAGTAGACGAGAAACCCAAGACGACCCGACGCCGGACAAAGATAAGTGCCGACTCCAGTGACGACTCTGGCGATGAAGCCGCCAATAAATCTACCCGTCAGCCCTCTGGCGACACCGACCCATCGAGTTCCGTGCCTGATATGAGTTCGCCCCCAATTTCGGAGCCAACGTCAGATCCAGTGATGCCACTGGCAGCAACAGAATCGGCTGAAAGTGAAAATTCGGGGAGCGCGGCACAGAATAAGCCTAAACGGCGCGGCTGGTGGCAACGAAAACTCTCATAAAATTCGAACGCGTTCAAAGTGCGCCGGATTAGTGTCAGTTTATACGTATAGGCGACACGGTCCCTTACGCGTGCCGCGTACTTGCCCGCCTGCACGTTGCACGCAGTTGTGATGGTGGTGTGATTGACCCAGCCCTGTCAAAACCGTAATTAGGTGAGCGAATACGGAGACCGGCCTATGCATGGACCAATTCGCTGCCTCCTAGCGTTGAGTGTTTTACTGCCGCTGATTTTTGTATCGCGGTCGGCAGATGCGCTTTCGTTACTGCGCGACGCGGAGATTGAGCGTGCATTACGGCTCTACACCAATGATATTCTCGATGCCGCCCGTCTCAACAGAAACGCGGTCAACTTATACTTGGTGAACGATCCTACGCTGAACGCATTTGTTGGCGGTGGACAAAATATATTTATTCATTCTGGGTTATTGGAAACTGCGGAAACACCCGACGAAGTGATTGGTGTTATCGCCCATGAGACCGGGCATATTATCGGTGGGCACCTTAGCCGAACCGGCGATGCCATGAAGAAAGCCAGTCGGACAGCAACGATTTCATTTATTCTCGGTGCATTAGCCGCCGCCACCGGATCACCAGAAGCCGCCATGGCCGCCTTTGGCACTGGACAACAACTTGCCGCACTTTCCTTTTATAAGTTTAGCCGAATTCAAGAATCTGCTGCCGATCAGGCGGCTATTAAGTTACTGCAACGCACGGGCAGATCACCTGAAGGTCTCCGCACTTTTATGGCCAAGCTCCAAAAACTGGAGATTTCCCAGCGTGGACAACAGTCCTCATATATTCGCTCTCATCCGCTAACCCGAGAACGTTTATCATCCTTTGACGAGGCAACTCGGCAATCACGTTATGCCGGGGTTCACGAGTCCAAGGAAGTATGGATGATGCACCAGCGCGTTCGCGCGAAATTATTTGGCTTTCTGCATTCCTTCGAAGATGTGCTTAACCGCTATCCACAATCAGATCAAAGCATACCCGCCCGTTACGCCCGTGCCATCGCCTATCACCATCGCTCCATGCTTCGGCCTGCCATTGCCGAGATCAACAGCTTGTTAGTAGATTTACCGGATGACGGCTTTGTCCTCGAATTGAAAGGTCAGATTTATTACGAACACGGCATGTTTTCCGAGGCCGTTCAGATGTACGAAAGTGCTGTCAAATTGCTGCCCAAAGAACCCTTGGTATTGGCGTCTCTTGGCGTTGCCCGTTTGGAACTCAATGAGAAACAACAAACAAAGAAGGCGATCAAAAATCTGAACACGTCACTTGCGTTCGACCCGGACAATGTACTGGTCTGGCTAAAATTGGCGGTCGCCTACAATGACTCCGGCAATGCCGGCATGGCCAATCTTGCCACCGCCGAGCGCTATGTGCGCACGGGAATGCCAAGCGAAGCCATGCAGCAAGCCAAGCGAGCAGTTCGTAAACTGCCGCAAGGCTCTACGGGTTGGATACGTGCCCATGACATTCAGAACTACATCCGCGCCCTACCCCGGCGCCAACGGCGACGGGGATAACAATGAGGCCAATGTTGATATTGTTGAACGACCTAACGGAATAGAAATATGAATAACAGTGAAACCCGCCGAACGAAATGGGGTAATCCCCTGACCCAAAAACTGGTAAGCGCCGCCGTAATCGCTCTGTTCTATTACCTTAGCGTGGCGGGATTGGGCGCCATCAAATCATCTGCTGAAGAAACGGTACTTCCTGGGGAAGCTCTAACCCCGCAACAAGAACAAGAGGTCTTACGCCTGTTCCAACGCTATATGAGCGAACACCCGGAAGACGTCGTCAAAGCACTGGAAAACTACGCCGAGAACGAAAAGGCCGACCGCGCAAATAAGATTCAGGAAACATTGGCGCAAGGGCGTGCGGAGATCGAGCGTGACGAAGGCTCCTTTGTCGCCGGCAACCCGAAGGGAAACATTTCGCTGGTCGAATTTTTCGACTACAGGTGCTCATACTGCAAGCGCTCTCACGACGTAGTCCAGGAATTATTGGAACAAGATGGCAATATCCGGTTCGTATACAAAGAATTTCCCATTTTGGGTCCCGACTCTGTACTCGCATCCCAGGCGGCTCTTGCGTCACGCAAACAAGGAAAGTATCTGGACTTCCACAATGCCTTGATGACATCGCGTGGCGCCCTCAATCGAGCACGGATTATGGAGATCGCCGAGGATACGGGGGTCGATGTGGATCGTCTCGCCACTGACATGAAAGACCCGGAAATAGTCGCCATAATCAGCCGCAACAATGCCCTAGCCCGTCGTTTGGATATCGGTGGCACACCAGCATTTATAATTGGCGATCAACTATTGGCCGGGGCGGCAGACATTGGACGCTTCAAAACACTGGTCGCCGAGGCGCGGACCAACTGTAAGACATGCTAAGACGTCAACGTTTCTTAGATTAATCCACCCAATGGTGAAGACGGATCAGCGTAAAGTTTTTTGGGCATTCGTCCGGCTTGATAGGCTAAGCGTCCGGCTTCAACTGCGGCTTTCATCGCCCGCGCCATTTTAATCGGATCTTGTGCTTCAGCGATTGCCGTGTTCATCAACACGCCATCACAGCCCAATTCCATAGCGATGGTCGCATCGGACGCGGTGCCCACACCCGCATCCACCAGTACCGGCACTGTGGCTTGCTCAACAATCAAGCGAATATTGACCGGGTTCTGGATGCCGAGGCCCGAGCCGATAAGTCCCCCCAAGGGCATGATTGCACAACAGCCCATGTCTTCCAGGCGCTTGGCCATGATCGGGTCGTCATTACAATAAACCATCACCTCGAAACCTTCGGCGATTAGCGCTTCGGTTGCAGCTAATGTTTCCGTCATATTGGGATACAATGTTTTTTGATCGCCCAGCACCTCGAGCTTAACCAGCGACCATCCGCCGGCTTCCCGGGCCAATCTAAGTGTTCGCACGGCCTCGTCGGCGGTGTAGCAGCCCGCAGTATTAGGCAAGTAAGTATATTTCTTAGGGTCGATGTAATCCACCAGCATGGGCTGATTGGGGTCCGACACATTTACCCGGCGCACGGCGACGGTGACAATTTCAGCGCCAGCGGCTTCTACGGCATCCCTATTTTCAGCAAAGTCTTTATATTTTCCGGTACCTACGATCAAACGAGATAAAAATTTACGGCCGGCGATTTCAAAACTGTCGTCTTGTGTACTATCAGTTTCAGCCAGCAAATTTCCGCCGCCCACAAAGTGAACGATTTCCAATTGATCTCCATCTACGAGCGCAACATCGCCATAAGTTGACCGCGGAACAATTTCCAAATTGCGCTCTAATGCCACTTTGCGGGCATCCAAACCCAATCGTTCCAGAAGTTGGTCAACCGTCAAAGACTCCAGAAATTTTCGATTCTCACCGTTGATCGTCAGTTTCATATGTGGACTCTTAATTCGTGTGGCCGATGGACAGCGCTGATCATTAGCCGTGACAGCCGCCACGTCAAGGCCCCGTCAAACGGGTACCGATATCAGAGATTTAGCAGCCGCAGGTAACCTACATTTCGTAGAGTAGTCTCGGTAAAAACAGCACCATCAATGCGGCGACCGCAATGCCGACAGAACGGGCAATTAAATCCAGCCACCAAAGTAAGTTGAAATCATCCTTACTGGTTTCAGCGGATTGCACCGCAGCACGCCGGGCTGCCTTTTCTATTGAATTGTCTGATAACCGGCTGGCCGCAACCTTCTTTACCACGGCCCTGGTCAGCTGAGATATGGTGCGAACCGATGCCGTATCCGTGCTTTCGTTATCGTTTTCCCGAACCACACGAGCGACATCATAAGCACCGTGGCCAAATACGCGATTGGCCTCGTAGGTCGTTAATTCTTGATCATCGAAGATAGAATTAATCCTCCAGTTCCCTTTGTTCAGGACCTGGATTTCGAACGCGGTGATCACTTTTCTGTCACCCCCAAGTTCATGACCAGCAATAATAACGAGACGGTGCCCTCGCCATGTCCGTCCCTTAGTTAACTATGGGACATTCAATACAGGCACTTTTTACGCTTTTCTGCGTTTGCCTGAACTCACTTAAACTATACGAAAACTACGGTGCGAAATAAATGCATTAGCTTCACTCCAAACCACTTTCTAAAGTTAATAAATGATTTGCCGTGATGGAAAGATTTTACCCACATGCAGGGATATTGAAATTCTGAGGTATTGAAACACAGCACGCAATCCAATCATTATCATCAGGCCCAGTAATATCAACACCGTAGCTTTCAAAACAACACTGGTCCAGCCGCTGTCAGAGTGCCGCTTAGCTTTCTTTTTTTAGAATTCTCATTTTTTATCTTATTGGTGCCGGCCTTTCGAGTCTTTCTCGTCTCTCTTCCATTGAGCTCCTTAATTTCCGCTTGGGACTTGTCAGCCTTTTCCAGTTTTAAAACCGTACGAGCGCTTAATTCGTTGGTGTCGGGGTTGTATGTCTCAAGGACAACGCGAACGCCCACATACCTTCCGCGATCAAACAAAGACCGTGCTTCAAATTCAGCCAAGTCTTCGTCATCGAATACAGAGTCGACTTGCCGCACACCTTTACGAAATGTCTGTACCTCGTACGCTTTAATCAATATTTAGCACCTTCCGATTGGGACAATTAAAATATCAATGGCGCGGCATGCGTTAGTTTTCGGCAAGTACTCTTGAGTTTGCAGCACCCAAAAGCAAATGAATGTCATCTTTGTTGTCACTCAACGGCAAAAGGATGCTGCGGAATAACACTATTAGTCCGGCTCCATATTCAAACTTTCCACCCATAGATATGGGGACCAATTTCTCTAGCACCTGAGCCGCTTGTGAAGTTGACTGGTGCAGCAATGTGTTTTTCGGGATATCCGAAACCCGACTTGACGCGAAATCCTCATCACATGTGTGAGCAATATCTTGTCCGATACTTTTGAACCGTGCATCGTCCGGCGTCTCGCTGATGTCCAGTACATAACAGTCGTTCCAAATCTCGCCCAAGGCCCCACGAACAATTTCTTCGAGTTTGGGAAAACGCCCCCCCCTCCAGCTTCTCGCCATTGGTGCAACTACTGGGCCACCATCCGTCGTTCAATCGATGGCGGTCGTTCGTCATTTTCACTCACGGGTACTCTCCTGCAGACCTATATCTGCTGATACTGAATACATGTGCTAAGCCTAGTAAAAGGATATTAATAAAAGCCGAATGACTTGATTTAGTTGTTACCAAGTCGTTAAAGCCTCAGTTGAATTCAAACTGTTTATACTCAATAAATTCTTAATTCGGGTGTTTTAGGCGACCGGGAGCATCCTTCAGCAACTTTGCGTCGGCGCCGTATTACAAGTATATTCCCGCACGCGTGCAGGGTGCCTTCCTCCCGAATAATAAGGAATATCGGCCATGGCCGACACAGTAGGATCTACCATTTTAGTGCTAAATGGGCCCAATTTGAACCTGTTGGGCGCGCGCGAGCCGGATGTTTATGGCACAACGACTCTCGAAGATATTAAGAGCGCGGTCACTGAATACGCGAATACGCTGGGGATGCAAGTTGACTTTCGGCAATCCAACACCGAAGGCGAACTTGTGGATTGGGTACAATCGGCAAACCAGACTGCGTCGGCGGTTATCATCAACGCGGGCGCCTATACCCACACATCAATCGCAATCCTGGATGCCCTGCTGGCCTGTGGCTTGCCCGTCATCGAGGTGCACTTGTCCAACATCTTCCGGCGCGAAGAATTCCGCCACCATTCCTATACGAGTCAGGCGGCGACTGGGATCATTTGCGGTTTTGGAGCGCAAGGGTACTTACTTGCGCTTGACGCCGCGAAGGTCACCCTGGCGCGGCCCTAACACTTTTTCCGGGGGTCGAGAAAATATTATGCCTACCGTTTACTTTACGAACATCGCCGATGGTCGCGCTCACGCCTGAAATTCTCCTACACGCCTATGCAAGTGGCGTTTTCCCGATGGCTAAAGGCCGGGATGACAGGAATTTGTTTTGGGTCGACCCTGAAGTCCGGGGAATTCTGCCGCTTGAAAAATTTCATGTATCCCAAAGACTGGCGCGCAAAATTCGCAGCAACACGTTCGACGTGCGCGTCAGCACTGCCTTCCAAGAAGTTATGGAAAGATGTGCCGAACCACGCGACGATGCCGACAGCACTTGGATAAACGACGAAATAATCTCTCTTTACTGTGGATTGAACAAAACAGGCGCCGCACAAAGCATCGAATGCTGGCAAGATGGAAAATTGGTCGGAGGCCTGTATGGAGTTGCATTAGGCGCCGCTTTCTTCGGTGAAAGTATGTTCAGCCGCGCGACCGACGCCAGTAAAGTCGCCCTGGTATATCTTGTTGCCCGCTTAAAGTTTGGCCACTACCAACTTCTAGACATCCAGTTTGTCACTGATCATTTAAGCCGATTTGGGGCCACTGGCATTCCGCGGACAGAATATCGTTGGCGCCTTGAAGAAGCTGTTCAGCGAAAAGCTGATTTTCTGCGTTTGCCCCAGGGTACGCTCAGCCGCAGAGTGCTTGAAATCGCAGGAGGCTAACCAGTGTCGATTTTTGCCCGGCATTCAAATACCCAAACGTCATATACCGAGTGTTCCATTGCCGAAAGCGCCGGGCTGGACGCAAACATCCAGCCGACAAATACTGTGATCGGTTCGCCATCAGGTCGAAACTCGGTGATTTCAAGAAATGCAGCTATTTCGGGTGCTTCTTCCGGCGGGCTTTTTTCACAACTGTGAGCAATGATATCCAAAGCGCCAAACCGAACCGGGCGGCCGATTTCGGCCTCAATTTTGGAAACCCGCGCCGTCACCTTATCAAGCGCTTGCAAAACTGCGACTTTGACAGATGCTAAGGGGACGGAAGTTCCATCTTGTGTCCCGGTCGATGGGCCGGTCTCTGGTACCCCGGGGGTGATATTCTGCGATGGCTCTTCTTCCAGCGCTTCTAGAAGTTGAACGTCGACCGGGGGACGAAGCCCCTGAGAAAACGCCGTGCCAACCAAAATCATTGGGCCCAAACTAGCGCCGACACAAATACATACTACGAGAGTGAGCCAAGGTTTTTTCTTTGTCGCAAAAATGTCTTGAATATTATCCAATTTCAATATCTTAAAGTTTGTTCCTAATTTTAATTATTCAGCACTTTCTTTTGATTTTTTGCTGTTGCTATTGCCGATGCTGAACACTGCCTGACTGATCAATCCAAGTAAGTCTACTGATCCTTGCGTAATATATATTTCGTCACCAGCTTCTAATAATTCATCACTTCCACCAGGTTCCAACGCCAGATAATTGCCGCCCAGCAGTCCTTCGGACGTGATTTTTGCTGAACTGTCATCCGGCAGACGTATGGCGGAGTCGATTTCCATTCTTACGACCGCAAAAAAAGTGTCCGGATCTAATGATTGCTCAATGATCGTACCGATTTTTATGCCGCTCAGCTTGACATCATTACCGGGGGAGAGACCATCGATCCGGTCAAACTTGGCAATCAATTCGTAACCGTGGATAGACTGGGCGCCGGAACTCGTGTAGGCGAACGCGAGAAACGCCCCTGCCACCAGGAGAACCACCGCGCCGATCATTGATTCGACCAGATTTCCGCTCATACCGTTTTTCCACTCATAATTTACCCCGTTCCATGCCCGCACCGATCTGCGTTCGGTTGTTGGTCCTATCCCGCCAGGGCACTATCCGTCGGGCCGCCAGGCATCGTAATCTCCCGTTGCCCGCCGCCTTTCCCCACCGCGCTTCAAGCTTCCTGGAGGATGATACGCCGAGGCAGTTCCGGTCATATTGGGCTCATGATCCTGTTCCCAATTTTTAACCTTGGGCGGCGACTCGCTGGGCGGCAGTTCAATCGTACCATGTAGCCATGCGTCCCACTCAGGCGGTACTACAGACGCCTCAATTCCGTTAGCATACATGACCCACCGGCGGAGCCCTTTGCGTTCCCGATAATACCGGTTGCCAAGCTCATCGGCGCCGATTAAATCGCCCTTTCGCCACGTGAATAACGCTGTGCCCAATGTCGGCATCCGCCACCATGTAAAAATTCGTAATAAAAATCTTATCATATCGACCGCACCACTGCTGCATCCAAGGCGTTTTCCCCTAAGCTCCTGTCGCGACTCGCTCGCGTGCCGCTACATTTCCAAACTATGCCACCCGCAAAGATTATCGCCCAGAGGCGCTGACGTGGGTTTTACACCACATCCTGAGAAAAAATGAGTGCGGACCACAAAATGTGTTGCGCTCGTCAAAATCCCATCCTACAGTTTGCGCCCTTCCCGGCAGTCAGCACCATATCTAGTGCACATGGTGGCAGTGGGGAAAACTAAACCATTAAGAGTCACCGTTGTTGCTCTGTTTCTATC
>JAPYRI010000094.1 GCA_029941135.1 Alphaproteobacteria bacterium | reverse complement strand
CAACAGAGCGAGCGCAAAAAATATGGTAAGTGTCGATCGACGCGAGATCGTGACAAGATTTTTGGTCATCAGGTAGCCAATAAATTTTGGGAGCAACGGCGAAGGGTTACATGCATATGTTTCCATTGATTGTCAGCAGATGCAAGCCCGACCGATTTTTGTGATTTGAAGGCCGTCTCAAATTTGTGCTTCACAGAATATTGACCGCGTCTGAAACGGCCAGAGCTCGTTGGTTGGATGCTCAATCTTGCAATAATTCTTTGGCGGGAGGGATACCAATGGACCAATTAACGGCTTTTCCTGTACGATTTTGGCCCCGAGGCCTGACGCCATTTTCAAGTACCGCTGCGCAGTCCTTAAACGTCCGCCGTCCGACATCGCAATGACCTTGATGTCGGGGTTGCTTTGTTTAAGCCGCACAATCGTTTCGATGCCTTCCGTACCCGGCATAATGATGTCTGTGATCACCAAATCATGGAGGTGATGAGCGTATTGTTTCAGCCCCGCGCTTCCCTCCGGCGCCTCGTCTACCAAGTACCCGGCGTCTTCCAATAAGTTTCGCAGAAAAGTGCGAATGCCCGGATTATCATCGCTCACCAGGATGTGTTTCATCGGAGCAGCTGAACTACAAGTAGCTTCATGGGGCTAGGCATCAATCATTTATCAATTGCAAGATATTGAAGTAGAAATCATATAATAATACAATCTGTGGAGCGAAATTGTGTACAAAAAATCAAGTAAAAATTAAAACTAGTACTAGAAACGGAAAAAAATCTAGGCGGTAAGCGAAAATCTATTATCGTCGAGGGCCGGTGTCCCCGAATTATACCTTTTTTATAAGGTTTTAGAGGCCGGAAACCGAATTGAACGACGCCGATTATGATTTTTTGTTTATGACTCGATCAATGACGGCAGCACCCACGGCGTCACCCCAAACATTGACTGACGTCCGAAAGCGATCAAGAAACCAATCCACAGATAACAAGAGCGCAATTCCGTCGAGAGGCAATCCGACCGCCTTGAGGACAATGACCATCGTAACCAATCCTGCTTCGGGTATGCCGGCGGCACCGATCGCCGACAATGTGGCGGTTACCAGGACGATGGTTTGCTGGCCCAGTCCCAATTCAATCCCATAAGCTTGGGCGATAAACATCGCTGCAACGGCTTCATATAGGGCTGTACCGTTCATGTTGACGGTGCTGCCCAACGGTAAGACGAAGCGCACAGCGCGAGGGTCTAATTTGCTTTCCCGAGCGCATTCCATGGTGAGCGGCAATGTGGCCGACGAGCTTGCTGTACCAAATGCCGTGAAAAGCGCTCTCAGCATGGCGATGAGAAAAGGAAGACCGCGGCCGCCGAGCAGAATCAAAATCGCAAACAGCACTAAAAAATGAAGTCCGAGACCAGACAGAACCGTGACGATCAGCATGCCGACGGCTTCAATCTCTTTGAGGAATCCATCGCCTCCGCCCGCTTTGCCGAGGCGTGCAGCAATCAACGAGAAAATACCGACGGGCGCGAAATACATAATCCATGTGACGAGCTTCATCATGGCTTCATTGAAGCCGTTAAAAAACTCGATCACGTGTTCGCCACTTCGCCCTAAGGTCGTCAGTGCCGCCGACAAAAGAATGGCAAAGACGATAATAGGCAGAAGCTGAGTTTCGGCCGCCGACGCGATCAAGTTGGGCGACACCATGGATAAAATGATATCGCTCATGCCGACGTCTTGCTTGGCGGCAATATTTTCAGATATGTCTCCAAAAGTTCCGTTTAATCCGTCACCCGGGCGCAAGAGATTAACCGCAACCAAACCGATACCCACGGCAATTCCGGTAGTTAGCAAATAGTAAGAAACCGTATAGCCGCCCAATCGACCCAGTTTCCGGATATCTCCCATGGACGCGACACCGCTAATGACGGCCGAGAAAATAAGAGGAATGATCAGCATCTTAAGTGTGTCGAGGAACAGTTTGCCCAGCCATTCGATTTGGAGCATAGCCTCGCCCCATATCCACCCCGCGGCGCCACCCGCGACAACTCCCAGAATTATAAACTGCAGTATTACGAGGGCGTGTTTATGTGGCATGGTCAGACAATTACCCAGGAATTGAAAAGAATCGTGATATCCGGGGTCACTGTACTCGACGGGCCATAGATGCGCGAACTTTGACACCTGCTCGCTAGATTCAGCGTAAACGAAAACCGCCGGTGCAGGACACCGGCGGCTCATTAATGCGAGTTTTGAACTAGCCCAAGGTTATTTCGTCATTTCCTTGATATAGGCTAGTAAATCGGCGCGTTGCTGAACTTTTTTCGCCTTTTTCTTGTCTGAATGACTCTTTCTGGATTTGATGCCAGGGAATGCCATTTTGTTGCCCTTAATGTACTTCTTAGGGTTAGTCACATAGGCGTCCAACGTTTCGTCGTCCCAAACGATCCCTGATTCGATCATCGCTTTCGAGTATGTGAAACCTTCGACGGTTCCAGCCTTTCGCCCTAAAATACCATGCAGGCTAGGGCCTTGGCCATTTTTGCCAGCATCAAAACTGTGGCAGACTTTGCACTTTGCAAAGACTTTTTTGCCTTTTGCGGCATCAGTATCTGCGAGCGCTACCGACGCACTAAGAGCGATTAAACAGGCGGCTCCAGCACTGAACAATGTGTTCTTACTAAACAAGTTTTTGGTCATTTTTCTTATGTCTCCGGATATATTATTGAGTGAACACTAAAATTCAGGCGGCCTTCTAGCACAATCTTATTGATGTGTGGTGTATTTTTTAGTCTAACGGTTTTCAGTAAACCACCGGTTAAGGGCAGAATTGTGGCAGTCAGACAGAAATATGCTGGCCGCCTTCCGGATATCTCGGGAAAGGGCTCAACATCAAAGCTTTATGGGGATATCGGCAGCGACAGCAAGCCTATTTGCGGAATTCCTCGGTTAGAAAGAATAAATAGTCCTGATCCTCGGCGCCGTTATGGCAATCGGCACTAAACTGGACCGCTTTATCCCCTGCGCCGCCCGTGGCGCCGACTAATTTTCCTGCGGCAGTTATCATGGTATATCACCAATCGCCTGTTTTCTCGTTAAAGTCAGCCCCATTTTTTCCATGAGGAAAAGAGGCCCGCCGGACAAATCGCCGTTCGGCGAAACGACGAAACTGTCCTTAGCGATTTGAGTGCCTTGGGGCATGGCGTCACTCTCTTCAAAACGGCCATATGCTTCAGCGTTGGTGTAGTTGTTGACGAAACGGTTGCCGTGGGTGAACGATTGATAAGGAACTTTACTGTAGCGCTCAGCGGCTTGGTAGTTTGCGGCAAAGAGATCTCCGGATTTGGCGTAGCCGGCGGTTAGTTCGGCTTTGATGCAGGAATAGGCGGCAATGGACTCGGCGACAGTCAGTTCAATTTCTGGCGCCGCCCCACAAGGACCGCAGGGATTGCTCGCTACGCACTGATTTTTAGGCGCACATGGATTGGCAGGGTGACAGTTCATTGCGGCCGCATGACTAGGTGAAACCATGTCAAAACTTTGACCTGCACCCACGCCGGTACCCAGGCCTATAAACAAGGCGCTTGCATACACGGTTGTTGAGAGCAATTTCGTGCGAAAACCAGTCATGTTTTTTTTTGGACTCCTAATCCCCGGGCGCGCGGCCGCCTGCAAACAATACTAACGGCTGATATGTGTTCAACGCGGTCGCTTTTGGTCACGACGGCGTGACCCTGTCGAGGACGCTATTGGAATGTTAAGGCTCTCTAGCGAGAGATAGGGAGGTGGGCTAAACTGCCGTCCAAATCAGCAATCGACTTTCGGGATTAGGAATGGATTTAAGCGCTTATTCAAAAGATATATTGCAATCCATGCAGCGCGCTGGGCAAGAAGTTATCGAATGTTACCGGGTGCTAGGAAAAGCAAACGCCAATACCGTCGGCGAACTTCTGCGCTGGCAAGGCGAATTTGTCGAATGGAGTCACTATCCTGAAGGTGATGTGTTCGATGGGGGTACTTTCTCGCAATATTACTATCACGCCCACCGCGGGGATTGGCCGGAGCATGGACATTTCCATATTTTTATGCGGCAAGGGGGGATGCCCCAAGGTCTTGATCCGGTTCCAAATGAAGGAGATTCGGAGTGGCCTTCTGGAAATGATTCCATATGCCACCTCGTTGCCATAAGTATGGATGAATTTGGATATCCAACCCGTCTATTCACGACCAACCGTTGGGTCACGGGAGAGACCTGGTATGACGCAAATGACGCAATTGTCATGCTCAAAAATTTTTTAATCGACCACACGTCGCCATCGTGGGCGACCAATCGTTGGATCAGCGCAATGGCGAAACTTTATCGCCCTCAAATCGAGGACTTGTTGCTTAAGCGGGATGAAACACTAAAGGGTTGGCGACATGACCATCCGAAAAGCGATGTATTCGAAGACCGGAACTTGGAAGTGACGTCCCATCTCGAGATATCAGTGGATGACCAAATCGAAGCGATTCGGCAGGCCTTGGACTGAAACGACAAAGCTATCTGCAGGCTGCCAAAGAACTTTGATTTCTGCTGAATAATGATCGATTAACGCTAGTTCAATGTCTATTCGCCACACTTGTTCCTATCTATCGGGATGGATAAATCAAATCCCATCCGAGGGGGCGTTAGCATAACGAACTTATCTTTCAGGTCACCAAATTGAGCTCAGACAATCAAATATCCCTCTCCGCCAAAGACGTTGAGAGGTTGCTGCGAGACCCATCAGCGATAAACCGTGCGGATACCGCGGAAAAAATCGGTGATGCGTTTGGCAATGCCGCCTTATCCGCGGACGAGCGTGAAATTGCCGAAGAAATTTTGCGTACCATGGACCCGCGACGCCAAGGTTATGGTGCGAAAGGCGCTGTCTGAAAGCGTCAAAGAAAACCTTGATATTCCGAAAGACATTGCACTTACATTGGCGGCGGATGTGGTTGAGGTGGCCGCCCCAATACTGGAGTTTTCAAAAGCGTTGAGTGACGAGGATTTGCTTGAAATCATTCAAAACAAACGTCTGACCCCCACATTGTTGTTACGGGCATTGTGCATGGGCGATACTGGCTTTTTTGAAGCCGCATTAGCAAGGCAGGAGGGGATTTCAGTCGTGAATGCGTATATGTTAATTCACAACCCCGGCAAGCAGGGGTTTTCTGCTTTGTTCCGTAAATGTTCGTTGCCTGAAAACTTGTTCCCAGTGTTCCGGGCGGCAGTCGAAGTCTCGGAAGAAACCGAGTATGACGGCGGAGAAGACGACCAGAATCGTTACCGGCAACGTATGATCGAACGAATTTTAACTCAGTTCGAAGACGGATTTGATAGTGAAGACCTGGATTTCTTTATTGACCGGCTGGGGCGTAAAGAGGCGATCGCCTCTTAATTCATCACTTTTCGCCGTCCCGTTCTGCAAGCACTTCGATCAACATATTCATGGCATTTAGGGCCCGCGGGAAACCGGCGTAGACGACGGTTTGCATGACCACCTCAGTCACTTCTTCGCGGGACAGTCCGACATTCATGGCCGCACTAATGTGGAACTTCAGTTGAGGTTCCGCACCTCCCATGGCCGATAACATTGCCACTGCGGCGATTTCACGTTGTTTGAGGTCGAGACCCGGGCGACTGTATATATCGCCGTAGGGAAACTCCATTGCATAGCGGGCTAAGTCGGGCGCCGCGTCTTTTAAACTCTCGGCAACTCGACCAGGTTGCAATTCATCTAGTTCGCCTAGCCGTGCCCGGCCTCGGACATATCGCTCCGAAGGCTCTTTTTCGTTGCTCAAGATAGCTCCCCCCAATTTTGGTTGCAATTTCTCACGTTACTTTTTATCGAGCCGCTTCAATGACTGTGAAAGTAACAGATAGACCTTGCCCACATCGGACGAAAGGAAGGTCGCTGATAAAAGGTTTTCGTAGTCGGATTTCATCGCTTGACCGATAAGTTTCTCAAACTGTTGCAGGTACTGGTTGACGTAGTCTCTGAACTCGCTGTCGGTGCGGTATTTGGTGACAATGCGTCGCCTGGCTTTACGCTCACGATGTTTCAGGATGCGCCTCGCAAAGGCTGATTTTTCACCGCTTTGGTAGCGGTTCCATACTTCGTCAGGAACGTCATCTTCGATGTAACGGTTGATGTCGATGGCGAGAGAACCGAGGCTATCGGTGACAAATGCCGAAGCGCGAAGGAACGAATTCTGCATGGTGTCACGCTCGGTTGCACGAATTTTTGCCGCCGTTCCGAGGGCGTCTTCTGCTGTTTGGAGGATATTTTTCGCTTCTTTGGCGAAAATTGAGCTCGCCTTGCCGGCGGCTTTTGCCGCGACTTCGGCAACGTCCAATATATCGTTCGCGCGGTCTCTGAGCGCTTTCTTCACACGGGCCAAACCTGTTGCTGCTTTTTCAGCTTTGGCAATAACTTCAGCCACTTGTCCCTCGAATCCCCGTGCAGCGTCTCGGATCATTGCCGACGCGCCAACCGAGGTACTGGTTACATTTTTTTGCTGCTTGTGAAGTTCTATTCCGGATTGCTTCATGCGACCGGCGGCATTCTCGGTTGCAACCGTCAATCGTTCGGTTTCTGCACGGAGCGTGATTGCGCATTCGCGTATGACGGCTTCTGCCGATTGACGGGATTCTGCCATTTGCTCTGCTTCTTGTGTGAGCGCTTGACCGGCATCACGGACACTGATTGCCGATTGCTTGGCGGCATCACCCAACCCAAGAGCACGACCAGCTAGTTGCTGACCCGCCTCTCCGAGCCGTCGTGCAATTTCTTCCGACTCGGTAACCAATTTGGCGCCCTGCTGGCCAAAAGACTCACCGGCCGCCGACACTTGCGCTGCTGCGGCTTCTGCGGCCCCGAGCATTTCTTCCCGGTGGTCAAAAAATGCTGTCGAGACTTCACTGAGTTGCACAGACACATGAGTATGCGCAGCGTCCATCTGATCCAGTCGTTTTTGAAGACCGACGCCCAATTGTTCTAATTCAATCTCGACTCTCTGGGTTAATGAATTCAAATCATCACCCTGTAGTCTGAAACTGGCTCTGACCTGCCCAATTCTCTCTGCTGCCCGGTCTGTTGCTGCATTTATTTCTGCTGATTGGCGTTGGAAACTCTCGCCTGTAACTTTCATGCGGCCAGCTGCTTTGTCGGAAGCACTGAGAAAATCCATTGCGGTTATGTGAAAAATCTGCCCCGCAGCCGTAGCGTTTTGAGTTGCACGTTCGGTCGCGCCGGCCAACACATTCGCGTGTTCACTGATCACTTTTTCGATTTCCTTGGCACGCTCTGAAACTTCTTCAATGGTGCCCTTGAGGCGCTCTTCTTCGCCGCGAAGGGTGGCGCTGATGCGCTGTGTCTGTTCGACAGCGCTCGCGCCGGCTTGGTCCATTTTTTCGCGTCGTTCATCGAACACATCGGCCACCTCATGCGCAATGTTCTCCAGGGTTTCGGCCTGGGATTGAAGGGCATCAGTAACGTGTTCTGCCCGGATTGATGTTCGATCAATTGCATTTGTGAGTTTGTTTGCGCTGATTTCGTAATGCTCGCCGATTTCTTCTGCGGTGAGCTTGGCCTCGTCGCTTGCCGTCCGCAAGTTATCTAGATATCCAGCAAAACTTGCGCCGACGTTCTCGGAGTTGGCGATAGCATTGTCGGCCATATTTTTGATTTCCGCGGATGTCCGAAGCACATATTGCATGGCTTGTTGATTTTTCGACTCAGCATAGTTGGAGGCATGCCGCAGGCCTTCGGCTTGATCTGCAAACGACCGCTCAAGTTGTCGCGAACGATTAACGATCATTGCCGACAGGTTTTCCAGATTTTCGGTTTCTTGGCTGAGGAGGGCTTTCAGGTGCTCGCTTTGCCAGGCCGTGCGCTCGGACGCGTCCGACACGACAGAAGTGTGCCGCCGAAAGGTGTCTTCAATCGTCTGAGCGCGCTGTAGAGCTAGTTCAGTGGCCTCGGTAAGTTCTTTCGCTTGACGGCGCAGGGCTTCGGTCACTGCCCGCACACGTGATTCAGCGTTTTCAGGCGGATAGGCGAATGCGGACAATGTCCGTTGCATGGCGCGTGTGCTCGTACGCAGCTCATCTTCCCGGCGCAAATAAATAGCCATCAGCCAGATAAAGGCGAGGGGAGTAAACACGCCGGCCAGCCCGGCGGCAATCTCATGGGGCAGCATGAAAACAATGGCATCCAGCCCCATTGCTGCACTCACGTAATAGACGCAGACCGCCAGCCACAAAACTGAAATACCGCTCGCCGTCCACAATATGATGGTATTCCGAAGATTGGGCGACCCTTCACCGGGAAAATCCTCATAGGCAGCGTCAACAGTTGGCCGGACGGCTATTTCCCCCGCAATCACAGGAAGTTTGCTAATCGGGGATCTAATCTGTTGGACCATCATATTTTCCTTGGCTGAAGGGGTTTTAGAATCGTCGCCTATCTACCCTAATCCGTCAACCTCATGTCGCGTCTCAGAGCCCTGTTTTTGAAATTATTTTGACTCCAGGCTCGGCAGGGTCCGGGTTTCGTAAATTCGGCAAATGCGTTATAGTGTTGGCCATGGGAGGACGAGTGGAAATTCGCGCGCGCAATGCTCTGCATGCTGGGCAAATAACGGGTGTCGCTGGGGTGGAACCCGAATTCGATCTGAGTGTGTCCAACTCGAGTGGCGGCGCTCGACCGACCCCAGCCCAAAGACGATATCTTGAGCGCGGTCTTGATCAGCCGGGAGGGAAATTGCCCCTGTTCGATTGGAACGGGCAGCAAATTGACCACCGCACGATTAAGGCCTGTATTCAGCGCGGCTGGGCAGAACCCTGGTTTGCCAACCCGATCAAACCGGATTGGGTGGTTTGCCGGGTAACCAGTGCAGGAAAAAACGCTCTCGGCGACTAAGACCAGCACCTATACGTAGCGCGCGGTAAACGATGGAACATCCCGGAGCCGGTAAATCGGCATGAAAATATATTCGGGAAAGGGGTAACTGTGACCGAACTCACAACGGGAATGAACGGACTTGTCATGGGAGCGGCAGTGTTTGCCGCGGTGCATTTGCTGGTCGCGGGGACACCCATACGGGCCAGGCTAGGGAACATTCTTGGCGACAAGCTATATTAGGGGCTGTTTTCACTTGTCTCAATCGCCGGTCTGGCCATGGTGGTTTACGGCTATGGCGGTGCTCAACCGGAACATTTATGGAGTTGTCCGGGTGTCTTGGATCCCTTTTTAAGTGGTGTCATTCTTGTCGGTTTTGTTTTTATTGTGGCCGGATTACCGTCAGGATCTGTTCCTTCAAGCTGCCATTGGGATTTCAACAATGCCACATCACTGGACTGGGTAACGCTCAATACCTTCAGCTCCAATGTAGGCTTTAAAGCGACAAAATCGTTCATCACCAGTCGAATGGCGTCTTTGCCAATCGCGATCTCGTCAGGTCCAGAAATGAAACTCGCTTCTGCTTCGTATAACTCAAGCGCGGCATTTACATCGCCGGAATTGAGGGCGTTGACGATAAGCTCGTCACATTGTTCGGGGCTCGTCGCCGACGTACCAACAAGTACTGGTGCAGGTTCGGTCATTACTCCCTCCTGTAAAAGTGAAATACAGTTTGGGACGCCCCGAAAACAGTGTTGGCTTCTAGCCAAAAATAATCAAGAGAGAATGTGGGGGCGGAAGCGAAACAAGCGCAAATTGCAAGGACGGCCTAATATCTAGTGGGCGTGTCGTATTTATTGGTGGTTGTGTAACCACCTTTGTTCTGTGCGTCACCGTTGCCAAGTCTTAAGTCCCGCCTGCCGGTCGCAATTCGTTTGCACTTTTTCATGGCGGTACGGCATCCGTAGCGGCGACCATCCATGAGATTCCGGGCCTCAGAGTCACCCGCCACTTTTTTTTCAGCCCGGAATTCGACATCGATCAGCCGATTGCACCGAGCGGCCTCTTTTTCGCAAGGGCCGAGAGCAGATGAGGGCGCAGCCATGCCTAAGTTAATAACTATGCAAGTCGCAATAATTAACGCGGTTTTGAGAATGTGCATGGCGCAGTTCAAAGGTTGTTGAGGAGGTGCCAGTATAGACTAAAAATTCGGATTTCACACCTTTTGCCAATTGCAGTTATGCGTCTAAGTTTTTTCATCAGCAAACGTAACCGCTTCGATCCGATTACCGTCCCTATCCCGCAAAAACGCCGCGTAATACCGGAGGTCATACTGGGGCCTGAAGCCAGGTGGGCCGTCGTCTTCGGCACCTTGTATTAGCCCCGCCGCGTGAAATGCGTCAATGGCTTGCGCATCGGCGCCGCGGAGACAAATATGTCCCCCAGTGTCTGCCGGGACCAGTGGCATATTAGGCCGGGCATTAAGCCAAAATTCGGGATACTTTTTGCCGTAACCGAGGGTATCCGCGAGGTCGTGGAGCCTGGACATGCCTAAAGGCGCCAATACAGCATCATAAAATTTACCAGCCGCCGCCAAGTCGCGTACGCCAATGGAAATGTGGTCGATCATTGTTCTCTCCCCGATCATCTGCCTGTCTTCAGCCGACTAGCGTGATATGGTGCCAGCATTCTAGTAGCGTGGCAAAGGGGAGCGACCGTGACCAAACTGGACGACTACGCCCAGAAATACAAACACGTGATAATGGAACGGGGCGAAGATGGCATCTTGCACATGCGGCTGCATACGGACGGAGGACCGCTAAAATGGGGCGGGTCGCCGCACCGTGAATTGGGCGACTGCTTCATGGATGTGGCCAATGAC
>JAPYRI010000093.1 GCA_029941135.1 Alphaproteobacteria bacterium | reverse complement strand
GCGCTACCCTTCGCCGAAAACTCGTTTGATCTGGTGATCAGTGCGCTTTCCCTCCACTGGGTCAACGATCTGCCCGGAACTTTGATTCAAATAAACCGTTGTCTCAAACCCGATGGCTTGCTTCTCGGCACTTTTTTGGGCGGCCAGACCCTGCATGAACTGCGCGCGGCTCTCCTGCACGGAGAAATTGATGCCGAAGGTGGAGCAAGCCCTAGAGTATCGCCATTTGCTGAAATTCGGGACGCCGGGAGTTTGTTGCAAAGGGCAGGATTTGCACTGCCGGTGGCCGACATCGAAACAATTACAGTGACCTATACCGACACGCTTGCCCTGATGAAAGAGTTGCGCGGCATGGGGGAAACCAACGCCCTTGTTAACCGGCGGCAGAAGTCCACTTCGCGTATGACTTTCGCCGCCGCGGCCCATAATTACACCGAACAATATGCGGATCAGGACGGGCGTATCCCGGCAACCTTCGAAATTCTGACGCTTACTGGATGGTGCCCGGACCCGGGTCAACAACAACCCTTGAAGCCAGGCAGCGCTGATGCCCGACTTGCCGATGCGCTCAACACCCAGGAACTGAGCGCAGGCGACACGACCGGATCAAAATCCTGACCATTACTTGCACAGCGATCTCTTAAGCCGCGGGCCAGCTATTGTAAGATCATGTAGGTCGACGAAATCGCCACTGGACTGGAAGGACATAATCGGATGATTACCAAGGGGATTAAGGAACTCTGTGCCGAAGCGGAGGCAGAGATTGAAACCATCAAAGCCGAAGACGCCATAAAGCTTATGGATGATCCGGATGTGCAAATCGTCGACATTCGCGACGTGCGCGAATTGTGGCGCGAAGGCGCCGTGCCCGGCGCACATCACGCTCCGCGCGGTATGCTTGAATTTTGGGTGGATCCGGTAAGCCCTTATTTCAAGGAAATTTTCGGGTCTGGCAAAAAGTTCGTGTTCTTTTGCGCGGGCGGAATGCGTTCAGCGCTCGCGACCCACGCCGTGCAGCGCATGGGCTTAACCCCGGTGGCTCATATTGAAGGGGGCTTTGGCGCCTGGAAAGAGGCCGGTGGTCCCACCGAAGTTAAAGAGAAAAAATAACGCGGCTAGCGTCCCGTGTAGTTAGGCACACGCTTTTCTTTGAAAGCCGCTAACCCTTCCTGCATGTCTTCGGATTTGGCATGCAGATTATTGGTGAGAATTTCCGCGCGCAAGGCTTCCTGCCGGGGCATCTCCAGTCCATCCAGAATCAGTCTTTTCATGCGCGCAAGGCCGAGCGGACTTTTGTTCGACATCTTATCGACCAAGCCGTCGACAGCGCTGACGAGCTCGGCGTCGGGAACGATAAAATTAACCAGGCCCGCCTCGACCAATTCCGCCGCCGGCACAAATTCGGCAGTGAACATCAGGTAGCTCGCCCGCGTCTGGCCAATTTTTCGCGGCAGGCGTACGGAATTGCCCGCGCCCGGAACCAATCCATAATTGGCATGCGCATCGCCCAGCTTAGCGCTTTCCGCCGCCACCACGAGATCGCAACACATAACCAATTCGAGCCCGCCCGCGAGCGCAAGACCATTTACCGCCGCTATTACCGGCATCGGCAACTGCTCGAGCCGCACGGTTACAGCCAATAATTTGCTGAGGAAACTATCCATGCCCCCGGTTTCGCGGCCAACGGTTGCATCTCGTACCCGTTTCAAATCGGCGCCGGCGCAAAACGCCCGGCCTTCCCCCATGATCACAAAAACACGAATGTTCGGATCGGATTCGGCTGCTTCCATCGCCTGGTCCAATTCATTAAGCATTTCCATGTTGATCGCGTTCAAGGCCTCTGGACGATTCAGCGTCACCCACGCAGCTTTGTTGCGTTGCTCAAACTTAATACACTGATAGTTACCCACGGCTCGCTCTCCATATTTCATGCTGATCATTCAGACAGGATGTAGGACCTGAGTATTCTACAAATACCTGGTGTCAGAACAAGCGACCTGACAGGTACGCAACTGATCAATTTTTATCCGGGCGGAGGTTTTCTACAAATCCCGCTTAATCAGACCGGGGTCGGACGCAACCGTTGCGATTGAATCCTTCTGATCATGACCTCGACGTCGTGGAATTTTCAGGCGGACAGGATGCACTTGATTTTTTCACATCCAACGGGAAGGCCAATGTCATTTTGCTCGACTGGAAAATGCCCGGCATGGATGGTTTGGAAGTGTTGCGAAGTTTGCGTGGCAAGGATGTCGATGTACCGGTGGTGTTTCTGACGGTTCTGAGCGACGAAATATATGAAGAAGCAGCGCTGGAAAAAGGCGCCGTCGACTTCATCGAAAAGTCGCGCAGTTTTTCGATTATCCTTCGACGCATGCGCAATATTGCGGAAGGGTATCGTCCAGCGTCCCCGGCAGATTCTGAGAACGACAACGTTATCTCCGTCGGTGTGCTGGACCTTGATACCAAATCGAGCCGTGGATATTGGAAGAAGCGGCCGGTTTCTTTGACGTTGCGAGAATTCAAGATCGTTGCTTTGTTGGTGCGCCGGGCGGGTCAGGATGTCACCTATCGCGAAATATACGATGTGGGTCATGGCGCGGATTTCGGCAGTTTGCCGATCCGGCGCGCAGTATTCGGATGGGCCGGGGTTCGGGTCGCTCATTCGCCGCCGAAGGCAATGTCATGGAGGTAGCCGGCTTGGCCGAGCAATTGGATTGCTTGGTCAGGGCATTGGAAGATTCCTCGCGCTCGATCCGGCAAGCGGCGGAAGAAAGTGCGCTTGCCTTCAAAACCCCGGTAGCCATCATCCGTCAATCTATCGAACCTTTGAAGCGTCATTTGGTTTTAGATGACAAGCGTGGAAATCGCGCTCCGGAAGTCATAGAAAAATCTACCGACCGTCTCGATCACCTGATTTCCTGTGCCTGGCGCATGGACGAGATTGAGGCTGATTTGGTCGATCCCCGAGAACCCCGGTTGAGTTTTCCGCTCTGCTCACGCGCATGGTCAGCGGATACGGCAATCTGTTCCGCTCCAAAAATGTGGTGGCGAATGTTGACGCCAAAAAAAATGTCGTCGTCAAAGCGAGCGAAGAATTGCTGGAAACAGTGATCGAAAATCTGATCGAAAACGCACTCACCTTCTCGCCTGCCGGTGGTGCCATTATGGTCGGGCTGCGCAAGCAGGCCGGGTTTGTCCAGCTGGCTGTCGAAGACCAGGGACCGGGCGTGCCTGAAGAAGATTTGGGGAGGATTTTCGAGCGCTATTATTCTCGCCATTTACATGCAAAAACAGAAACTTCCGCGAACGACGAAACTTCGCACCACTTTGGTATCGGATTGTGGATCGTGCGGCGAAATATGGAAGCAGTGAGTGGTACGGTGGCGGCGACAAAGCGAAACTAGGGCGGCTTGCGCGTTACTATCCGATTGCCGATCGCATACTAGCCGAGGAAATCTCTCAGCAGGGCAACCAGCGGCACATCGGCGGGTGGCATGGGAAAGTCTTTCATCCGATGAGGACGTGCCCAGGCAGTTTTCTGGCCTTCTTGCGGGCTCACAATACCATCCCAGCGATGGCAAATATAAAGCGGCATCAAGAGGTGAAAATCGTCATAACCATGTGATGCAAAGGTAAAAGGCGCCAGGCAGTTGCTCGAGATATTGATCGCCAACTCTTCTTGGAGTTCTCGAATAAGAGCACTCTCCGGGGTTTCTCCAGGCTCGACTTTGCCGCCGGGAAACTCCCACATGCCGCCCATATGTTTGCCTGCCGGACGCTGTTGTATGAGGATACGCCCATCCGGGTCGACGAGCGCCACGGCGGCAACGAGAACAACGGGCTTGCGCTGTGTCATCGGCATTCAGACCAAATCATAGTAGGTAATGGATCGGTGACCCCCTCTGGCAGGACAATCCTCGTCACGGGTGAAAGATACTTCAAAACCGGATTTTTCCAGTACGCGCCGTGAAGCTACGTTTTCCGAAAACACGCAGGCCCATATCTCATTCAGGCCGGCTTCGTTGCGGCCATATTCGATCAGCTGGCTCACGGCTTCAATGGCAATGCCTTTGCCCCAAAAAGTGTGGGCAACCCAGTATCCCAGCTCTGCCCGCTTCGGCACATGCGGGGCAATTTGCAAACCGGCGGCGCCCATTAGAATACCATCGGTGCGCTGTTCAATGGCGAGTGTATATCCGCTGCCGCTGGACAAATCATCGATTGTCGTTTGCACCCAATCCACGGCATCACGGGTTTCAAACGGGTACGGCAAATTGATCGTTTGCTTGGCCAACTGTTCGGTACCGAGAAATTGCTGAACCGGTGGAGCATCGTCGGGCCCGAATGGCCGCAAGCGTAGGCGATCCGTTGTCAGGGGCACAAATGCCCGTCCCTCTCCCGGCCAGGGATTATCAGCTCCGGTAGTCGGCATTGATGGAAATATATCCGTGGGTCAAATCGCAGGTCCAGACGGTGGCCGCGCCCTTGCCCACACCGACGTCGACGGTAATATCAATTTCTTGGCCTTTCATGTAGTCGGCTGCGATCGCTTCGACGTAATTGGGATCGGCGGCACCTTTACTGGCAACCACTTGATTTCCAAACATTATTTTTAGTTTATCGCGATTGGCTGTTTCCCCCGCTTTACCCACCGCCATGACAATACGGCCCCAATTCGGATCTTCACCAGCGATTGCGGTTTTAACCAACGGCGAATTGGCAATGGAAAAGCCGATTCGACGCGCGGCTTTGACCGAGGTGGCGCCGGTAACCAACACCGACACGAATTTTGTCGCTCCTTCCCCGTCACGAACGAGCTGATGGGCTAAATCAAGCATGACCTTATTGAGCTTCTCACGAAAATCTTTAAGCCTCGGGTCGTTTACGCGACGGATCGGCTTGTGGGCCGGGCCTCGCCCGGTGGCGAACATCAAAACCGTGTCGCTGGTAGACGTGTCGCTGTCAACGGTAATGCAATTGAAACTTTGTGCGGTCGCCTTTGTGACCAGTTTTTGTAATACCTCTGAAGGTAAGGCGGCATTGGTAAACAAAAAGGAAAGCATAGTCGCCATGTCCGGCGCGATCATACCGGATCCCTTGGCAATGCCGTTGATGACATAGGCCTTACCGTCAATATGGGCGATTTGGACAGCACCTTTAGGAAATGTGTCGGTTGTACGCATGGCATTCGCCGCTGCTTTCCATCCGCCACCACTGATCGACTGATAAAGGCCAGGCAGTGCCTTTATGAGGATCGAAGCCGGGAACGCTTCGCCAATCACCCCGGTCGAAGCAGTGAACACGTCAATTTGCCGGCACCCAATCAGCTTTGCAGCCTCGGCCACCGCTCGTTTGACCGTTTTGCGCCCCTCCCGTCCGGTGAAAGCCAATGAGTTGCCCGAATTCACAACCAATCCCCGAGCTACACCATTTTCGAGAGCTTTCCGACACCATTCCACGGGTGCCGACGCGGTTTGCGATTGGGTAAACACGCCACCGACAGTCGTGCCGGCTGGAAACTCAGCCAACACTACGTCGTCCCGCCCCTGGTAGCGGATACCCGCAGATGCCGCGCCGAGACGGACGCCGGCGACTGGTAGCAGGTTCGGAAAGCTGGCCGGAGCCAGCGGAGATTTCTTAGTCATATGGTAAGGCCTCAATGGGCAATATGCTACCAGCTATGATACACGGCTTAAATCGCTGCCCTCAAGGGGCGGCCTAGGATCTGTGCGACGGCCGGACATTGACACAAACAACGGCGCCTATTATCTGTCACGGATATTACCGGTGGAAACATTAAGTATCAGTGGCCCCAAGCGGCAAAAGAACGTAAAAGTTTATTTCGGCCGGGTCAGATGAATGACCTTGAAGGAAACCCATGCTAGGCTTTAGCGCGCTTGCGAAGCGCATGTTCGGTACCGCCAGCGGTCGGAACCTCAAAAAACTTGAATCACCTATTCAGGCGATAAACGATCTGGAACCCGATCTTGAGAAGCTGTCGGACACGGAGCTGCGCGCCCGGACCTACGCCTTTAAAGAGCGCGTGCGCAACGGTGAGTCCCTCGATGACCTGCTTGTTGAGGCCTATGCCACTGTACGCGAAGCCTCAAAGCGCACATTAGGTCAGCGCCATTTCGACGTTCAGTTGATGGGCGGCATCGTCCTTCACCAAGGCAAAATTGCCGAAATGAAAACGGGTGAAGGCAAAACCCTGGTTTCGACCTTACCGGTTTACCTGAACGCGCTGGAAGGCAAAGGCGTTCACGTGGTTACAGTCAATGACTATCTAGCCCTCCGTGACGCTGATTGGATGGGTCAAATATACGAATTTCTCGGCATGTCCGTCGGCTGCATCGTCCATGACCTGGACGACGACTTGCGCCGGGATGCTTACGCTTGTGACATTACATATGGCACCAATAACGAGCTCGGCTTTGATTACTTGCGCGACAACATGAAATTCAGCCTGCCCAGTTTGGTACAACGGCCGTTTCATTTTGCCATTGTCGATGAAGTGGACAGCATCCTGGTCGATGAAGCGCGGACCCCTTTGATCATATCGGGGCCAACCGAGGACAATTCCGAGTTGTACATTCAAGTCGACGCTCTGATGCCGCAATTGACCGATGAAGACTACGAAAAAGATGAAAAAGCACGCTCGGTCACCCTGACGGAAGAAGGTACGGAGCGCGTGGAGCAATTGCTTCGGGAAACAGGTTTGCTGGTTGGAGAAAGCCTGTACGAAATCGAAAACGTATCTGCGGTGCATCATGTCAATCAGGCGCTACGGGCCCACAAGCAATTTTCCAAAGACAGCGACTACATTGTCAAAAACAACAAAGTGATCATCATCGACGAGTTCACCGGCCGCATGATGGAAGGGCGCCGCTACTCGGAAGGATTGCATCAGGCTTTGGAGGCCAAAGAAAAGGTCGATATTCAAAATGAAAACCAGACGCTCGCATCAATAACCTTTCAAAATTACTTCCGGCTTTATCCCAAATTGGCCGGAATGACCGGCACTGCAGCGACCGAAGCCGATGAGTTTGCCGACATTTACCACTTGGAAGTTCTGGAAATTCCAACCAACGTCGACATTCGGCGGGCTGACGAAGACGACGAGGTTTATCGGACTCTCGCTGAGAAAGACAACGCCATTGTCGAGCTTATCACAGATTGTATTAAGCGCGGCCAGCCGGCCTTGGTCGGCACCGTGAGTATCGAACGCTCCGAATATCTCTCGGAATTGCTGAAGAAGAACAAGATTAAGCATCAAGTATTGAACGCCCGATACCATGAACAGGAAGCCCAAATCATTGCTCAGGCCGGTCGGTTCAGCGCCATAACCATCGCGACCAACATGGCCGGACGCGGAACTGATATTCAACTAGGTGGCAATGCCGACATGCGCATCGCCGAAGAAACCGACAAGCTGAAGGACGAAGCCGCGAAAATTCGCGCGAGCGAAAAAGTAGTCGCCGAAATTAGTGCCGAGAAAGCAAAAGTCATTGAAAGTGGCGGGCTCTACATTATTGGCACCGAGCGTCATGAAAGCCGGCGAATCGACAATCAATTACGTGGCCGGTCAGGTCGACAAGGGGATCCCGGACAATCGATATTTTTTCTGTCGCTCGAAGACGATCTAATGCGCATATTTGGCTCGGAGAGAATGGACACCATCCTGCGTAAATTGGGGCTCGAAGAAGGCGAAGCCATCGTTCATCCGTGGATCAATAAAGCTCTCGAAAAAGCCCAACAGAAAGTCGAGGCGCGCAACTACGAAATCCGCAAAAACCTGCTCAAATACGACGATGTTATGAATGATCAGCGCAAGGTTATTTATGAGCAACGCTTGGAGCTGATGTCTGCCGAAGATGTTTCCGAGACCATTACCGACATGCGCCATGAAGTGATTGAAGATCAGGTGGCTGTGTGCATTCCACCGAAAGCCTATCCCGAACAGTGGGATACAACCAGTCTTACTCAACAGATCAAGAGTATATTTGATTTGAACCTGCCAATTGCCGATTGGGCAAATGAGGAAGGAATTGCCGAGGAGGGAATACTGGAGCGCATAACCAGTGCCGCGGACCAGAAAATGGCGGAGCGGGCGGCGAATTTTGGGCCGGAGCTGATGCGCATGATCGAGCAGAATATGCTGCTCAATGTTCTGGATCAGCATTGGAAGGAGCACTTACTCCGTCTCGACCAATTGCGGCAAGTTATTGGTCTGCGGGCCTACGGTCAGCGAGATCCCTTGAACGAATACAAGACCGAAGCTTTCAACATGTTCTCGACCATGCTGGGTTCATTGCGGGGAACCGTCACAACCCGATTGGCGTACGTCGTCGTAAAGTATGAGAGTGATGACACGCCCGCGCTTCCACCGGCACCGCGACCAGTGGAAATGCATGAATCTCATTCAGATCCAGTAACCGGTATTAACCAAGTGGCTGATGAGGAACTACAAGTCTTGACACCCGGGCCGGTGATGCGGCGCAATCCGGACATCGTCTTTGATCCGAATGACAGCAGTACTTGGGGCCGCGTTCCAAGAAACTCGCCGTGCCCCTGCGAGTCAGAAAAAAAGTACAAGCATTGCCACGGTAAGTCTTAGACCAAGGTATAAAACTCGGGGGGTTCTGAGGGCTTAGACGCTATTGAGGCCACCTATGGTCAAAAACTTTTCGCGCCGGTGCGTTTTCAATTGGGCGCCGTCTAACTCTGATAGACTCTCCAATGCCCGTTCAATAGCGTCCCCCACGGATTCGATGGTTTGGGCACGGTCACGGTGGGCGCCTCCGGCTGGTTCTTCAATCACTTGATCAACGACTTCGAGTTCAAGTAAGTCTTGCGCGGTTAGTTTCAAAGCGGATGCCGCTGCTTGGGCATTTTCAGAACTGTGCCATAGTATGGACGCGCATCCCTCGGGTGAGATTACTGAATAGATGGAATGTTCCATCATGATAACTTTGTTGCCACTCGCCAGCGCAACTGCGCCGCCCGAGCCGCCTTCACCCACAATCACCGCGATCAAGGGAACTTCCAGTCGCAGGCAGCATTCAATCGACCGAGCAATCGCTTCCGCTTGACCTCTTTCCTCGGCGTCAATCCCCGGATAAGCCCCTGCAGTATCGACCAAGGTTATTACCGGCAAACCGAAACGATTGGCGAGATCCATGAGCCGGACTGCTTTCCGGTAACCCTCGGGCCGGGCCATGCCGAAATTATGAGCGACTCGGCTTGCGGTATCGGACCCTTTTTCATGGCCGATGACGACCACCGAGCGTCCGCGAAATTCTGCCAATCCTCCCAAAATTGCCACGTCGTCGCCAAAACAACGGTCACCTGCCAGTTCGGTATAGTCGACAAAAAGTTCCTCAATATAATTCTCAAAATGCGGTCGGTCCGGATGTCGCGCTACCTGAGTTTTCTGCCACGGGCTCAGTTTACTGTATATGGAGCGTACCATCTGGTTTGCCCGAGCTTCCAGTTTGAGCACTTCATCTGCGACCTTGGCATCGTTATCGGTAGACATCTGGCGCAAGCCTTCAATCCTCCCCTCCAATTCTGCAATAGGCTTCTCGAAGTCGAGAAAACTAACCATTTGATCAAAGTGTCCTTTGGCTGTTTGACTGTGACTGTCCGGCCAATGTCAAATCAGTATAAATTTGGCGGCCAAATTAGGGACCTGCTGTAACCCTGTCAATGTGAGGCCGTGTCAATGAAAGCCCGGGAAACCGAAATTAATTTTGTGTCAGTGGGTGGTGGATCCGCACTAAGGCCTGTTTACGTGCCTCCAACACATGCGTGTAGATTTGGGTGGTGGAAATATCCGCGTGCCCGAGCATTTGCTGAACTGCCCGTAAATCGGCGCCATGCGCCAGCAAGTGGCTCGCAAACGCGTGACGCAGGGCGTGCGGTGACACGACGGCGCGATCCAGGCCTGCGTCAACCGCCAGTTGCTTCAGGATTTGGGCAAACCTGTGCCGGGTCAAATGGCCCAGTTGACCACGTGATGGAAACAGCCAGCGAGATTTTTCGGCATCCGGGTTTTGGGACCGCACCTCAAGATACGCCGCGAGCGCCTTCCGAGCTGGTTCACTGAGTGGGACCAGGCGTTCCCGACCGCCTTTACCTCTCACCATCAGAAATCGGGGGTCGCCTAAGGCGGCGTTAAGCGGCAAGCTCACTAACTCCGACACGCGCAGTCCCGTCGCATAAAGAATTTCCATAAGCGCAACCAATCGTAATCCTTTGGCATTGCCCTTCCGCGCTCGAGCCTGAGTAGATGCCAGCAGCCCTTCCACATCGGCTTCGCTCAATACTGATGGTAGGCGCTGCCCCTGCTTGGGACTCTCGAGCGTGCCGGTGGGGTCGTCTGTGCGCAAATTTTCAGCAAGCAGGAATCGGTACAATTGACGAATTGCCGAAAGCCGGCGTGCTGCAGTCGAGGCGGCCATTCTCACATCTGACAAGTGAGTCATGTATGCCCGTATGTGGTCGGCGTTGGCACCTAGGATTGTGGTTCCATGGGCTTCAATCGCGGCGGCAAAGTCCGCCAGATCCCGACCATAAGCGGCAAGTGTGTTAGCCGCCGCACCACGCTCCGCCGACAACATTTCCAAAAACGCTTCGATATGATGCCTACCAGCACCTTTTTGATTATCTGTTATCCCTGGATGTGGGCTCAAAATCCTGCACCAAGTAATGCCTCAACAGCAATTCGCCGCGCATCGTCTTCAAGGCCCACTTCTGTCAAGGAGCGGATAACGCGGGCAAGCACCAGAGGGTGAGTGTTGGCGGGTCCTGCAG
>JAPYRI010000092.1 GCA_029941135.1 Alphaproteobacteria bacterium | reverse complement strand
AGATTACTGTAACAATGAGCCATTAATTCATTTGATTTTTTAGTCGCGGCATAGAGGCTTATAGGATGATTGGCACTTTGGTGTTCTGAAAATGGCATGGCAGTATTTGCACCATACACGGAGCTTGATGATGCGTAGACCAAGTGCTCAGTCCCAAATTCACGGCAACCTTCTAATATATTCAAAAATCCGTCCACGTTACTCCTAAGATAACTGCGCGGATTTTGAAGGCTGTATCGTACACCTGCTTGAGCAGCAAGGTTTACGACACGCGCGGGATTATGCTCTTCAAATACATGGCGCACTGCTTCCTCGTCCGACAAATCTATGCGTGCTTCTGAAAAATTAGCATGTGATTTAATCAAATTTAGGCGGGCTTCTTTGAGCTTAACGTCGTAATAGGGCGACACGTTGTCGAGACCAATCACTCGGTCACCTCTGTCCAGTAACGATTGAGCGACTTTGTTACCTATAAATCCAGCTGTGCCAGTTACCAGTACAATCATATTTCTATTAAGTACCTACTATGATCAATGTGAGTTTTGACGACTGTCAATAATACGCTCTTAGCTTCTGTCTAAGCACGGTTAATCGAGGAACCTAGACCACCCTTTGGCCAGCGCACCATAGGAATATTTGCTGACGGCTGGGTAAAGGCGTGAGGGCACCATAACCATCTGACCGCCATCCCGGAACAATGGTCGCATAACGATCGACGATACTCTTCTTGAATGCGAAGTCAGGAAAAGATCCAGAGGCAAAGACAATATAATGCCTTTATCAAAACTACCCTCGCCAAATTCTTCAGACGACACGTCAGTCAAAGTAAAAAAGCTGCCCAATTGGACGCCGCTTTCGAATATCCGTGTTAGCTCAAAAGTTACGCCAATATCGCGCGCCAGATATCGGCCGACGCGAACAGTCGTTAAAAGGCGCGGCGAAGGCAGTTCATAATTGAGGCTCAAATGCCCGGTGAGAATATTGTATTCCTGGAATCCTAAAAGCTGATTGAAATTACGCTTCCATACCTGGTTGAGATCAATCCCTACTGCCCACCGTCGGCCGTAGGGGGCGAACAAAATTTCGCCGCTCAAACCGCCGTACATTTGCTCGAAGTAACCGGCTGACACACGCCCGTACCAATCCTTTCCGATATTGGTAGTGTAATCCATATAGAGATTTTCAAGGTTGCTTTTGCCCTCCTGCAAATATCGCATTACATCACTGCGCACATGGGGAAGCACACTCCCGGCAGGTCGATTGCTCTTGGTGAAATTTTGGTAAATATTGACACCAATCTCACCCCTCATACTCAGTCTCCGCGTAAGCTGGGCTTTCGCACCAAACGCAGCAAAGAGCTGAAATAGAAACGGGTTATCGGGATCAAACAGACTTTGCCGGGTTTTGGGTTGAATCGTAAAGTCAAAATCAGGATAGAGTCCCACTGTTCGGAATTCTGGACCTCTCGCCGCAGGATCAGGCCCCTCAATACGCGCTGAATGCCAAATTTCTTCTACACTTTTGGTCAATCGCGCTGCGACTTCGACGTCTTTTCTCAGCAATCTAACCCGGCTGACTTCTAGCCCTTTTTCCATACTGACCAATGTGATGACTTCAACCGATGGAGGGAGCCGGTTTGAAATAATTCTGGCCGCGCGCCCAAGTCCTTGAGCACGCACAAAAAACTTTTTGTTGCGTAAGAACACAATGACTTCGCGCGGATAGATGGAAACACCGTCGACAACAAACCCTGCACGTCCAAGGCCAGCTATAAGCCGTTCAGCGGCACGTTGCCGAAGTTTTGTGTCAAGTTCTAGAGGAGCCGAAAACGTCGCCGCATAAAACAATGGGTGAGCTTTGGGCACAGCTGATTGAATGGGTTGCGGTGCGAGGGCAAGCGGCAGACGCTCAACATATCTTGTTTCTGCATTGCTGACCGGAATATGATTAATAGTTGTCTCAAACATGCCGCCTTCGAGCGTATTGACGGAAAATATGAGGCTCTGTGCCGGGAGATTCAGTGACTCGGCAATTTTCCGCGCAACGCGCGGCACGTTGTTTGCGCGCCACGTCAATCCTAACGGCGAAACCACTATCGTCACGCCTTGCCCATCAAAATGAAAATCTTCGAATTGATACCCATGCTTGTCGAGAAGGTCGAACAACCGGTCCACGTCTAAGTCGCCAGGTTCGTGTTCCGGAACGGGATGGGGATGTTGATAAGATGCAGGGAGATAAACTGGTTGCGGAGAGATTGGGGCTGGAACGCGGGTATTTTTAATCGCGACCTGGCGTTCAATCTCTTCAAATGTCTTCAATGATTGTCGGCGCGCCACCTGCTCACGTGGGCGGTCGAATTTAGGGGCGGGCTTCGCGGTTTTGAAATTGGCAAGAAATGTGCCCCTGATCATTACTTTGTCGCCACGTTCGTACCCCAGTGAAAAATCCATCCATTTCGCCGCCCGATAAGCCACGCCAAAATTAATAGGGGTTCGTTTTTTGAACTTTGGGTTCGTTTTCTCTCTGAGATATTCATCCCCGTCATACTCCGCAAGAAGCCGTAGGCCCTTTACTGGTGTCGCGTATTCCACTCCACCGAAGAAACCGATGTCATGACCGCTGAAATAGGCATTAAAACCGGGAGTGCCACCTGTGGACTTACCTGTAGATCTTATCTCAAAAGAGTCAGACAAATAGGTCATCGGGTTCCGGAACGACCCTTCAGAACCCAAACGTCCCCATGCCATTCCAAATGTAAAATCGAAGTTGTATATGCGGCGACTGGCAACTAAGTATTCAGACGAAAATTGACCAGTTCCTGCAAGGTCTTGAAGCCCGACAGCGATTTGTGGCCAGTACCGGCTCTCTTTTAACAAACGAAACTTAGCATCAAAGCTTCGGTCGGTACCCTGACTTACATTGGTAATATCGGTAAATCGAAACGTTGCTTCAATCCACGAAAATGGTTGGAAGGTTCCCCAGAAACGTCGGTGCGGGAAGACATATGACCCCCCGATCGAAGCGCCACCTTCGTCCATAAACCGTGCGGTTCGAGTTTCGAGCAAACCCACACCACCATAGTCGTTTATGGTAGCAGGGCCGGGCAGACCCGCTATTGAAGATGTAATGCTAGCGCAGTTAATCCCTGCCAACAGGACCATAAAAACGAGCCAATTAGTCCTGCCTCTCAAAGCGCTACCCTTCCACAGCTTCACTCGCCGCCCACTCTTACAATTAGGCACATCACAAAATTTAATCGCGACTGATAACGGAGAGAGATGCAGCGGCAATAGCTAATTGACTCAAGACAGAAGTCACTTCCCGCGCAATCGGCAAGAATCTAAATGGAGTTGCATCCATGGGCACAACGACACTACTTCCAGGCATCAATTGAACGGACTGGTAGTTCCAAAATGACGTTCGCACCGGTTGCGCGCGCCCATCGGGATAGACAACAAACACACGCCGCTTGTCCGCTGCTTCCGAGAAACCACCTACCATGCTGATGTACCGTTTGGGGTCAGAACCTGGCGAGAATTGCACTGTTCCAGGATTAAGTACGGCACCCGACACTACTATCCAATTTGGCCGTTTCGGAATAATCAATCGGTCACCCGGTTGCAAGATCGTATCTAACGAAGGATCGACTTCTAAGGCAGTGGGGTCTGCTTCAATCACAACCCGACCTAAGGGTGTCGCCTCTCGAAGTTGTGCCACCAGTTGTTGTGCGGCAATCGAAACTTCTCCTACGTTCGCACCGTCCATGCCGCTCATCGCCAATAGATTCGACACGAGTGACAATTGAAGTTGGTTAGCCAATCGTTGAAACGACTTTTGTTCTTCGGCACGTGCCGTTTCTCGTGTAAATACGGCGCCTTTCGGGAAAGCCTGCGCAGTTAATCCACCGGCACGCTGAATAATTTGAGAGAGCCGTTCACCCCGCTGAATGTTGTAGATTCCAGGTCTCAAAATCTCCCCTTCTAACAAAATTGGACCTATATCCTGAGCAGAATGCACTGCATTGACACGCACGGTATCTCCAGGACCGACAACTGCGCGCATGCCTTCCGACCCTGTTAAATCTATAACATCGCGCAATTCTTCCAGCCTAATGTCTGACCCCGACCGAGATATTTCAACCAACTTTGCGCCTGCTTCAACAGTCAGCCCCCCAGCTGCGCTTAACAAACCGGATAATTTCGTACCGGCAGTCAACGGGTAAACACCTGGTTTTCTCACTTCCCCAATCAAGATCGCAGAATGCTCCATTAAGAATGCCAGTAATTCAGGGCTTTGCTGGAATACTTCAGGACAATTTTGACGAGATGGTGATTCATTCGCGCCAATTTCCGTTCGCGATAGTTCCCCAAACCGACGGCTAAAATATTTTGCCCGCACAAACCGATCTGCTCTTTCACCATCCAGCACTGCAGCTAAGTGCTCAACTGCTTCACAATTTTCTATTCGATCTAAACTAGATTCCGATAGCGTCTGCATAATTATACGGCCACGAATCGTTTGTTGAACCGTCGGCGAAATAATGAATCTAATATCGTCGATCCCAAAAACTGTCAGGATATCGCGATTTTGAAAACCTACATCAAACTCGCCATCCAAAATCGGCCGCAAATTGATGGGAATCAGGGTCGTCATTAGTGTTCTAGGATCGGCCCGACGTAATGCCGCAAAATACAAATAAGGATCGGTTTGGAATATTTCATTCCTTTGAAGTAGCGCGCCAATCGTCGGGACTTGAGAGAGAGAGCGTGCTCCCGCGTTATTGACATGGCCCCGCACTTCAATCACGCCGCCGGCAAGCCCCTTTGCCGATATAATCCGAACGTACTCACCCCCGCGGATCATTGCGCGGCTTAAATCATCGGGTTCTTGAGTTATTTCCCGGCCAGTAGCATCTGTTGACACCAGTAATATTCTATTGCCTCGAGGAACGATGGTGCCACCGGACAAATGCAGTAACTCTGCCACTGATATTTCTGGGCGCCCGTAGGGGAGTTCATAAATTGCCGGTCTGTTTACGTCGCCCGCCACAGCCACCATTGATGAAACCGCGGGTACAAAAATCCGATCACCATCGACCAAAGATAAATCGTAGTTTGTGCCCCCACGTACCAATAAATCATAAGTGTCGAGTAAAAACCTACGGTCCCCACGGGTAATCTCTATTTGACGCAAAGACCCTGTCTTGAGTACGCCACCGGCTTCCACGAGCGCATCTAATATTGTCGACAAACTGGTTAAACGATGTAATCCGGGTTCGCTAACTTGGCCCACCACATAAACCGATATCACCCTCACAACACCCAGGGATACAAACACTTCAGTTCCCAGCAGTGTGGCTGCTACGCGGGCTTCGAGATCACGCCTGAGCTCCCCAAAAGTTCTACCGGCTGCCACAATGGGTGGTAACTTTGGCAGTATGAGTTGACCTTTCCGGTCTACACGAACTGTGACTGAATCATCCTCGAGACCTTGAAAGGTCACAACCAAATCGTCACCTATTCCCAAAACATAAGAGTCAGAAATGGCTCCGGTCAACGGCACTTCGTCCGAATCGGGATCCCCAAGTCCCCTCTCGTTTTTTCGAGATTTAGCTCTACGAAAGTTTTCGTAACCGAACTGGCGTATTTGGGGCTTTTCCCAAATTTTATCAATGAAACCGAACTGGCGTATTTGGGGCTTTCCCCAAATTTTATCAATGAAAAACTGTTCTATAAGCGAAAGTGGTTCAATTTCCCCCTCTTCGGGCAGTTCCTCAAATTCAAAAATTGATTTGCGCCCGCGCTGTGACCTTTCCCTTGTTTCATCTAGCGGAGATTTTTGTACTTTTTGCCCCTGGGAAGACTTCTGCTTATTCAATTGCTCTACCAGAGCCGGATCAATGTTTTGTGGTATCACTTGGGCAAATAGCGAACCGGGAACATGAAATAGCAGGGCGCAAAAAGCGATTCCCCAGAAATAGAATCCGATCTGGAAAAACTTTCTTGTACTTGTTAAATTCTGTAACTTCATCACCATGAGTGAACTCAAATTGCCAAAACCTCAAACTTTCTCTCTCAATCGCCGGACATTCCTCTTAGGTGGAATGGCTTTATCATGCTCGGGGTGCGCATTAGTTGACACCCCTGCATTGAACGACCTGAAATCTATGTGGCAAATTCTCTCTGGAACATTGCCAGAAATCCCGATAACCCGATCGCAGATCACCAAACTACCATATGCTACAATGAGAGCAAAGATCGGGAGAGGGCCCAGAGGATTATTAGCTTTGGGCAAATACAAGGGCCGCGATTTGCACTGGTACTCCAAAGATGCAGCTCTTTTTGTGACTCGCGGAGGCAGGATCGTCCAGACCGCTGGGCTACCCGAAAATCTAAAAAGAACTGATTTGAGCCCCAACGATCCGGTTCAATTTGGCCTACCCCGTATGACAGGACCGGTGAAGTACATACGCTGGATCGATACAGATTTTGAAAATCGCTATCAACTAAAAATCGAATCGAAAATTGAGTTGATCCGGCGGGAAAAAATTACAATTTTGGATCGGCAATACGACACATTGTTAGGTCGGGAAATAAATCGCGTCCCAGATATCGGCTGGAAATTTACCAATACCTACTGGGCCGATGAACAAACCGGGTTTATTTGGAAAAGTCGCCAATATATTGCGCGAACATTCGGCCCTGTGGAGTTCGAAGTTCTAAAACCAGCGGCGCCGCCGACTCCTGTCATTTAGTATTTTCGTATTTAGATAAGGAGTATAAAAGTTGGGCACAAAAAAGCCGGTTGCGCATCAACCGGCTTTTCAGTCGTTATCTGCCCCAAATAAAAGTGGCAGTAAAAATTTCGAATTTTACGGACCTGTAGTGGTCGTGGTGGTGGTTGACGAACTGCTGGAATCGTCGTCATCAGCAATCTCAGCAATGCCAAATGCAAGCCCAACGCCGGCACCCACAGCTAGGGTTGCAAGCGCACCATTTTTGACGCCCCCGATAGCAGATTCAACTGCCATCCAACCTTCCGCGCCACCAGCCATGGCGCCGCCGGTTTCATCAGCAACAACCAGAACTGGTGCCGCCATAAGCGCGAGAATACTCGCCATTCCCAATATTTTTCTTACCGTCATTTTGCTCACCTGTGTGGCTTTGCTGAGTTGATACTGTTGCCGATATTCCCGCAACACGGTGCAACTGTCAAGCTTCTCTATGTCAATGCCCCAAATACTTCCAAAGTAGAGTTAAGGTCTGGTTAAAAATTGAGCCCTTTTAAATTTGGCAATCTTTCAAACAGCTTCAAGTAGCAATCCCCTACTCTTTGCGCGCCGGTAAATCCATATGGTGTATGCCAGTTGAAAAGCGATATACGGCATGAAAACCAAAAGTCGGGCATCGCCCGGAATTGAAACCAGGATAAGGGCGCCAATCCCTTGAGCAGCGGCAACTCCATAGTGAAACAGTGTGACCCAGCGATGACTACGGCCCATCTGATTAGTCAACTGATACAAATGTTCGCGATGGGCTTTGGTAACGGGCTGACCACGACGGATCCGATGGCCTAATGTGAACAACGTATCCCAGACAAAATTGAAGAACAGGAGCGGCATGACCAAAAATGAGACATGGGCTGAGTCGTATTGGAGGCCAATCACTGACAATATTGCCAAGGTAAAGCCGAGAAACTGGCTGCCGATGTCGCCCATAAAAACCCGCGCCGGCGGACAATTGTAGAACAAGAATCCCAGCGCGGCGGCCAAAATCACATAGCTGTGTATATAGACAAAATTACTGCCGGCATTCGCCGAAATTACGGCAAAGAAAGAACAAGCGATTACCGCAGTTCCGGCCGCCAAGCCATCCAAACCGTCCATGAAATTGAAGGCATTGGTCATGCCGACAATCCACAATAAGGTCAGCGGATATCCGAACCAGCCAAGCGAAACATAACCGTAATACGGTATCGGGACCTGATCGATGACCAGTCCAAAGGCTAGGCAAACAATGGCACATACGAGTTGGGTCGCAAGCTTGGTTGAAAACGACACCCCCGCCGCATCATCAACAAAAGAAACTATTGTGATCGCAATCGCCGAAAACACGAAGCCGACAAAATACGGCTCTTGAATTTTGCTTTCTTCACCGACCAGATAGGCGACGGCAATTCCGACAAAAAATGTAATGACAATGGCAATGCCACCGGACTGGGGGACAGGAACGCTATGGGACGACCGGTGGTTGGGGTAATCGATCAACCGCACGCGGGTCATCAACAAGTAAGTAAGCCCTGCTGAAAGGATGGTTAAAACTGTCCCAAACAATATGTGTGTCAGTAGGGCTGGTAGGGCAATCATTGAACAAATTCAGCCTGGCAAACCTGGTTAGGTTTGGCATGAGCGTGAAATGCACAGCATTGCATTGCCATCACCGATCTCGAAACTGGGGCATTACTTCTCGGGCAAACAATTCCAAAGATCGATTTGCTTTTTTGGGGTCCAGTCCTGGAAATTGTGTATCCATGATGAAATGCGTGCATTTATATTCCTGGCAAAATATCTCCATTTTCTGCGCCACTTGTTCCGGTGTTCCAATCATGCCGGCTTGCGCAAAAGCAGAATGACGAATTTCAGCGGGTGACGTAAAGGGTAACGGCCGGTCATCGCCTTCGGCATCGTTCGCCTCGGACAATATGTCCTGGTAGAAATCCATCAGATGAAACAAGTGGTCTTGTATGTCTTCCCAAGCCTGTTCTTCGGTCTCGGCGCAATACACCATACGAAGCTGAGCGATGTTGAAGTCATCTGGATTGCGGCCTTCTTCCCGCAGGGTTTCCAGGTACAGAGGAGCCGGATCTGGCCCTATGGTGCACATCAGGTGATAACCCAAGCGGGCGGCATTCTTGATCGCCGTCGGCGCGCGCGCACCGATCCATAGGGGCGGATGAGGTTGTTGCACAGGCCTAGGCGACAGCCGGGCATTATTCAATGTGGTAAACCGGCCTTCATGGGTCACTCGCTCTTCGGTAAACAAACGTCGAACCAGATCAATCGATTCCCGAAGTCGCGCTCCCCGCTCCTTTCGCGGAATATTAAGCGTCTCAAACTCGTAGTGGGAATATCCCTGCCCCAACCCCAAATCGAATCGGCCATTTGAAAAAATATCCACACACGCCGTGTCTTCGGCAATTCGGACGGGGTGTTGATAAGGAGCGATCAGAATAAATGTGCCCAGGCGAATGGTCTTGGTACGTGCCGCAACCGCTGCGGCGGTCGGCATCAAAGACGGATTGTATCCGTCTTCAGTGAAATGGTGCTCGGTGAGCCAGACATTGTCGTAGCCAAGTTCTTCGCCAAGGACAATTTGCGCCAATATTTCTTCGTAAAACTCAGGGAATGGTCGCCGCCATTTTACCGGATTTCTGAAATCCTCCATGAAACCAAATTTCATCTTCGCCTCTCCTCTGCGACTCTAGAACCAACATTGATTACGGACTCATTGAACAAACGCTCACAATAGAACTCAGTTTTGTCGATTGTCCCCGCAGTAAGGCTAACATTAAACCGGCAATCGCAAAACCGACGAAGGAAATGACAATCGGGCCGAGATTACACGCTGTTTGTGTAAAAAATGGGCCGGTCGTTTTGGAAAAGAAAAAGGGGACCGGCAATCTTGCTGGCCCCCTAATATGGTCGGAGCGGCGGGATTCGAACCCACGACCCCTTCACCCCCAGTGAAGTGCGCTACCAGGCTGCGCTACGCTCCGCATGTATCTGAATGGTCGAAGTTCGAATTTCCAATATCGCAGGTCGGCCGATACCGATGGTAAGTTGAATTTTAAAGTTGGCGCACTATACCCGGGTCCAAACCGCCGGACAACGCGCGTCAATCGGTTTCGTTTAAAGCCGCGCGCATTTCATTGAGCCGACTCATAATTCCCTCAAGTTTATCCCGCTGCTCCGTGCTCAAGCCAGTTGAGGCCGAACTGCCGCCGGTGTTCGATTCGATCGTGTTCTCAGGCGTAAATAAATCGGGTGATTGTTGCGCCGTCTCGTCAGCAACTCCGTCGGCGGATCCATCACTGCCGGCTTCCCGGCCCGCATTGACAACCACTTTGGTACCGGCATCGCGCAGTACCTTTTGCACACCTCTGATGGTGTATCCCTCGTGATACAAAAGGTTACGGATACCGCGAAGCAGGAGTACGTCTTCAGGACGATAGTATCGACGACCGCCGCCTCTTTTCATCGGCTTGACTTGAGAAAACTTACTTTCCCAAAACCTCAGCACATGCTGAGGTACGTTTAGGGCATCGGCAACTTCACTGATGGTGCGAAATGCCTCCGGCGATTTTTTCCCGGATGAACGGGATTGCAACGTTGAATCAACGGTGTCCGACATTGTTCTCTAACCAATTGTTGCCGGTTTCGACAGTGACTTATTGATTTGTTCTTTCAGCACATGTGACGGCCGAAACACGAGGACCCGGCGTGGATTGATGGGCACTTCTTCCCCGGTTTTTGGGTTTCTGCCCATTCGCGCCCGTTTATGCCGTACCGAAAAACTGCCGAAGGAAGAGACTTTGACGCTTTCCCCGGTAGTCAAACAAGCACTGATTTCTTCAAGCACCGATTCCACTAGTTGGGCGGATTCATTTCTGGACAGGCCAACTTCCTGGTAGACTGCCTCGGTTAAGTCCGCCCGCGTGATGGTTTTCGTCATCGCCTTATCTCCCTCAACGGTCGTGTAGGGGAAAAAATTATCTCACCCAGGTATATCCGTCAATATCAAAGGGATACGAACTCTTGTTTAAGTGAAATTGACCTACATTCTGGCAACACAGGCGCCCCAGGTGAATC
>JAPYRI010000091.1 GCA_029941135.1 Alphaproteobacteria bacterium | reverse complement strand
GCGCCGATCAACATGCCCTCCAGCACCCTATGGGGATCGGTCAGCAGGTAGTGGCGGTCTTTAAATGTTCCTGGTTCGCTTTCGTCACCATTTACTGCCATTAAGCGGGGAGCGGGTTGCTCGGCGACCAGACGCCATTTTCTGCCGGTAGGAAACCCGGCACCACCCAAGCCTCGCAGTTCGGACTTATCCAGGGCATCAAATATTTTGTCGGGGCTGTAATTGCCTGACCGGCACGCCCCCAACAGCTGATAACCGCCATCTTTTAGGTAGGCGGCGTAATCACGATATTCGGGTAGCGTCGAACTGGTTTTTCCAGTCTTGATGGCGGCTAGGACTTGAGTGCTATCAGCCTCACCAATGTAATGAGTTCCAATCCGCACCACTGGTGCTTGATCACATCGCCCCATACAAGCGGCCGCTTCGATTCGTATCAGCTTTGGGTCGCTGTCAGCAGCGAGCATTTTTTTCAATTTATCGGCGCCCTGCAGCATGCAGGGCAAGCTTTCACATACTTTGAGGGTGCGCACTGGCGTTGAGAGTGCGTCGTCCCGACGTATGGTAAAGTTGTGATAGAAGCTTGCGACTTCGTAAACTTCGACCAATGGCAAGTCCATGTCGGCTGCCAAGGCTGCCAAATGGCCCAGTGATAGATCGCCGAACTGGTCCTGCACTGTATGCAGGTATTCAATCAGCAAATCACGCTGACGAGGCTTGCCACCCAGCAATGCCCTGATTTCATCTATTTCAGCCGCCGTTGCTTGTCGGCCCCGCGGTCGAGTGCGGCCGAGACCTTTTCCCGTGCCCGGGTGGGGTGATTTAGCGGCAGGCTTGGAGTGCGTTTCTGAAGTATCGAATTCATTCACTGCGGCGTTGCTCTTTTGGTGGTGCGCTCCAATGTGGCGCGGAGCTGAGAGTTTACCGGCAAGTATCCAAAAATCCTCCTGAATATTGGCGTTCACACGCCAATATTGCGGCTTTTTTAACCAAATTGGCCGCTAATTTGGTTCCCGGACATGTAATGACTCAATGAGTTACGCGCCGGTGAGGCTTGGTTCTGATTGTTGCGAACAAGTTACCCGGGCTTCTTGTAACAAGGGTTCTAAGAGTAAGGACCTGGGTTGGGTCAAACTTAGGGTGGGGTATACAAGGATGGACGACCTCGACGTTGCAGCGATGCTTTGCTCGCTAATGTGCCACGACCTCGTCAGCCCCGTTGGTGCGCTAGCGAACGGTGTGGAAATCCTCGAAGAAGAGGAAGACAAAAAAACCGAGAACAAGCTTTGGAATTGCTCAGCCACAGTGCTGAAGAGGCTTCTTTGCGCCTGCAGTTCTTCCGACTCGCGTTTGGTGCTTCTGGTGGCTTAGGGGCTGAAATTAATTTGGATGAAGCCCATCGCGTTCTCGAAGGCTTGTATTCAAACGGAAGAATTCAGCTCAATTGGATTGCACCATCAATCGCGTTGGAAAAAACCATTGTAAAGCTCGTGCTCAACATGGCGCTCGCGGGTGGCGATTGCCTGGGCCGCGGCGGCACGGTCAACGTTCATTTAAATACTGAGGATGCGGGTAAATCGCGGCAGATCAAGATTGCCGTGACAATAGATGGGGATAACGCGGGGCTTAAGGAGAATTGTAAAGAGTTGCTTACGGGCGAAATAACCTTGGACGAGTTAACGACGCGTACCGTGCAACCTTATTACACTTTTAGGTTGGGGGATCTTCTTGACGCCAAAATTGATGTCGATGAATCAGAAGAGAACAGGGTCTCCATTTGCATATTTATCGCAGGAAATTATCAAAATCAGTTTTAGTGCTCTGACATTTTACCCGTTTTTAACGTATTTGCGTCATCTATGAACTTCCAATTAGCGACACCCACTCCAACAACCGGGTGACCAGCCGGATTACACTCAGAGGACCGCATCATGGACGATCTGCTAAGCGAATTTCTAACCGAAACCGCTGAAAGCTTGGACGCGCTCGACATTCAGTTGATTCCCTCGAGCAGGACCCCAGTGATACCGAGACTTTAAATAACATTTTCCGCATGGTTCATACCGTAAAAGGGACTTGCGGGTTCCTCGGTCTGCCCCGACTCTAATCAGTTGCCCACGCCGCCGAAAACATTCTGGGGAAATTCAGAGACGGCGAATTGCCGGTAAATGCCGAAGCTGTGACTCTTATTCTAGAGTCTATCGACACCATCAAAAGTCTGTTGATGGTGCTGGAAGAGACCAAAGTATTATCTGCGGGGACGCGCCGGTAAATAGGAACGATTTCGAAACAAAAAACCCCCTCTGGGCATTCCCAAAGGGGGGGTATTATTTTGGCTCTCTTGGCCGCCGTGGGTAAATTAGCTTTTAGCTGGCTAATTCGGTTGGAGTATCAGCGGCGTCTCGTAAAACATAGCCACGGCCCCACACGGTTTCAATATAATGAATGCCATCATTCACTGCTGCCAGTTTTTTCCGCAATTTGCAGATGAAGACATCAACGATTTTTAATTCCGGTTCGTCCATGCCCCCATAAAGATGATTCAAGAACATCTCTTTGGTCAAGTTCGTGCCTTTGCGCAAGGAAAGCAGTTCTAGCACGCTGTATTCCTTGCCCGTTAAGTGGACTCGTCTATTGTCCATTTCGACGGTTTTGGTATCTAAATTAACGCTCAAGGTGCCGGTGCGGATAATCGATTCTGTGTGACCCTGTGAGCGCCGCACAATAGCGTGGATACGCGCAATCAATTCTTCCTTGTTAAATGGCTTAGTCAAATAATCATCTGCGCCAAAAGTCAGGCCTTCGACTTTGTTATTTGGTTCTACCATGCCGGAAAGAATGAGAATTGGCGTATCGACTTTGGACAAACGCAGCTTTTTCAGAACTTCATAGCCGTGCATGTCGGGCAAATTTAGGTCGAGGATTATGATGTCGTAATCATACAGCTTACCCAGATCCAATCCTTCTTCGCCCAAATCGGTCGTATAATTGCTTATACCTTCCGCGTTTAGGATCAGTTCGATACTTCTTGAGGATGCTGAATCGTCTTCTATCAACAGAGCTCGCATCTTGCTCCCCCTGGCGGTGCGGTTGCAGGTTAACGATTATAGTATCGGCGCACTTCAATGAAATCAATCTGCCTTCGCATGGTTAACGAGCAAAACATGATGAATTTCTTCTTCCTGAATCGCCCATTAATTAACGTACTTCCTATATACCTTAATAGGTCTTAATAGAATCTTAATGGGTTAAAAGTTAAATTATCCCATTAACTAAATCGGCATCCAGGGGCTGCTGGTTGAAGTCGCCGGCATTCAAAATGCTTTGAGTATTGGGTCCCGTTGCGTCATTCAAGGTCGTGGTAGGCGCGAAGTTCAATGCGAAACCGTTGGATTTCGCGACAATCGTGCGCTGATGATGCCCTTTGGATTTCTTGAGGGTATTGGCATGGGTTGCAAAGTTACGGTCATTGAAGACGAACCGGTAGTCTATCCGGGAGATGGATGGCTCGGCCGTGTGATTAATGCCATGGGAGAGCCAATCGACGGCAAAGGTCCGTTGCCTCGAGGTGGACGCGGATATCCTTTGCGGGCGCAGCCTCCCCCCGCCCACACACGGCGGCGAGTCGGCGCAAAGAAGACCTAGGAGTAAGAGCATTTAATACCTTCCTCACCTGTTGCCGGGGGCAACGAATGGGCATTTTCTCGGGCTCGGGTGTCGGTAAATCAATTCTATTGTCGATGTTGGCCCAAATCGGACGGTTGACTTTGCTCGACTTCATAAAGTTCACCGACTTTCGGTTGGCCAAGGGCTTGCGGCGAGTGTTTTCCAGCCTATATTGTCGGCATGGATTCTTTTTGCGCAAGTAACGACGACCGTATAGAGCCGGTAGCCTCCGACCCGACCTTATCGTCAGAGGATGGGCTGGTCGTTGTGGCGATGTCAGGCGGTGTCGATTCGTCGGTAACTGCGGCACTTTTGAAGAAAACCGGCCACAATGTGGTTGGCATTACTTTGCAGCTTTACGATCATGGGGTGGCTGTGGGCCGCAAAGGCTCTTGTTGTGCGGGCGATGACATACATGATGCCCGCCGTGTGGCTGACCAATTGAAAATACCTCACTACGTGCTGGACTACGAAAGTCGTTTCCGCGAACAGGTCATCGACGATTTTGCCGACAGTTATTTACGCGGCGAGACTCCCATCCCCTGCGTCAGATGCAATCAAACGGTTAAATTTAATGATTTACTGAAAACTGCCCAGGATCTGGACGCCGTTGCTCTCGCCACGGGTCACTATGTGCAGCGTATAGAGGGACCCGCCGGGCCGGAGCTCCATCGCGGTGTCGACCCGACCCGCGATCAGAGTTACTTTCTGTTTGCCACGACCCGCGAGCAGTTGGAATATTTGCGCTTTCCCTTAGGCGCCCTCGATAAAGACGGCACCCGTGCATTAGCCAGTCAATATGGGCTGTCGGTGGCGGACAAACCCGACAGTCAGGACATTTGTTTTGTCCCCGGCGGCAAATACGCGGATGTCATCGAAAAACTGCGCCCCGGTGCCGCTGACCCGGGCGAGATTGTTGATCTCAATGGCCGCGTGCTTGGCCGTCATGACGGCATCATTCATTACACAGTTGGCCAGCGCCGGGGATTGGGGGTGAGCACGGGCGATCCGCTTTACGTGGTGCGCGTCGATCCGGAAACCCGACAAGTGGTGGTTGGTCCGCGCGAAGCGTTACAAGTCAATCGTATCCGTGTGCGCGATGTGAACTGGCTGGGGATCGGCACGGGTCCGCAGGCGGGCCAGGAAGTCGACGTTAAAGTGCGTTCGACCCGACCACCGGTGGCGGCGCGTCTGTACCCGCTTGGCGAAAGTTCTGGAATTGATGTGGAATTGCTCACCGGCGAGGAGGGGGTTGCCCCCGGTCAGGCGTGTGTTTTCTATGATGGGATGCGGGTCTTGGGTGGGGGCTGGATTGAGGCTGCCGAGGCTGCTTGACAGACCCGGCTGCCAAATCTATATCCGGGCAGTTCATTTACCCAAGTGTAAGGGCCTGTGGCGGGGTAGCTCAGCTGGTTAGAGCACCGGAATCATAATCCGGGTGTCGGGGGTTCAATTCCCTCTCCCGCTACCAAAATTAAGGCCCTTAATTCAATGAGTTAGGGGCCTTTTATCTGTCCAGTACTCCTCTATTTCATGTTGCGAGTGCTGCAACACGATACCAAGGAATTACAAGGGGTTACACAGGGGCCTCTCTGCTCCATGCAACATGGATGCAACATGCTAGGGGTTTTCAGTCTGCCGGATAGTGGCAGTTTGATCCGGTTTGTCGCGTGGGCCACCGCGCCGTACAAGACCTCGGGTGCGGAAATAGTTGCAACCGGGCCGGTGAAGTGTTGCTCAGAACTCCCCCAAAAATCAAAGCCCATCTCTTCCACAAATTGTGCTTCCCGAATAACTTCATGGTAACGCTCAGCCACGGATGCTCCTGGTGGTGTGTCCCCTTCCGTTAAAAATCCAAATTTCATTGCCATTGAATCCTCCCAATTATGTCGCTAGCGCTGCTACTTACTGCTGTGTCACTCATTATTTCCTCCTATATGAGTTTGCTTATGCGCCAAAAGAAGCCCTATGGTGCGTGGCTCTTAAGAATGTCATTGGCGGCACGTTCGCCGCTATAAATTGCCGCCTCGACGCCGGCTTGTGAAAAGTAATCGCCGGCCAAGCGGATATGCGGCGGCAATAAGTCATGCACTTTATCGAGGCTTTGATAATGCCCCGGCTTGGCAATGGTGAGACCTTTTTCGTAACGGAACAAATGCACAAATTGCGGCGGCGGGGCTTGGCCGAAAGCCTTATTCACCTGTTTCACCGCTTGGTTTTTAATGTCGTCATCGCTCATATCGGCCAGCGGCGGGGTGTTGAAATAGACCCCGACCAATTGGGCACCTTCGGGCACGCTCGTCGGTGAGCGTCGGCCATGCAACACCATGGCACCGACATCGCGCTCACCATCAACCCCAACCGGCAAGACGATATCAACCGGATAATCCGGCCATGGATCTTCCTCATAGGCAACGGCAACATGGGCGTATTCGGTATAAGGTGTGTCCATCAGGCGTTGATGGGCGTCGGGCGATATGAATTCTTGCAAAAGCCCAGCCGCCACAAAGGCCTCAGTAGCGATAACCACCGCGTCGCCCGAAAAGCTGCGGCCATTGGCAAAAACCTGCCAGCAATCGCCATCGCGGGCGATGCGCTCGACCGGTGCCGATACATGCACATTCTCCGACGGCATATGCTCGACCAGCCAGTCACTGATTTGTCCAATGCCTTGCGGCGGTGTCGACAAGGAAATTTTATGCGCTTGCTTGATCAAAGCCTTTGGAAACGGGGTTGAGAGCTGACGCAACGGCACGGCATAGAGAAAGTCCATAATCGGTCGCATGACATATTCATAGTTGCGGGCACCCAAATGTTTGCGCGACCAATCCTCGAGATTTTCGCCACGATCAAAGGTCGCCAATTGCGACCCGTTAAACGGGTTTTTGGCACCTGGCGAGAAAAACAACCGGATGCCGGTGGCCAGCAAGCGCAAGCGATCGATTGATCTCAGCGTCGGCACTTTGGCAAAACTGAAAATTTTATCCAACCGCACCGGATAGCGCGAATTGTCCTCATCCATGAGTTCAGACGCGCCCTTCCACGGCACCAGTTTTTTGATATGGCCCATCTCGCGCAGCAACGCCATGGTGCGCGGGTAAATGCCGCCCATTAAAAACAGGGCGCCGGTGCCAAGGTTAAAGCCCTCTCGGTGTAGTTGTTTTGTGCGCCCGCCAATCGTGTCGCTGGCCTCGAATAAAATGGCTTCATGATTTGCTTTCTGCACCGTATAGGCGGCGGCACAGCCGGCCGGTCCACCGCCAATGATTATCACCTTCATGAGGATGCCTCTTGAACTGACGCGTTAGGCGGCATTAAAGCGCTGGCAACCAGCGTCTCGAGAAAACGCTCAATATCGACGGCGGGCTGCTGAGCCAGCTTCATTTGCACCATCATGTGGCCACCGCCGATAATCAAATAGGCGGCGATTTCAGCATTGACCTCAGCCGCCACTTCTCCGGTTTCTTGACCGGCCTCAATGATGCGACAAAAATAATCACTCACGCGGCGTTGCAAATCCTCATAAAGCGGCCAAGCATCGTCACCAAAGGCGGTGCTCCAATCGAGCCAAATCTTCATGATTTCCGGCGCGCGTTCAACGCTGTCGGAAAATGCTTGGGTGACGTGTAATAATTTTTCAAAAACACTTTCGCCGGTCTCAACGGCCTGCCAGACAGTTTGCGTGAGATATTGATCTGTGAGCTCAAGCACGCCATGCACCAAGCGCTCGCGGGTTTTGAAATACGCATAAACCGTCGGCACGGCCACTCCAGCTTCTACTGCCACTTCCGCGCGCCGCACGCCGCTCAGGCCGCGCCTTGCTACCACCCGAACCGCACAATCGAGCAATTGTGCGCGTCGTTTTTCGGGCGATAATTTCGGCGCCCTTTTGGCTGTGGGGGTTACTGCGGTGGAAGAGGCACTCATAAAAGACCTTGCTAATCGTGGAATTATAGTGAAAAACATATCAGTGAAGAATATTCATTACAATGATTTTCTCAGTTTGCGGCCAAAAAAAGGGGAATAATGATGTTGAAAATTGCCGATGACCTCAAAGCTGACCGTCGCTGGATTGACCGCGAAATAAATAAACGCGATCCCGAAACCGAATATGGCGACATCATGTCTATTGTCGCGCAATATCAGATGGACGAGCTGACGCTGAATTTTCTCGTCACAATATTGACCAGCTATGTTGTGAAGCCGGCGCATATGGCCGAAACGCTTGTCATCACCAATAAAGCTTTGCGGCGGCCCAACCAGCGCATGCAAGACGCTCTCGACTTCTTTTGGACGTGGTATGCGCATGGCCCGGATTCGCCAGAGACCATCGAGTCCCTCTCGCGGTTAAATAGTTATCACGCTGGCGTGGCCCGCATGCTACCGGGGCATTTTGAGGAAAGCGAAGATTTCATCTATGTGCTGGGCCGCCTTGTCGTCTTACAAGATCGCCTGTTTAAGAAGCTCGGCATGGAGGGCATGGACCCGCATATCAAACTGGCACAATTTAATTTTGCCAAAGCCCTCTCAAAACATTTCCGCCGCGAAGGCGACAAGCCGCTGCAAGGGTTCCCTGACACATTGCAAGAGCTGGAGCAATTCGTCGACGATTGGGAAGACAAAAATCACGTCTACTCGCCGGTTATTCCGGATTTGGTGAACTCCCTCATTTATGCGTTTGGCGATCGATGGTTTCCGCATCCGCTGAAACCGCTTGGCCGGTGGGTTTGCATTTATGCCATGGAAGATAAATTTCTCAATCATGTTCGTATCAAGCCGCTTCGCGGCCCGCGCCGCTGGCTCGCCCATGCGGCGTTAAAGGGGCTATTCGTCTATAAAACAAAAATCGCCGCTGATGCGAAAGTCTCGGCCTATGAAACGCGCGAGATATTGAGCAAGCAGGAATGTGCTGCGATGGATAAAAAAGCGGTGCAGCGGGTTAAAGACCTCGGCTGGACGAAGGGCGGCAAAGACGCCATGGACCTTGGGGACACACCGAGCCTCGCCGGTCGCTGCCCGATTATGACGCATGCGCCTGAAGGGGAAAAGTGATGGTAATGTCATCATAAAATGCGATGACTGAGTTGAGAGGGAGTTTGGTTAGATGATTTCATATAATGTTTTGGGCGTGATCATCGGCATTTTTTAAGCGACTTCCGCTTTACCCCCGAAAGCAGACATCGGCTTTCGAGGCCATCGCATGCCCAGTCCTGACCCACAACGTGACAATGCCCTTCCCGGACCTCTTTGATATGTGTAGCCCGCCCAAGATTATTCACGCAGCTCAAGAGCGGCGCTCTTGAAACGCCGGAGCCCGACATCGTATTCCCGTTTCTATTCCAGGGCGCGTGGGTCCCATCCCAAATCGGACATAACATCCCACCCGCCTGCAAACGGCACAGCATGCCCAACAATATGGGTGTTTGCGTCCGACGCTAGAAATGCGGCGAGGTCAGCCGTTGCGGACCCAGACGCAATACGTTGTGTAGGTAAAACGGAGCTAATTTGTTTAATGAACTCTGGGTTATTTATGAGTTCTTCAGGGAAATAGGTTTCGCTTGCAACATAATTTTGTGCGATTGCGTTAATTTGTACGTTGAACCGTGCGGCTTCTACCGCGGCCGTTCGAATAAGAGAGTTCTGTGCGGCTCTCATCGTTGAATAGCTTGCCATCTCCGGAACTGTCCGGAGACCGGCGGCGCTGGTGATGGCTACGACTTTCCCGGCGCGACGCGCCTTCATTTGAGGCACAAAAGCCCTGAGCAAGCGCATCAAGGGGTGAAGCAATCGATCGCATAAGGTAAACCAATCTTCGTCTTTGATTTCATCTACAGTCGCGAAATGGGGGGTGCCCGCCAAGTTTGCAATAAGGATGTCCACTTCGCCCGCTTCTTCCAACAACGTATCGACACTAGCTTGATCAAGCAGGGACGATTCGCTGGTCAGGACTTCTGCTCCCAGTTCCCGGAACCGCTCGGTAATAGCCGGACCCATATAAATATCCGCGCACGTAACGACAGCTCTCTTACCATTCAATATTGACATGGTGTGCCCCCCTCATCGGTATATTCCATTAGACGCTAAGTCCATTGCTGCTAAACATCAACGGCTGTACTTGATGCGAAAATCTAACTACGGCGTGCTGATCAATTGGCAGATCGATTAGTCTGCACGACGTTTGGCCGTCCTAGGCGGCGGCCCCGATGTTCGCTTTACCCTCAACAACGGACATTGACGCAAAACCCCGATGAGTCCGTTATTGACCCAAAGCGGACATCGACCTTCAATTTGGTCCCGGATCGCCGAAGACCCTTTCCGTATAGATTCTGGGCCTGCTCTTGATTACTCTCCCGCCGGGGAGGAGTGTGATGAAGTCGCTTGTGGGTTCCCGACAACCGTCGCTACAACGCTCTCTCTGCCGCTAGAAACACTTGTCGAACTTGATGGCATCAAAAACTATGTGAAACTCGTCGAGCAGGACGCCGCAGAAGATCAGGCATCAACGCAAGGAAACGATAAGGAACAAGACTAAGATCGTGCGCAATCTAAAAATCTAATCCGCCCCGTAGTAGCTCATAACGGGGTCAACCTCGAACTCATTCCGAAAGCAATCATGACCGCTGACAGATACACACTTTACGGTGTCGAAGCCTCGTATTACGCGGCAAAACCCCGCAGCTACCTGCTGCAAAAACCATTGCCTTTTGTCGATCTCGTTGCCGATCGGGCGGTTTTTGACGAAATTATTTTGCCAAAAATCGGATTTCCCGTTGTCCCAGTTGTGGTCACGCCGGCCGGCGAGATACTGCAAGACTCCTCCATCATCATCGAAGAGCTGGAAAAGCGTCACCCGGACAACCCGCTAATTCCAACCACACCAAAAAAGCGTTTTGTGTCGTACCTGCTGGAGCTTTTTGCAGATGAGTGGTTCAAGATCCCAGCACTACATTATCGTTGGTACTACGATGCTGAATTTGCGCAAAGAATGATGGGAGAAATGAACGACCCGGCAGCAAGCCGGGAAGATCAATGGCAAGTGGGTAAGAAAATCGCTAGGCAATTTAGCTCGTGGCCAAAACATTTAGGGGTCGACGAGAACACCCGGCGTACGGTTGAACTTTTATTCCTGGACTATCTTCGTTTACTCAATGGACATTTTAGTGAGCATGAGTTCGTCCTGGGGGGTGCGCCCGGTTTGGCCGATTGTGCGCTTATGGGGCCACTCTACGCCCATTTGTATAGAGACCCTTACTCGGGAAAGATCGTGCGCGATGAGGCACCACACGTTTGCGACTGGATAGCACGCATGCGAACACCGGCCAGCGAAGATCGGGATAGCAAACTATCGCGAGCAGCTGATGCCGAGGACGAAGTGCCAACTGCTATTGTCGAATTAATTCAGGCTATCAACGCGGACTACGTGCCGATGATTCTGGACGCAGTTGGGCAAACGCGCGAATGGCTTCAGCAACACACCAC
>JAPYRI010000090.1 GCA_029941135.1 Alphaproteobacteria bacterium | reverse complement strand
ATTCAAGGGTGGCACTTGCAAGGGCGTTGGCATTGAGCCGGCCGACGGCATGCGAGAGATCGGCGCTGAAAAATTTTCGGCCAGTGATACGTTCTCGTTTCAACCGGGTTCTTTCGAAAGTATTCCGCTACCGGATCGCTCGACCGACTTAATTGTGTCGACCCTTGCCCTTCATTGGGTCAAGTCCATGGAGCCAGCCGGGGTCGAAATGAACCGGATTCTCAAGGACACCGGGCGGCTACGCATTCTCATGATCGAAAAAAGTGATGGGGCGAATTTCAAGAAGGCGATTGTTAAGGCCCTGAAGAAGCATCTCACATTCAAGCAGATCATGAAGACCGCGACCCTGGTTCAGAGAGTCGACGAGGCCGAACTGATCGCGGGACTGGGCGCCCTTTCTGAACGGTTCAACCTTCGAGCCAGAACCGTTCGGCACGTGGTGCACGGCGATTTTGAGCAACATATGAAATGGTGGACCGCCCGGTCGGCACCGGTTATACACGAGGTTGAGGACAAGCCGCAGTTCATGAAAGATCTGCGGGAAGAAATGGAAGCGACCGAAACCAAAGATGGAATTCCATTTGACGCATCTTTCCTTTGGATAGAAGCTGATTCCAAATAGATGAATGAGGGTTTGATTGGTGGATAACGGAAAGCTAACCAGCGACTTGCGGAGCCTAATCGAGGGCGAACTTAAAATTCAGGTCACCAGTGAATCTCAAGAACTGGATCTGGATTCCTACACGATGATGATGGTGATCCTCTTTATCGAGGAACAATCTGGCATTCCAGTAAATCTGGACGATCTTGATTTCGATGCCTTCACCTCTCTCAGCAGCCTGACGAGTTTGGCCCAACAGGCGGCATAAACACGCTCGTTACCTTGCTCTAAGCGTCCGAATTCTACCGCAGTGCTTTTCCAGTCATTTCAGTTTGCGGCATTTTTTATTGTCGTTTTCACGCTCTACGTCGTCCTGCGCCATCGCTGGCAGAACAGGATGCTGCTGGTTGCGAGTTACATTTTTTATGGGTCGTGGGACTGGCGCTTTCTATCGCTGATCGCGATATCGACGGTCACCGATTACCTTTGCAGTCTCGGTATTGAAGCCAGTGATGAAAAAAGAATACGCAAGCGCTATGTCGCCGTAAGCGTTTTCGTAAATCTCACGCTGCTTGGAATTTTCAAATACTTCGATTTCTTCTCCACCAGCTTTCACACATTGTTCGGCCGGGTGGGCATTGAGTTCGACCCGATCCTGATCAACGTCATTCTGCCAGTGGGCATCTCGTTCTACACGTTCCAAACGATGAGTTACACGATCGACGTCTACCGCAACAAAGTTCCGGCGGCGCGAAACTTTTGGGATTTCTCGCTTTACGTATCCTTCTTTCCACAGCTTGTCGCCGGCCCTATCGAACGCGGCACCCGGCTGCTGCCGCAAATTCTGAAGCCAAGGCAGTTAAGTTGGGAGCGTGGATTTCAAGGCGCCTATTTCGTTCTTTGGGGTCTGTTTCTGAAAGTCGTCGTTGCCGATAACCTGGCCAAGATCGTCGACCCCGTTTATTCCGCAACCGGCGCCTATGAAGGAATCAACGTCCTTCTTGCGACCTACGCATTTTCCATTCAGATCTACGCGGATTTTGCCGGTTATTCGTTCATGGCAATTGGTCTGGCCAAAGTTATGGGCATCGATCTGATGGAGAATTTTCGTCGGCCCTATTTCACGAAAAATATCAGTGATTTTTGGCGGCGCTGGCACATTTCCCTATCGAGCTGGTTTCGAGACTACGTTTTCTCTCCATTTTATCTCTACCTCGCGCGCCAACCCCGCCTCGCAAACCTGTCGATCAAAACACGGCATGTCATTGCATTCATGGTGACGATCCTGGTAACCGAATACCTGCTCGGTTTCTGGCATGGCGCCGGATGGAATTATGGATTTTTCGGGCTCTACCATGGGGTGCTGATCGCCGGGTACTACTTCATTCGCGGCCTATGGGATCGCATGCCCACGGCCTTACAGATTTTTCTCACCTATCATTTGGCCTGTCTTGGCTGGCTGATATTTCGGTCGCCGTCACTCGACCAAGCCAGCCAAATGCTCAAAGCGATATTTGTCAATTTCCGTGCTGTGGATTCCTCGATCGCAATGCAATCCGCGTTGACGCTGCTCGCGCTGACAAGCATTCCGATTGGCGTCCAGCTGTTTCAGGAATGGAAGAACGATACGCTGGTCGTTCTAAAATGGCCGCGTCTTGTTCGCGACGCGTTTTTCGTGCTTCTGGTAATACTAATCGTGGCATTCGGCGAGTTCGGCGGACGGCCCTTCATATACTTTCAATTTTGAGCGCCGCCTGAGATGCCGCCAAGGGGAATTTGAGTACGTGCGATCTGGATATAAACGTGCGTTGCGGATCATCAGCATCCCAATTTATGTCTTTGTCATTGGCGAACTTACGCTTCGCGTCCTGTCATCTTTCGTCCTCTTCTTCGACATGGAGATGATCGATTACGCGACCAAGGTCCTCTCCGATAGCCCCGTGCCCAATGTTACCCATCAGCAGACGCCAGACACCAACGTACACATCATGGGTGTCGATCTGGTTCTCAACTCGCTTGGGCACCGAAGTGTCGAACTTTCGCCGACCAAGCCTGCCAACGAATACCGGGTTCAGTTTATTGGAAGTTCAATAACGCTTGGCTGGGGAGTCAATGTGGAAGACGGGTTCGCCGAAGTCACCACGTCGTTGCTGAACGCCGGGACTGCCGGTGGCGGCGCAACCAATTTCGTGGCGATTAATGCCGGTACCGCGGATTACAACACCGCTTACAATGTCCGGTCGTTCATATTCCACGCGCCGAAAACCGACCCCGACCTGGTTGTGATCCAGTATCATCTAAACGATGCGCGCCCAGATCCGGTGGGCGGCGCCAATCCCATCCTTCGATATTCGGTTTTCGCGGCATTCGTTTTTCAGAAAGTGGCGTCCTTGCAGTTTCTCGCCGGTCGCACGCTTTCGGAAACCTACTCGGATGTGTACCAGGACAATCAACCGAGCTGGCTCGAAACCCAAAGTGAACTTCAGGACCTCGTGCAATTTGTAAAATCGAATAACATCAAAGTTGTGGGAATTCTGATTCCGGAACTTCACGATCTATCGCCGAATTCGCCTTTTATCCCAATCTATGACGCCGTCGAAAATCGATTGGAGGAGATTGGTATTCCGTTGATCAACCCATTTCCGGAACTGGCAGATGCGTTCGGCAGCAACATTTCAGCAGCGATGGTCGCGACCGGCGATCCGCATCCGAGCGTTTTGGCGCACAACGTTATTGCGCAAAAGCTTGTGCGGTTTCTTTCGGCCAAACCGGGATATCTTCCAGAAAATTAGTGTCGCCCTCGCATTGAGCGGGAGGCGCATTTTCCTATCCGCGTGATATTTCAGCCGCCGAAATGCCGGCGAGACGCCCGAGCACGACGGCCATCAGAAGGCCGTTACCCGGAAGGTATCCGGTCCCCCCTGCCCCGGATAACCCGCAGGCCGCGCCGCCGCCGGCGAACAAATTCGGCAAAGGCGAATCGTCTTTTTTAAGGACACGCGCATTGCCGTCGACGACCAGCCCGCCTTGTGTCTGGTAAATCGCGCCCGTCACCCGGATCGCACAAAACGGCGCTTCCAGATTTGGACACAACGAAAAATCACGGCCAAAGGGGTCGGCCGCGTCTCCCTCGCCCGATTTAATCGTTGCCGCAATCGTCTCACTCAGTTTGCCAAGCGGCAATCCCGTTAGTGCGGCCAATTGTTCCATGTCCTTGGCGTGCCGGACGGCGCCCGCGTCCTCGGCCTCGCGAAAACGGGTGACTTTCATCCCGGCCTCGAACTGAGCCTGTCCGTAAATGCTCCAGGCGGTCCCACCGGGTTGGGCGAGAACGATTTGCGCCTGCCCCGACACTTCTTCGACCTCATTCATGAAACGTTCGCCATCTTGATTGACCTGAATCCCACCGGTGAGCATCGGGTCCTGGGTAATCGCAATATTGTGCGGCGTCGCCAAGCCACCGTGGGCCTGGTAGGCACCCATATGACGGAGCGCCGCGCCTAGTCCTTCACCCCAAGTAATACCGTCACCAGCATTCCCTTCATGTCCGAAATAAGGGGCGTCGACAAATCCGGTGATGTTGCCTGCGACCATGTCCGGGTTTCCGCCGAAACCACCGCTCGCCAATATCAAACTTTGGCATCCGAATTCGTCAGTGGAACCATCGGGGCGTTCAACCCGTACGCCGGTAACCCGGCCTGTACCATGATGGAAGATCGCCGTGGTCAGGGCGTCGGTCATAACATCGATGGCGACCCGTTCGGCGGCAGCCGAAAGTGCGCCGTGCAGTTCTTCGCCGGTGCGACTTGGCACACTCACCATCCGCGCTTTGGATTGACCGTGGCCCTTCCAGTTGTCGATCGCAGCGAGCGGAATTTGATGCTGGTCGGCCAACCATTCGAGGCAGGGTGCGGCTGCTTCGGCGACGGCTGTGGCCATCGTTATGTCGACTTCCCCGTCCGTCGCAGCGATCATGTCCTGAACTAAACCGGCCGGTGCATCTTCGATTCCCGCTTCTTTTTGCCAGCGGCTTCCCGGCGCCGGAATCATGGCGCCCGACATGACGGTGCTGCCACCCGCCGTCGAATCCCGCTCCAAGACGATGACTTCAGCACCTGCATCGTGTGCTGCCAGTGCGGCAACCAGACCGCAGGCGCCCGCGCCAATAATCACCACCGGCACGGTGAACTCGAACTCTCGATCGGTAATGACTAAGGTCGAAATATCAAATGCTCCACAATTTATCTATGCGGGGCTTCCCGCCCCACTCGCGACAAGGATTTTAGGCAAGATGCCACAGTCAAACTTGAGAATCGATCATATCGGCATCGCCAGCCGTGACATCCATGCCAATCAAAATGCTTTTGAGGCGTTGGGGTTTTTCGTGACGGAATTGAAACCACTTTTGGGCCGGGATGATGATGGAAACTCAATCTCGCTCGGGCAATGGAGTCAGCACTGCGTTTTTCCGCAGAGTTATTTGGAACTCACAGCGGTACCTGATCCCAATACGGGCAACCATTTGGAACCCTATCTTTCCCGATTTGAAGGTTGTCACATTCTCGCCCTTGGTTCGAACGACGCACAAGACGCGCTGAAGAGCTGCGAGGCCGCGGGCGTTTTCGCTGGGGAACTGCGTACCAGCGCCAGAGAGATAACCTACGGCGTTGGGGGCGATGCGCTCTTCAAGTGGTTTGAGGTCGGCGCAGCTGATGCGCCCGGCGGGTTTACCTGCGTTGTTGAACACGTCACCCCTGAACTGGTGTTCGACGATGCTGTCTTCCACCACCCAAACGGTGCAACAGGCCTCATCGACGTGACGCTATGCGCCGAAGATTTGTCAGGCGTGGGTGAGCGTTATGCCAAGTTATTTGGCATTGCACCCGTGCCATCAGAATGGGGACTGGAATTCGATCTCGGCCAAAACTGTATGGGGGTTGCTGACCGGTCGGGCTTTGAGCGGCGCTATCCGAATGCCGAATTGCGAGGCGAACCTTCGTTCGCCGCATTCACGATCTCAGTCGCAAACCTGAAAATCACCAAGACTGTACTCGCCGAAAATGACGTGACGTTTTATCCCGGTGCCAACGGCACGATTTGGGGCGCGCCCGCATCCGCCGGGGGCGCGGTCATCGAATTTCGAGAGGTTTGACGCGGCGCGCGTCTTACTTCTGTGCGCCCATCAGGAACCAGTTGCCCCCACCGCGCACACCCGGCTTGTATCCCGACGTAATCTTGCTCATCATTAAACTCGGGATAAATTTTTCAAACACCTTCTCTGGCTTGAATCCCGCATCGACAGCGATTTGAGGTAGATCGAGTTCGTGCATCGCGGCCGAAAACGGTTCGCCCTGAAAATGCGTGTCCCAATCGACAAAGAATATATCCATCGGCTGCAGGTCTTTGAATTGCGGGCCTTCACTGTGGGCCATAACCCCACCCGGTTTCAGCAGACGGAAACATTCTTCAACAATCCGGCGAAGCGCTTTGTTTGAAGTTTCGTGAAACAGAATGTGCGACACGACGAGATCAAATGACCCAGGGGCAAATTTTGTATCCTCACCGTTCTGCTGACTGAATTGCACCGACGCGCCTAGTGATTCTGCCCGCGCATGAGCGTAGCGAAGCAGCGGCGCGCTAATGTCGATGGCGTAGACTTCGGCATCCGGATAAATATCGGCGTAAGGAAGCGTGCTGTGGCCAATCGTGCAGCCAATGTCGAGAATTCGCTTCGGCTTCAGATCAGGATAGGTCTCTTTTAGCCACGTCGCTTGCGACAGGCCGATGTCATCGCACTTGTCACCCATCAGGCTCATCATGTGGATGAAGACGCCCCGGTCATACATCGCACCCGCAAAGACATCGTCCTCAATTATTTCACGGTGGTAGCCGCCGGGGGTATTGTGAATGTCGACGGCATCGACATAACGCGGCGTTTTCACCGACGGATCAAGCATCAGCGAACCGAGCTTGTGATTGCTTTTTGAGGTCGCCTTTGCCTTGTCCACCAAACCCAATAATTGGCGTTCGATGCATTCGCCGACGACGTCCTGCCGGTATTCCCGTGACGCAACTTTTATCGCGCTCCACATCTGTGTGTAGGGCTCCCGCAACATGACGTCTCTGATTTCCGCCCGGTTGGCAGGTGTCCGCCCGTGCTTGCGACGAAACGCAGGTTCGACCTTTTCGGAATACATATCCCGATTGCCCGGCTGAATGGTCGAATAGATCATCAGGTTCATCGCCTGCGAGAACCCCTGCCGGGCTTCCTCGTCATGCGTGCGCTGAACAAGAACATCATGTTGGGCTTGACGTATCATAAATTAATCTCCGGACGTCTGGTCTGACGCGCACAATTCTCAGTCTGCGTCCAAAATTACACACATTTCGCCAGCAGAGCATTTAATAATCAAAATTGGCTTCCGAATTCCTCCAAATTGCCAATTCGACTGTTGTCGTGGCGGCGGCGATCAGGAATAATTCGGGTCCAATTGAGATCGTATCCTTAGGGGGGATCATGAGAAATTTTAGATTTAAGAAACCTATATTAGGAAAGCGGCGCCTGCTGCAGACCGCAGCCGGGGCGATCGCACTTGCCGCCGCTTTTCAAATCGGGCTGCCGGCACAGGCCGAAACCGTTCGAATTGGTATTCGGGATTTGCCACCAGGACTTGGTAACCCCTACACCGGACGCGGCATGCCGCATGTATTCGTCTGGCACGCCATCTTTGATGAACTGACCGCCGTTACCAGAACCGGCGAGACAGTTCCAAAACTTGCCTCCAGTTGGACCAATGTGAATCCGACGACTTGGCGCTTCACGATTCGCCAGGGCGTAAAATTCTCCAACGGTGAGTCCCTTAACGCTGCCGCCATTAAAGCGACAATTGACTGGCTGATGTCTGAAGAGGGCAAAATTACCGTCGTTGGTAAAGATCTGGTCAAGAATATAGCCGAAGCCAAAGTCATCAACGACACGACATTGGAAATCATTACGACAGCGCCAAATCCAATAGCGCCAAAACAGTTGTCGTTCGTGTCGATCGTCGCGCCTAAGGCTTGGACCGACAAAGGGCTTGCTGGCTTTGCCGCAAAACCCGAAGGCACCGGCGCCTTCAAGATGCTCGAATTCGCACCGGGTAGTGCAACAGCCGTTGCCCATAACGGGTCTTGGCGTTCCCGCGCCGACGTCGACCGGATCGAATACACGGTTCTCCCTGACCCCGCATCGCGGAGCGCGGCAATCATCTCCGATCAGATTGATGTTGATATCCTGACATCACGGGACTCGTTCGCGGCCCTTCGTGAAGCTGGCGTGAAAATTTTCACTTACCCCGCTGGCCGCACACTCGGCATCACAATCGTTTCGGCAAATGGGGGCCCGTTTGCGGATAAGCGCGTTCGCCAAGCCGCCAACTACGCGGTCAACAAAGTCGCCATGATCGAGGCGGTTTACGGCGGCGAAGGCCAACCCGCGAGCCAGTCGGCGACATCCAATGCGTTTGGATTTAATGCCGCGATCAAACCGTACCCGTACGATCCCGCAAAGGCCCGCGCACTTTTGGCGGAAGCTGGATTTGCCGACGGTTTGGAGATGGAGATTCAGGCGATTACAACAAGCACCGAGCGGAACCTGATTTATCAAGCCGCGGTGCAGGATCTCAACAAGGCGGGGTTTCGGGCGACACTCATTTCGCAGACCTTTCCGGACTGGCTAAAGCATTGGCTCGCTGGTGATTGGCCGTACCAGGCGTTTGGTTTCGGCACCGATCTGACCGGTGTTCTCGACGCCGGCCGGGCCTTCAACGCCTTTGTGTCTTGCAAGAAAAATCCGCCCTATTACTGCAATCAGGACGAGATGGACATGGTCAACGCACAGGCCGCCGAGTTCGATGTAGAGAAGCGGAAAGCGATCTTGGAAGAACTTCTCATGATCAATGCGGCAAACGCACCGATCCTCTTCCTGACGGAAGGGTTTGAAGCGATGTCACATCAACCTCGCATTCAGAACTTTGATTCTGTGAACCAGCGTCTTAACTACGACACGATGATCATCAACTAGATCGTCACAAAACATAAAGGCCTCGGCGGATACCTGCCGGGGCCTTTTTTTATATGGCGCCGCTCGCCTCGTCACATTGAGTTTGCTTTATTCGAGCAGGGATCCAATAAATAGGACAAATACTGTCACGATAAACGGAACAACGACGAACAGGGATATCAGCCAGAAAACAAGCCCGAGGGACTCCATCTTGCGGCTCAATGCACTCAACATGCGGGCAGCGAAACCTGCGCCGCCGATCACGGTTGGTTCCAATGATGGTTCGGGAGGACTCACGCTGGAGTTATTGCCACATCCGTCGGCACGATTGAAGCCATTACCAACCGGTGCAGGGTCCGGCTGCTCATCGCCTTTGGTGCCATCGATAAAATTTGGATTACGCAATGTAATGCGGGAAAGCGGACCGCATTCCCTGCCCGCGTGATTTCAGGCCGTCTTCAGCCTATGCAGCGTGCAGATCTGGGGAAGTCTGGCCAAGCACGGTTTGTTTGATTTTCGTCGATGAGGTTCGGGGGTTATAGCGCACTTGAATGATCCTCTTTCCCGTTGCGGCTAGGTAGAGTTCCACATCAAGATTATGCGGTTTGCGACCCCAATCTTCTCCGATCACAAAAATATCTGCCTTCACTGCCTTACACCCCGATACATATTCAAGGTCGTAGTACGGACGCACGATGTCGACGCACTGTAAAGCTTCCAGCATCTCCATTCGTTGGTTGAGCGGAACAACCGGCACGTCGGGCTTATAAACGTTTACCACCTCATCTGAAGCAACGCCAACCGCAACCACATCCCCCAACCTCCGACAGCGATTTAGCAAGGCCAAATGGCCCACATGCAGCAAATCAAAGGTGCCGACGGTGTAGATGATCAATTTTAATGCGGACTTTTATCTGAAAAGATACGGGAGAATTGGAGTAGGATATATAGGCTCAAAACCGGGAAAAAGATATCCCTTCCGCTGCCCGTGGCGAAAAGGCGGGACATAATCGGCGAAACCACTTTCGCCGAGCGTATTCCTGATCGCTTTGGCCAAATTGCTCATCGCATCGACCATGGCAGGCCCTCCATGGGAAAGGCCTTTGCCAAAAATATCGGCAAAACCGGCGTTGACCAGAGTCGGCGAAATGACAACAAAGGATCAACCAATGGTGACGATCACGCCGTCCAATTCGAACCCGGGCCAAGGCGGCCACTTTGGATCGGAACAGGTCACCATGTTCCGCCGGAATGCGCAACGGGTGCAGAATAATCAATGAATAACGAAAATATTGGCACTCAGAAGAAGCAACCGAAGTCCATAATTTCCTATTTATGGGATCTTCCCAATATTATTTCTCTTGCAGGCCTGTGCTGCACGTTGCTTGCAATTTATTTCATCATTTTAGGTGTTTACTCCGCCGCAATGATCGGAATGATCTGGGCGGTCGCCTTTGACTGGGCCGATGGACTCGTTGCCCGCAGGATGAAGGGGCGAACCGGGTCAGACCAAATGTTTGGTGGGCACCTTGATGTGCTGATAGACATCGTGAGCTACGGAGTTACGCCTGCCCTCCTTCTATTGAGTTATGGAAATTTCGAGCCTGCATTCCTGCCGGGAGCATTTTTAATGCTGACCGCTGGAGTAATGAGACTGAGCTATTTCAGTACGTTTGGTCTTGCCGATGGGGCCTATTACACCGGGCTGGCGATTGACAACAACAACATCGCGCTCGTTTTCATATTTCTGTTTGAAGGCCTGTTCGGTGCGGGCGTTTTTTCGGTAATCCTCTATGCCAGCGGACTGGGTCTCGCGGCCCTGAATGTGTCAAAGATCAAGACACCGAAGCTTTCCGAAAAACCGATCAATGTTGTGCTTCTTGCGTCCTTTACTCTGCTGATGACGGCAATCTATGGCTGGAGACTTTTGTAAATAAGTAGATAAAAAGAGCGGCAATACTGATTCTGAGGCTAGCTGAACTGCCCACTTAGGGTCAGAATATCGATCATGCGCACCCTCCTCACCCCCCTCACCTGTCTGATGCTGTTCGCCACACCTGTGGTGGCGGGGGATTGGGAAGCCTGTGTGTAAAGATGATCAAGATTACGGATCAGATCGCAATCGACTCACGCGACATCGAGGAGACTTTTATCCGCGCGTCTGGTCCAGGCGGGCAGAACGTCAACAAGGTATCGACGGCGGTGCAGATTCGGTTTGATTTGCGTCATTCGCTGTCACTACCAGGTGATGTCCGCGTGCGTGCCGAGCAGCTTGCCGGGAAGCGACTTACCAAAGAGGGCGTGATCGTGATCACTGCTGGTCGCTATCGTACTCAGAAACAAAACCGTGACGACGCACTCTTCCGGCTAACAAATCTCTTAAAACAAGCAGCCCACCCTGTCTCGACCCGTAAACCGACCCGCCCGACCTTGGGTTCGAGAACGCGACGACTCGACACGAAGACACAGCGTGGGGCGATCAAAAAATTGCGAAGTGAAATGCCGAGCGACGACTGAACGAGGGTTGGGCACCTATTCTCTCTACATTTCCTCGTCGGCATCTTCGGCCACCGGTTAGTAGGCCCGACGTTTGTTATGGT
>JAPYRI010000089.1 GCA_029941135.1 Alphaproteobacteria bacterium | reverse complement strand
CCCCATGACCCGGTACCAACAGTTGGTGGGGCGAGCTTCCTGCCGGGTCTGTTTATTGCCGCCAACGCCGGACCGCGAGAGCAAAGCGCGGTCGAGACCCGCGCGGATGTCCTCTGTTACAGCAGTTCAGTGCTCGACCATGATCATGAAGTCACCGGACCCATCAAGCTCGTGCTCTATGTGCGCTCGTCGGCAACCGATACCGACTTTACTGGCAAACTGGTTGATGTTTATCCGGATGGGCGCGCGATAAACCTGACCGATGGCATTTTACGCGTGCGCTATCGCAACAGTTTTGAAAAACCAGAACTGATGACCCCAGGCGAGGTGTATTGCCTTGAGATCGACATGATCGCCACGGCCAACGTGTTCCGCTCCGGTCACCAAATTCGTCTTGAAGTGTCGAGCAGCAACTTCCCGCGCTTCGATCGCAACACCAATACAGGTGCCATCATAGCCGAAGAGACTGAGGCTGACTTTTTGAACACAACCAATACTGTTCTGCACGACGCCGAACACCCATCGCACGTCGTGCTACCACTGATTAAGCGAGACTAGTCACGCTCGGCAGCCCATTTGACCATGGCGCGAAATTTCTGGGCGCCGTCTTCGAGCGTCGCTGCCATGTCGGTCAAGGCATCGTAGAACGTTCTTTCCGATGCTTCTTCTAGTGCGATGCTGTCCCCGTAAGCGACAAGAGCTCCGCGCTCCATCAGATCTTTGTAGCGTTTCACCATCATCGGGTGATTGGCCGACATCATCCGCGCAATCGCGAGGCATTCGCGGTCAAGCTCGGCTTCATCGGCAAACACCTGTTGCACCAGTCCCCAATTGAAAGCAAGCTCGGAGTCGATGGGATAGGCCGCCATGGTGGCGAGCTTTGCATTATTAATCCCACAGATTTGCGCGAGCCTCTGGGACATGCGCCGCCCCGGGTGCACTCCATATTTGGCGTGATTGTCCAAAAACACAGCGCGTCGGGACGCGAGTAACACATCACAGCATAAGACGATTTCGAAACCACCCGTAACCGCCGGACCGTTGACTGCACCGATGATCGGAAACGGGCACTCCCACATGGCGCGGAATGGGTCACCCGCGGCGGTGAGCCCGGCTTCGATATATTCGTTGAGCTTGCCGATATCGAGGCCGACGGTGAACGCCTTCCCCTCAGCCCGCAGGATTACGGCACGGACGGTGTCGGTGTTGGGATCGGCAGTGCGCCGCGCCGTGATGCCATCGAAAGCTTCGGCGATCGCGCGCATGAAACCGGCGCTCAGCACATTCAGCTCGGTCGGGTTGTTCATGGTGACGACAATTATTCCTTCGCCGCCGTCCATTTCGTCAACCGTAACCCCGTCGTTGTCGCCGTAGCTCGCAACGCGCTTTCGATCCGTCATCTAACTATTCTCCTGTCGCGCCAAAACTTAAGAACCTGTTGCGTTGCCGGGTACCGGCGGCACGCCGTGGGTATGGACCCATTCCCGGCGCTTCTCGAAGGGTTGCGCGACATAGTCGCGCATGAGCTCCATCGCTTCGTCGGTCACAATGGTTTTCATCCATTCCTCGCCTTCGATCCGGAGGCCTTCTTCGATTGGCAGATTGGCGCCGCGGGTGATCGCGCGTTTGGCGGCCACGACCGACACATGGGAAAGTTTGTTGAGCCCTTCGGCAATCTCGATTGCGCGGGATCGGGCATCTTCAGCGAGTTCAGTCACGAGACCAAGTTCAAGGGCACCTTGTGGTGTCACCGTGCGGCTGCGCATCAAAAAATCCATGGCGCGGCCGTGGCCGATGATGCGGGCGAGCATCTGGGAGCCGGTGCCGGTCAATATGCCGAGCGCCACTTCCGGAAAGCCGATCCTGAAATCGCCCTTCTGCGCGACCCGGATGTCGCAATTCAGTGCCATCTCAAGACCACCGCCCATGGTGTCGCCGGTCATTCCGACAACAATCGGTTTGTCGAGGTAAGCGAGCGAGCGCAGTAAGGCGTGAAAGCCAAACACGAGGTTATAGGCGGACTGCCGCAGCTTGTCTGGGTCATCCCCCAAGGCGACCAATTCTTCGACGCTGTAATGGGTGATGTAGCGATCCGGCACGGCGCTCGTCAGAACCACCACCCGCACGTCGGGCTCGCGCCACAGCGCGATCATCTCGTTCAGTTCGGCGGTCGCCGGGCCAACCAGGTAGTTGGTTGGCGGATTATTGTAATCGGCGATGAAAATGCCGTCGCGATTTTCAGTATCCCAGTATTTCATTGTTCGTATTCCCCCCTTGTTGATGACACCTAATTAACTTTCGATATTTAATAGAGAAGAAAGGCTGCGGCAGCTTATAGTTATCCATAGCGGCATATAACGTAATTATCGCGAAGTATTCGAATATAGAGACCGATAATTTGGGTCAAGAAAGCGATCAGTGAAGAGTCCCAAGATTAGTATAATTGTTCCGACATTCAATTCGACTTCTACGTTGGCTCGCTGTCTGGACAGTGCTCTTTCTCAAAATTATCCTGAGGTTGAACTCATTGTTATTGACGGGCAATCCAGCGACGGCACGGTAGAAATTATAAAATCATACGAAGGCAAGCTGGCGTATTGGGAGTTGTCACTCGATACCGGCGTATTCGAAGCGTCAAACAAAGGCATAAAACAGGCGCGGGGGGATTGGATTTACTGTCTTGGATTCGATGACTACTTGTGGAGCGCGGACACATTGGCTCAACTCGCGCCTCATCTCGAACGCGCTCATCCCGATCACACAATTGTCCAGGCCAAGGTCGCTTTGGTCGACACTTAAGTCCGGCGCGCCTGGACGATCAGGGCTTGGATCGTATCCTCGCCAAGCGCGCGAACAGCTTCAAGTTGATTGAGCCCCGAAATCAGTACATAGCGTCCCTTGCCCTGTCGCACCTGGACCGGTCTTTGCGCCTCTTCCGCCATAACGCTTTCGGCAATCTTTTCAATCTCGGCCTCGTCCAAGGTTTTGCGCAGCTTAACCGGCACGTAGATTTCGTCCAATCGCACCAAAACCTCGTTCATCATGGGTGCTCTCCGATCAAGCTATTGTTTCACCGCGATCTTAGCACTCAAGAAAGATATTGGCTGTATTGTCCGGTTTGACGACAGAATTTCAATTAAGTTCCGAAGGGCTTTGTCAAAGCCTTCAAAGACCACTATGGTCCCCTAGCCCGCTGCACCGGGGCGCCCGCAGTAGCACCGCAAGTTCTGTTAATTATAGAGAATTGAGGCCAATTTCGTATGAATATCCTGCACAAAGCGGTGCCATTTGAGAAAAAAATAACCTCTAACAGTAACTTTGTAAAAGTACTCGCCAAGTATCGCACACCCGATCTTGTTCGGAGCGTACTTGAACTCGGTGTCACGACGGTCTTTTTCGCGGTCCTTTGGGGGGTGGCTTGGTGGGCGCTTTCGATCAGTTACTGGCTGACGCTTGCCATCAGCTTGCCGGCGGGCGCATTTCTCAGTCGCCTGTTTTTAATTAAGCATGATTGCGGGCATGGCGCGTTTTTCCGGCGTCGGGCCCTCAACGACTGGGTCGGGCGTATTCTCGGCGTCCTCACGTTGACACCATATGATGTCTGGCGGCGCAGCCATGCGCTTCACCACGCGACATCGGGCAACCTCGACAAACGCGGATACGGCGACATCGACACCTTGACTATTAGGGAGTACCGGGCGCTGCCCCGCTTACTCCGTCTAAAATATCGGCTCTACCGCCACCCCCTCGTCATGTTCGGGATCGGACCCTCTTACCAATTCTTTCTCCGCTATCGCTTGCCCCCGGGATTTGAGCCTGGCGATGGGCGGTATTGGCTTAGTGCCATGGGGACCAACGCCTCGATGGTTCTGGTCGCCGGTGCCATGATGTATTTTATGGGCGCCGGGCCATTTTTGTTGGTGCACCTTCCGGTTACCATTATTGCGGCCTCAATGGGCGTTTGGCTTTTTTACATTCAGCATCAATTCGATGATACCTACTGGGCCAAAGATGAATCCTGGACATTGAGCGACGCCTCACTCCAAGGCAGCTCGCATTATGAATTGCCCGGGTGCCTCGGATGGCTCACTGCTCATATTGGCATTCATCATGTGCACCACCTGAGTAGTCGCATTCCATTTTATCGTCTGCCCCAAGTATTGCGCGACAATCCCAGTCTATCCAGCATGCGGAAGCTTACACTCATAGAGAGCCTCAAGTGTGCGCGGCTAAGGCTTTGGGATGAAGGCCAGAGCAAGATGGTGACATTTTCCGAAGCCCATTCGCGACACTGTCCCGGCGAGGCAGGGTGAGCGCGGGTTAGACAGGGATGCTGCCGCCAAAAAATCGGCTGGAATTTAATATTTGATCCAAGATCGTTGTTGATACCGGCAACTCAAGGTTTCAATCTGATCCAGAATCCGATTTTGACGCTTCGGCGTATTGATACTCTCGGGCCAATTCGTCGATGTCGTTCAAGAGACTTTCCAAGTGCATCCAACCATAATTTCTTAAGGATTTTCCATCGGGTGAGTTGGGGTCCGCTGAAATCATTTTTCGCAATTTTTCGCGGTGATTCGATGTTGAGATCATCTCAAAGTCTGCAAATCATTTTACACTAAGCCACTGGTGACCGTTAAAAGTCTGCACTTTTGGACATTACCGAATTGCATTGATACTCGCATCACCTAAATGGGTGACAACAAGTTCAACTAAAAATGATTCGGCTGACTTAAACATGCAGCCCTACGTTTGCCCGCCGCGTCCCTATGCCGGACCGCATTGCTCCAACCGAACGGTGTTAGCGTAACTATCGAAAATCGGCATTGACCAGGATTGGGTATCAAACTAATTTAATTTACAAGAAAAGCATGGATAATCTATCGGGGCCGGCAATAATTTGCCGACGTACGAGCGTAGATGGGGCCGTTACATGTTCACCAGCAATCCCTTCGCAGAAATTTCGGCGTTCATCCCGCCGATCGTGATGCAGACGTACATCGTCGTGATGTTTCTTATGGTCGCCGGTGGCACGCTGTTTGACATGGTTCACAAAAAGAGCGCCACCTACTTTTTCCGCACGTGGCGCAAATCGAAGGGTAATGCAACGCGACAGATCAACGGTGGAAAGATGACCTCCCTGGCGATCCAGACCGTCGTGGTGGACGTGCTCACATCCGGTGAGTTTTGCCGGGTTCCACGTCGGATCGCGCACTTGCTCTCGTTCTATGGCTTTCTTGCGTACATCACGACGACTGTCATCATGGTGTTCGCCTATCCGATGCCTGCCACGCCCGTGCCCGAGATATTGCCGCAGTTGTGGCACATTGGCGCGTTTATGATTTTGGTGGGTGGGTATTGGTTCTGGTTTTTCATGCGGGTCGATGTCGCCCACGAAGGCCATTCACCGTTTCGCCTGGTCCGCGCCGATCTGTTCGTGGTCTCACTTCTGCTGAGCGTTACGTTTGGGGTGGTGTGGTCGATTGCGCAAGCTGTGGGCAGCCTCTTTTGGAACCACTTGTTCCTCGCGCTTTATATTTTCATGAACACCGTCTTGTTCGTCTCCATCCCATGGTCCAAGTTCTCGCATATGTTTTATAAGCCCGCAGCGGCGTTCCAGAAAAGAGTGGAGGAGGCGAACGGCTCGAGTAACTTGCCGGCTCCCGCCCCCAAAACCAGCCGAAATCCCTTAGGAGAAATCTAATCCCATGCCGACTTTCGTTTACATGACCCGCTGCGACGGTTGCGGTGAGTGCGTGGATATCTGCCCATCCGATATCATGCACATCGACTCCACATACCGGCGAGCCTACAACATTGAGCCCAACATGTGCTGGGAGTGCTATTCGTGCGTGAAAGCGTGTCCGCAAAACGCGATCGACTGCCGGGGCTACGCCGATTTCGCGCCCATGGGTCACAGCGTGCGTGTGTTGAGGGAGGAAGACAAGGGAACCATCTCGTGGAGGATTAAGTTTCGAGACGGGCGCGAAAAGAATTTTGTGTCGCCGATCCGGACGACGCCTTGGGATTCGATCCCGTCTCCCGCCGATCTCGCAGTGCCCAGCCCGGAAGCGCTCAATTCTCAAGAACTCGCGAACGAACCCGCAGACCTCCATATAGAGGCGCTGCCTGCGTTATCCCCCAGACAAGCTAAGGAAGATTGAAAGTATGGGTCTATTTTCATCGCGAAAAACGGTTTTCGTGGATTCGGATATCCTGGTGATTGGTGGCGGCTTTGGCGGGTGTGGCGCCGCTTACGAATCCCGCTATTGGGGGCGCGACTTGAAGGTCGTCATCGTCGAAAAAGCGAACATCGAGCGCAGCGGGGCGGTCGCCCAAGGCCTATACGCGATCAATTGCTATATGGGCATGCAGTGGGGCGAGAACACACCGGAAGACCATGTCCGTTACGCCCGCAACGACCTCATGGGTCTCGTACGCGAGGACCTCGGCTACGATATAGCGCGCCATGTAGACTCGTCCGTACACAAGTTTGAGGAATGGGGCCTGCCCATCATGAAGGACGAGGAAACCGGCAGGTACAAGCGCGAAGGCAAATGGCAGATCATGATACACGGCGAGAGCTATAAGCCGATCATTGCCGAGGCCGCCCGCAAGGCTGCAACCGCAGTCTACAACCGCATCATGATCACCCACTTGTTGATGGACAAGAACCGGCCCAACCGGGTCGCGGGTGCGGTTGGCTTTAGTGTCCGTGACGGTAATTTCTACGTGTTCCGTTCAAAGGCAGTGGTCGTTACCGCCGGTGGGGCATCGCACATCTTCAAACCCCACTCGGTCGGCGAAGGCATGGGGCGGACCTGGTACGCGCCGTGGAGCAGTGCTTCCGCTTACGCTCTGCCCATTCAAGTCGGCGCCAAGATGACCCAAATGGAGAACCGGATTGTTCTCACCCGGTTTAAGGACGGCTATGGTCCTGTCGGCGCATATTTCTTGCATTTGAAGACCTACACGGAAAACGCTTATGGGCAGAACTACGAGGCGTTTTGGCACGATTCGATCAAAGAAATGGTTGGTGATTATGTCGATCGGGTGCCCGTACCGACCTGCCTTAGGAACCATGCTTTCCTGCAAGAGATCAAAGCCGGTAGAGGCCCCATCCGCATGGTCACCAAGGAGGCTTTCGCCGACCCCCATAAAGAGACGGTGGGATGGGAAAACTTCCTTGGTATGACCATCGGGCAAGCGGTGGTTTGGGCGTCGCAGAACATCGACCCCAAGGAAACCAATCCTGAGTTGATCATGTCCGAGCCTTACGTTATGGGCTCCCACGCGACTTGTTCCGGCGCCTGGGCAAGCGGGCCAGAAGATTGCGCGCCATCGGATTACCAGTGGGGATACAACCGGATGATGACCGTCGAAGGATTGTTCGGCGCCGGCGACACCATCGGCGGCAGCGCCCACAAGTTCTCGTCGGGATCATTCACCGAAGGCCGCATCGCGGGCAAGTCCGCGGTCAAATACGTGAACGACTTGGGAGGCGACCAGCCTCAGGTTGATGAGGCTGAATACGAAAATCTGAAGACCACGGTTTTCCAGCCTATGGAGAACTACGAGGTCGGGCGCAACGAGATTGTTGCCGGAACCGTATCGCCGAGCTACCTCTTGCCCATTCAAGGCTTGCAGCGTCTTGAAAAGATCATGGATGAGTACGTCGGCGGCACCAGCACCAACTATTTGACTAACGAGCCGATGCTCACCCGCGGGCTGGAGTTACTCAGCATGCTAAAGGAAGATTTACCTCATTTGGGCGCGGACAGTCTTCATCAGTTGATGAGGGCTTGGGAGTTGCAGCACCGGGTATTGGCGTCGGAGTGTGTGACCCAGCACACCATGTTCCGGGAAGAAACCCGCTGGCCGGGGTACTACTATCGGGCCGATCATCCGAAGCTGGATGATGCTGATTGGCACTGCTTTACTTTATCCCGCTACGACCCGGATTCCGGCGAATGGGCCATGGAAAAGGCCCCCGTCCACCATATTATTGACTAAGTAGAGCTTCAGAGAGCCGAACCATTTGTCAGATAAAACCTGCTTGAGGCTGGCGGCAGCGGCGCTGAATGACGTAAGTTAAATTAATGGTTTCGTTTCGTTCGGGCTTGGCGACGAAGCCAATTTACGGATGCTTTTCCATCCATTCGCGAGCCAGTTTTTGTGCTTTAGAAATTTGAGCGGATGTCATCTCTTTTTCAATTTTAGCTCTATTGTCCGCACCGGTTTTGTTCCCGTTAACCCCCGCCAATCATGTGTGCTCCCTGGGCCGTTACTCGGCGGCCTTGATGTCCAGTTTGGCGCTGTCCTTAAAGTGGGGTAGCACGTATTTACCAAACAGGTCGATGGATTCCATGATCCGGCTGTGGGGAATATTGCCCCGCTGGAAAAAGCAGATCAATTGATCCATGCCCAGTTCGGTAAGTTTTTCCAGTTTCCGGATGCACTGGTCGGGATCGCCGCAAATAATCAACGGATGCTCCTTAAGGTCCTCGAACGAGGCATCCTTAGGCTGATTATCCAGATCGATCATTTGTTTGAGGTACCCGTAAGATTCGCTTTCGACCTTCTCCATGGTGATCAGAATCTCGGTCACTTTTTGCAGGAACCAGCGTGCACCCTCGACCCCGAGTTCGATGGTCTCGTCGTCGTAACCACACAGCGGCAGGCAAAATGCCGCGTAACGGTCATTGATGAACCCGCCACGCGGCTTGGTGCAGGCGGCCAACGCCTTGCGGTAAACCGCCAGATTGTTGGCGATCGCGTCCGTGGTGAAGGCGAAGGTCAGTGCGCCCATGCCGTTACTGCCCGCGATCTCGAAAGATTTGGGTGAGGTCCCGGCCATCCACAAGGGTGGATGGGGTTTTTGGATCGGCTTGGGCACCACTTTGCGCGGGGGCACCGTGAGCATTTTGCCCTTGTACTCGAAGGTCTCGTTGGCCCAGGCGCCAAGCACGATGTCGAGGGATTCTTCCCACATGTCGCGGGTTTTGTCCGGATCGATGCAAAAGCCGCCAAGCTCGGTTTCGGTCACCGAGCGCCCGGTGCCAAGCTCGACCCGCCCGCCGGAAATAATGTCCAGGGTCGCGACGCTCTCGGCGACACGCAGGGGATGGTTGTACTCGAACGGCAACAGCTTCACACCGTGGCCGATGCGGATGTTCTTGGTTTCCTGGGCCACCGCCGCTAGCCAGACCTCGGGCGCGGACGAGTGCGCGTACTCCTGAAGGAAATGGTGCTCGACCGCCCACACCATGTCGAATCCAACCTGGTCCGCCAGTTTGATCTGGGCAATGGCTTCCTTATAAATTTCGTATTCCCGCCCCGGCGTCCACGGCTTGGGCATCTGAAGCTCGTAAAGAATAGAGAATTCCATCATACGTCCCCTTGCTGAGCAAGAATTTGCGCCTGGTTCACCCCGTCATGGTAGGTGCTTAACGACCGTTTAGCAATTGTAAATCCCGGAGCAATACTGGAGGGATTGTCAAATTAACTTGATTGAGGCCAGCCGAAACCGAGGGCCAGAGCGGTCAACCAAATGCCAAGTTGTTTGTGCATTGCGGTTAGTTCCTAAGTTGCGGCTGTTTCACCTTTTGGGTAGGCTGTTGAATTGCATGCTCGCCTATTTGGCGATACGGCGGAAGATATAGTTGCGGTAGATTCTTGGGACCCGGTGTTTATGCTTTCTGTGCTCTAGCGCCCTTTTTTGAGAATAATGGGAATGGAGAAACTCCGATGGAAAAGAATCTGTTACTGGTCGGCAGTATCCCCTGTGACACGGCTGAAGAAGTATTTCAGACCTGGGGCGCTACCTTTGGCGCGCATCTGAAATACCTTCCCGACGGTGAAGTCGGGGACCGTCTGCACTGGATTGATGGGCAGGCGTTCCACGTATTCAACGGCCATCCTGACATCGAGACTTTGAAACGGCCGGCGCCGGACGATGGCGTAGAGCGCTGGAAACCGCGTGATATCGAGGATCAATGGACCTTCAAGGTCAAACCCGGCGTGGATCTGGTACGCTTTTCCGACTCAGGCTGGCGGCTCGGTTACGCTCGTGATGCCATCAGCTCGTACTTCGTGTTTAAGACGCTGCGCAACGAGGGCGTGCTACCCGACGATATACGGTTCATGGTCGCCCTGCCTACGCCGCAGAGCTCGACGGTTCTGTTCTTCAAGGATCCGGCCGATTGGCCGGCGGCCCAGGGCGGCTACGAAGCAGCCATGCTCGCCGAGGTTGAAACCATGGTTCGGCATATTCCGCACGAAGACCTGGCTATTCAATGGGACGCTGCCTGCGAATCGGTGGACATCGAGTTCGGCCTGCCGTGGCTCGGCGATGAAATCACGCCCGAACGCTACGAGACCTATGTCGAGCAGTTCACCCGTTTAAGCGCATCGGTGCCCGACGGGGTCGCGCTCGGTTATCACGCATGTTACGGCACGCTCGGAGGTTGGCCCTTGGTCGAGCCGGAAACACTTGGGAAACAAGTGAAATTCGTAAATGACGCGGTGGCGCGTTCGAAACGCAAGGTCGATTTCGTGCACCTGCCCATGCTGGACCGCAGCGACCCCGAATACGCGACGCCGCTAAAGGATCTGGAAGTCAATGACGCCGAAGTCTATCTCGGCCTCATTCATAACATAGAAAGTTTCAGCGTTCGGCTCGCTAATGCGCGCCGCTGTCTTCCCGCATGCAAGATCGCGGCGCCTTGTGGTTTCGGCCGCATTCCGCCTATCCAGGTTCAGGCCGTCATGGACGAGCACAAAGAGGCGCTCGAGATCTATGCGAGTAACTAGGCCATGTGGGATTGCTTAGGATGCTATGGGAATGCTAAATGGTGGCTATGGGTGGACTTGAACCACCGACCTCAGCATTATGAATGCCGCGCTCTAACCAGCTGAGCTACATAGCCATTACAGAATCTTAGGGATGCGGATTGTCTTTACTCTGACTCGGCTTGTCAAGATGGGATTAGAGTTGTGCTACATAGGCGCTTAGCCTCTTTAGTCAACGAGTACCAAAAACCACCATGGATTTGCCGGATACTGAAATCAGCAGGTCTTCTTCCAGATCTTTCAGAACGCGACCAACCATTTCTCGTGAGCAGCCAACTATTCGGCCTAATTCCTGGCGGGTGACTTTTACCATCATGCCGTCCGGGTGAGTAATCGCATCTGGTTCTTTGCACAGATCAAGTAAAGTACGGGCGACACGACCTTTGACGTCGGTGAATGCCAAAT
>JAPYRI010000088.1 GCA_029941135.1 Alphaproteobacteria bacterium | reverse complement strand
GCTGTTGTTGGTGTCGCGCACCCGTGCACGCATAGCCAGTAAGTCGTCTCTTGCCAAATCTGGCAGACTGGCGGTTTCCAAATTCTCTATAAGGGCTTCCAGCGCGTCAGGTTAAAGTCGGGGTGCCGAACAGGCGCTACTCGGTTATCAATTAACCATTTAAGGGTGTAAATCCCGTTAATTGCGGCAGTAGTACCTGACACCATTCAAAGATGATATTTCTAAATCATTGTTTACATGACAGAAATAGAGTGTTCGCCGACGAGGGGTAACCGAACACTTAATCATGTATTATCTTTTGATCTCAGGCATGCAGGGAATAAACCACAGCTGGCCGTCAATTTTTGTTCGCATTAAAAAATGCCAATAATGGGGCTCGGGAGAAACGTCACATGAAAAAGATCGCATACGCTTTAGTAATCGTTGCAACAGGTGTTCTTGGTTTGGCTTCGGCAGCCACAGCGGCCGATAAATATGTAATGGACGCCGACCACACAAATGTACTTTTCTTCGTCAATCACCTGGGTTTTTCAACCGTGATAGGCAGGTTCGGAGACGTTCAGGGCAGTTTTGTGTTTGACCAGGAAGATGTGTCCAAAAGTAGTATCGCGGTAACGATTAAGACCGCGAGCGTTGACACCGACGTGGCGGTACTGGACGACCACCTGCGCGGTACGGATTTTTTTGATGCCGAGAAGTTTCCCGATATCACATTTACCAGCAGTGGAATCAATAAGACCGGGGAGAAAACTGCGGAGATTACAGGTGAACTGGATATGCACGGGGTTACAAAACCGGTCACGCTCAACGTAACCTTCAATCGTGCGGGCGAGAACCCCAACACCAAGAAGCATGTGGCTGGTTTTTCCGCGACGGCGAACTTGGTCAGGTCTGATTTTGGCATCAAAGCATACGTGCCTTATGTCGGTGACGACATTAAGATCGTGATTGAAATGGAAGGGCTGCGGGTAGACGCCGAATAGGGCATGCACATATGAAGGATACAGAAAGCCGGTATGGGCCTGTCAGTCAGGCATTTCACTGGCTGACTGTTGCCTTGTTCATGACCCAGTTTGGTATCGCCATTTACATGGACAGCCTGCCTAAAAGTCCGGTAAAACTTGAATGGTATGCCCTTCATAAGTCCGTCGGATTTACGATCTTGGTGCTGATAGTGTTGCGCCTCATATGGCGTTCCATGAACCGGAAGCCACTTTTGCCAGCGAGCATGCCGAGCTGGGAAAAAATATTGGCCCATGGGGTACAATATTCCCTCTACTTGGTTATGGTCCTAATGCCCCTCAGCGGACTGGTGATGAGCTGGTCGGCCAATTACCCGGTTAGTATCTATGGCTTGTTCACTCTGCCCAATCTTGTGGCACCAAGTGAGACCCTCAAAGATGCCATGGTTCTTGCCCATTTCGTCATTGCGTGGGCCATTGTGGGGCTGCTTTCACTCCATGTTGCCGGCGCTTTGCGGCATCATTTTCTGATAAAAGACGACGTGTTACGGCGCATGCTGCCGGGCACGGGCGGTTGAACCTTTGGCGTGATATGCATCAAGTTTCTGGGCCAAAAAGTCAGTGATTAGCAGGGCGTTCGGGGCGGCCTTAATCGTGTTTTGTACAGCCAATCGCCCGGTTTTTGCCGAGCCGACACGGTGGTCCGTGGACCTGGCGCACAGCCGGTTGGGCTTTGTCGCGACGCAAGCGGGCGCTGAGTTCGCCGGTCAATTTCACAAATTTTCGGCCGATATCGTCTTCTCGCCGGATGATTTAGAGCACAGTCATATTGATGTCGAAATCGACATCCTGAGTGTCGATACCCAAAGTCGGGATCGGGATAGCATGTTGCCCAATGCAGACTGGTTCCATGCTAGTGTGTTTCCGAAGGCCCGTTTTCTTGCCGATCGGTTTGTGGCGAAGGGGGATGGTAATTACGAGGCGCACGCTACCCTAACCATGCGCGACATTGGTCGCGATGTTGTATTGCCGTTCAACCTGATCATTGAAGATGATCCAAGCCATTCGGACAGAAAACGCGCCATCGTCAGCGGCCAATTGGTCTTATTGCGCACGGTCTGGGGAATTGGACAGGGCGAATGGGCGAACACCGGCGCGGTCGGCGATAAGGTCGTTGTGACAATCGAATTAACGGCTGTACAAGGCGCTATCCAAGGCGACTAAATGTCGCCGCTTTGACGGGCCATCGCGGCATCTAAATCTTCCTGCTCCCAGGTTTTGAACTTGGGGGCCCATCAATAACCGGTTGGCCTAGAAACGCATTCAGCAAACGATAAATGATGCCGCGGGCCGCGGCGGGGCAACGTGATCCCAGATGGACCGCAATGCCCAGGTTTTCCTTTGACAACAACAGGTGAAATGCCGATGTATCGTCGCCATGCCCTTCTTCGTAAAGGATACGATGGTTTGCGTAGGTGCTGATATGCCAGCCCATGCCATATCCCGCAAGTAATTGACCACGTCTTTCATCCGGCGTAGCGACACACTGTGATGTATGCATATCGATCATGGTCGACCACTTGATCAACGGCGTTCGGCCATGAAAATCACGCCGTAGATGAAGACGGAGCCATGTAGCACAATCATTTGACGAAGTAGATAATCGGCCTTCAGTAAATGACGTATTCGCAAAGCCTAAGGGTTCAAACAGCCGTTGATCTAAGAATTGGGCAAGCGATTGTCCGGATACCTGTTCGACAATCTCCGTGACCAGCTCGAACGCCAAGGGGAACTCCGCATATTTCTCGCGAAAACTTGCAACATGTGTTGAGGCTCCAATTTGCTTCCGCCGGGTGAGTTCAGGGGCATTCGAAAATTCCAGACGTTGACCAAGCAGGTTCCGGATAGTGACATGGCTGCATACAGGTGAATTCATCAATACGAAATCGGATAAATGACGATCTACCGGGTCGTCCCAGGATAAGCTGCCGTCGTCGACCAGCAGGGCCGCCGCAGCCGCAACGTAAGTGTTCAAGCAAGTGCTGACTTGAAACGAAGTATTCTCAGATACGGGAAGATGGGCGTTTTCTCCGGACACCCCCATGGCAAAAAAACGGTCTCCGTCCCTTTCACTACTGTCACCGCAGCGACCGGCACGTGAAAATATTCCAGGTTTGCGTTGATATACTCGATCAATAAGTGGTTTAGGTTGGCAGACACACTAAAATCCTTGCCAGTTCAAGGGGGCCGGCAACGTGGTATACTCGGGATTCAAACCGGCTGCTCAACGACAACACTATAAGGATCCCTTCAAATGGTTCAGGAATGGTCCAACACGCCGTATCGGCCGCATCCGCCGGCACATATGGGCCTGTTTGAGCGGCTCAAGCACCTCAGGACAAACTTTATATACGCTTGGACCGCCAACTACTACGCACAGCCATTTGTCGTTGATAGGGGTTTGACTACTACATTCATTGTGGTGACCAAGCCCGAATACGTAAAACATGTCCTGGTCAATAACCACGAGAATTACGTTAAGTCGTCTATGCAACAAGCAACATTGGTACCCCTTGTCGGCCACGGCTTACTTACCAGCGATGGTGAGTTTTGGCGTCGTCAACGGAGAATTATGCAGCCTGCCTTTCATTACAAACGTCTGCAAACATTTGCCAGCACAATGACCGGCGCGGCCGATGAGATGTTGGTCCGTTGGCAAGCAAGCAAAGGGAACGGTGAAGTCCTCGATGTCTCGACCGAGATGGCGCAAGTGACCCTGGATATCATCTGCCGGACCATGTTTGGCTCGGGTATCGACCGCGCGCAAGTTGATGCTGTGCGCGATGCTTCCGCCATAATTGCGCAGGATTTGGGCACCCCCCCTTATGCTGATTTGCTCGGATTGCCGAGATGGTTTCCCCGGCGGCTGACGCGACGGGTGCGACGGGCTATCGGCAATGTTCAGCGACTCATCGAGAAAATTATCGTTGAACGCCGGGATAATGGCGAGGGCGGACACGACGATCTGCTGGAAATGCTTTTGTCTGTCCGGGACGAAGAGACCGGTGAAGGCATGACGGACGAACAATTGCGTGACGAGGTGATCACGGTTTTTCTCGCCGGTCATGACACCACGGCCAACAGTCTGGGATGGGCATGGTATTTGTTGTCTCAGCATCCCGAAGTCGAAGCCCGGCTTGGCGATGAAGTAGAGAATGTACTGGGTGGCCGTCTACCGGTTTACGAAGACCTGGCCAAACTGCCGTACACCAAAATGATATTCGAAGAAGCTCTTCGATTGTACCCTCCCGCGCCGGCATTCATGCGCGAAGCGATTGCTGAAGATCAAGTGGGTGACCTGAGAATTCCCGCGGGGGCCCAAGTCACCATTGCCCCTTGGCTCAGCCATCGCCACCGGGAGCTGTGGGATCGGCCCGATGATTTTGTGCCTGAACGCTTTGCACCAGAAAATTCGAAAGACAGGCACCGGTATGCCTATATTCCCTTTGGTGGCGGGCCCCGCATTTGCATTGGCAATGCATTTGCAATGATGGAAGGGCCGCTCATATTGGCAACTATTGCCCAGCGTTACCGGCTGCGCTTGGTCGAGGGACATATAGTGGAACCACAGTCGAAAATAACGTTGTGGCCGAAAAATGGGCTACGCATGACTTTGGAACCCGCACAATCGTTACCCGAGGCCGCTGATTAATAAATTGAAGGTCTAGGGTGATTCGCGAAATAGCGCCCTTCTTCCGGTGCAAATGAGCATCCTCGGCTTATTTCTAGGCCACAGGGACGCGACGTCAACCGGCCACAAGAGCGGCTCAGCCCCAAATTGCCATCGATATTTGGTAGTATGTATCCGCACTTCGATGATTTGCAGGCCAGCAGGAAAATGCGGAGGAAACACATATGTCCACGGAAACTGCCAATCCGATTTATGAGCCCAATCCGCCCGAACACCTGACCATGCGCGAGTCATTTGCGATCATGCGAGAGAATTACATGAACGCTTGGACCGCCGACGCTTATCGCGAGCCCTATGTGGTCAATAAGGTGCTGGGCACTCAATTTATCATTGTGGCCAAGCCCGAGTACATCAAACATATCCTGCTCGACAACGCGGACAATTACGTTAAGTCACCGATGCAGCAAACAACTTTGATCCCCTTTGCCGGAAATGGGCTGCTCACCAGCGACGGTTCGTTTTGGCGCCGTCAGCGGCGCATCATGCAGCCGGCATTCCATCACAAAAGCTTGATGTCCTTTGCCGACACGATGGTATCAGCAACCGATAAAATGCTCGAGAGATGGCATAACTATGCCGGAACTGATGAGCCCTTGGATGTGTGGGAAGAAATGACCCACGTGACCCTCGACATTATCTCACGCACCATGTTCGGCACCGGCATGAACGAGGTTGACGCTGCGTTCGTGCGGCACGCATTCGGGGTTATTTCCAAAGATCTAGGCACGCCGCCATATCAGGATTTGTTGGGTCTCCCATCTTGGATTCCGCGGTTCGTGAGCCGCCGCGCAAAGAAAGTCATTCGCGAGTTACGCACGTTTATCGAAAATATCATTGCTGAACGCCGAGCATCGGGTTCTGAGGGTCAGGGCGATCTTCTAGATATGCTTTTGAATATGCGCGACGAAGAAACCGGCGAAGGCATGACCGACGGGCAATTGCGTGACGAAGTAATTACGGTGTTTTTGGCTGGTCACGAAACAACGGCAAACGGTTTGGCCTGGGCCTGGTACATCTTGTCGGAACGTCCGGACGTGGAACGCCGATTGTTTGAAGAAGTACATGGGGTTTTGAAAGTAAGGGCGCCAACTTTTGAAGACCTGAAAGCCATGCCCTACAACAAAATGGTGTTTGAAGAGACCATACGTCTATTTCCACCAGCCCCCGCATTTCTGCGGAAAGCGATTGGACCGGATCGCATTGGTGATTTGGATATCCCGGCGGGGGCCGAGATGACAATTGCGCCTTGGATTACCCACCATCACCACGATCTATGGGAGAAGCCGAACGAATTTATTCCAGAGCGTTTTAGTCCGGAAAATTCTAAAAAACGGCATAAATATGCCTACTTCCCGTTTGGCGGCGGTACTCGCATTTGTATCGGAAATTCGTTTGCCATGATGGAAGCTCAACTGATCATGGCGACGATCGTGCGCAAGTATCGTTTGAAATTAGTGCCCGGCCACCCGGTCGAGCCGCTCTCAAAGATAACCCTTCGGCCGCGCTATGGTGTTAAAGTTAGAATTGAGCATCAGGAGGCATTGGCCGAAGCGGCCGATTGAGGAACGGATGCTTATACAAGGAGGTAACCATGGCTGATAGCGATACCCTTTATGCCCGTTTGGGCGGATACGATGGATTTGCCGCTGTTGCTGGCGAACTGTTGCCCCGTTTGATGGCAGATCCCCTGCTTGGCCGATTTTGGCAAAATCGCGGGAGCGATGGCGTCAATCGGGAAAAACAGTTGTTGATCGATTTCTTGAGCGCGAGTGCAGGAGGGCCGCTCCTCTACACCGGCCGCGATATGTCTACGACCCATCAGGGGATGGGGATAAACGACGAGGATTGGCAGGCATTTACCGGCCACTTGATTGCGACCGTGGATAAGTATGAACTTCCCGAACGGGAGAGAGGCGAAGTGCTCGCTTTTATCGAAAATTTGAGGACAGAAGTTGTTGACGGTTAACCATGACCTCGCCAATTTGGCTTAATCGCGCAAATCGAAGAGATAAATCGCCCCCCCTGTGTCCTACTGAGAGACGGCGGTTTACCCAATAGTGGTTGCTAAGCGATTAAACGCCGCTGACGGCGACCAAATGCAGAGTACCCGCGCCTTCGCGTGAAGCTTTCAACACCTGATACGCCGGGTCATTGTAAAATGCGACAACAGCATCCCTGTCGGGGAATTCGAAAACCGCCACCAATCCAGGTTGTTCGTCGCCTTCCAAGGTGATTTTTTCTGGATCCCGAGCAATCGGTTTGCCACCATATTTCTTCATAACTTCAGGCACGTTTTCGGCATAGTGCTGAAATTTGGCCATATCGGTTAAATGGGCGCGCGCCACGAGATAAGCGGCCATAAAATTCTCCTTAACTGAAAAAGTAGATCCCCACCTACGACGCGTATTGATACTGTACCGTGACGGTATTGGCTAGTGCCGTTAATATCATTATGAGCGAAAAGGATAATTTGTGTTCGTGGGTAAGTTTTGACCATCGGAAAATTAAAGGCCGGATTATGGGTCAAGGCCCGCATTCGCCAGTGTGATTTGATGGGAATTCCCATCGTGGTCGCCCGGCGCGGAGACGCGGATGCGGGCGCGATCCTGGTTAAATTGGTGCACCCGGGAGGCTTCTGCAACGTTTTAACCCAGTTTCGGAACTTGGAGGGCGATCTGCAGTGGGTGCCAGCGATCGGCGAGGAGGCGATCGTTGAAGTGGACGCCGATGCCTTTATCTGCCGTCAAGTGGAACGGGATCGGGATCTTTGGGTGATCGAGATAGAAGATCACCTGGGGACCTACATACTTGACGAATAAGCGAAGATTTCAGCGTTGTCGTCGTGCCTGCTTGACCATGGATTTTTCCAAGGAGTCGCGAAATTTCTTAAACGCGCGTTGTTGCCGACCTAACTTGAACATGACCGCATAGGGATCCCGGGTTGCTTGCCATAACCCGGTCCCGGATTGATTTTCACCCTCCACCACTACGCGTAAATAGCCGCTGCGAAATATACTCGCGCTTCTAAATTCAATTGCTTTTATATGAAGTACGGGAACGGTGACTTCTCCCCCGCCGTCCTGTGACATAGAGGCCAATATACCTTTGCGATGAATAATCAGCTGTTTGCCGTCCAACTCAAATTGTCCGTTGGTGCCACGGGCTTTCATATACCAGTTCCGTTTAGGTGAGGCGCGCGGACCAATCCGCGGTCTGCACTAACCAGCGGAAAGAACGTTGTATCCGCGGCCTTGCATGCAGCGCGAAACGATCTGCTTTTTATCTTGTATGGCTTTGCCTGCCCCACCTGCGCCGCCACCAATGCCGCCTGCCGCCGCACCGATTGCCGCACCTTGACCCGCATTACCGGTCGCCGCCCCAATTGCTGCGCCCATGGCGGCTCCGAGCAGGGCCCCGCCGAAAGCACCCTTGGCGGTGTTTTCACCGATCGAAGACTGCTGGGCGTACTGCTGGCATTCGCTCAAATCTTGTTGGTATTGAACCGAGTCAACGCCTTTAGTATCGATTATGGGAGTGGGCGCAGTAGTTATGCCACCTTGGGCACAGGCTGAAACGCTGAATGCGAGTGCAATCGCCAGTAATCTGATCGGCATTATTGTGTTTCCTTACTCGTGACAGGGCTGAATGCGCACTGCCAATTACTATTAATGGACTATAAACCGGCAGGCAGGTTGCGGTAAAGACACGGCGGCAGTGGACCGGCAATATTTCTCAAGGAATCGGGATAATCAGGACGGAGCTGCAAAGTTTGCTGGTAGGCCGCCAATGCCTTCTGGAATTGTTTCAGGCTGGTATGGGACAAGCCCAATTGATTATAAATTTCAGGATTTTTCGGGTGAGCGGCTAGGGCGCGATTAAGGACCTCAATCGCTTCTTCACAGTTGCCAGCCTGATGGAGATCACGGGCAGCATTTAGCGCTTCAGGTATATTTAAATTTTCTGCCATAATTTGCGCTCAATTCCAGGCAGAACAAATCAAGGTTGGCAAGAAAATGATGGCTTGATCGGCGGTCATAAATGCCTCTAATCCATACCCGGTAACGGCAGATGGGCGATCATGGCAGCCCGCCCTCTGGGTGATCACGATAAACTGATCTGAAGTCCAATGGGAGGCGGATTGTGCTGATTACGACAACAGGAGACGTTCAAGGTCGAAATATCAAAGAGTATCTCAGTGTTATTTCCGGCGAAGTGATTATGGGCACGAACATATTTCGCGATTTATTTGCAACGTTCGGGATATTGTTGGCGGTCGGTCTGGCGCCTATGAAAAAGAGCTAAAGGCGGCGAAAGTCTTGGCTTTGGAAAAGCTTAGCGCCGAGGCTAGTGCCAAAGGCGCGAACGGAGTGGTTGGAGTTAGTCTCGATTACGAAGTCATAGGAGGTGACAAACGCACTCTATTGCTGGTGAGCGCGGTGGGGACAGCGGTGCGTCTGGAGTAAACCGGCGGACAAAGAATGCGTTTTCAAACTGCCTTTCTGCTTGAAAATGAGTATACTTACCAAAACTTTATTGTCGTGCAGTGTGATAGGAATGCTGGGAAAATTAAAAGATATTAGAAATTTTGTTAACCTATTTACCATGTTAAACCAGAGATCTAGAGGAAGTCATCGGCATGGAGACGCAAGTGCTCCGCCGTATCATAGATAAATTGTTAACGATATTTCCGGATACTCCCGTCTTCACATCACAACTAATGGTAAGACCATGAGGATCTGGACAATTGTCATTGTCGGTTTCACGGCACTTTCAATGCATGCCGGTCGTGCCGCAGCAGATGTCTGCTCTGACCCGCGGGACCAAGTGGCCGTGCGCACGAAAACTTTGCAAACTGAACTTATGGTGGCCGCACTCAGATGCAACACCAGTCGGCAATACAATGCATTCGTGCAAAAGTTTGAAAGCGACTTGATGACCCAGGGGAGGCAGCTCAGGGGTTATTTTTCACGTTCTTACGGCGCTGAATCAGAGCGCCGTCTCAACAAATTTGTCACCTATCTGGCCAATGCCGCTTCATTGCGATCATTGAGTTTGGGTAAGGGCTATTGCCTTCGTGCAACATCATTGCTCGCGATCGTGATGGATCGAAATGCGGGTGAACTGGCCGCGTATACGGCGACCGAGCAAGTTGATGTGGCGTCTCTCGCCCCGGTTTGCCAGCGTGTTGCGGCGCTAGACGGTCAGTAGCGCGAAGACTGCTCACGCAAAAATCGCTACCTAATTCAGAATTATCAAACTTTCTAGAAAACTACGGTTTACTCAAAAACGATTTCGACCCGCCGGTTCTGAGGTTCCCTGATGTTGTCGGGCGTCGGCACTAATAGCCCGCGCTCACCTTTCCAAGCAATCGCAATATCGTCTCCGGCAACGCCGAGGCGAATCATTTCTTCGCGAACAGTTTCGGCGCGATTTTTGGACAGGCCCATGTTGTAACCATCGGCTCCAGAACGATCCGCATGACCGGTTAACCGTATGTGGAGCTTCACCCGCTCAGATTCCTGAGAGGCGGCATCAACAATCTGCGCTGCGGTAGCGGTCAGTTCCGATTTATCCCAATCAAAGAAGACAATGAAATTTTTGACTACAGGTTCGGGGCCGGGTTCCGGTGCAGGTGGCGGCGCAGGTGCGGCCACTCGCACAGGTTCAGGTGCGGGTGCTGGTTTGGCCATTGGTTGAGCCGGTGAGTAAAGAGCGATCCGAATGCCGCCCATCAATGTGTGGTTTCCGTAATCGGCGCTGACCGTTGATCCCGAAACCGCTTCTTGGAAATCCAGGTCCGACGTACCCAAATACCGGTAGTCGCCAAAGACCTCGAACGTATTATTTATGGCATAACTGAGGCCGGCAATGCCTTGGTAGGCGAAGGCTAAATCGTGGTCATTAATTTGGCCGCCGCCAACGGGACGCACGCCGTCAAATCGAACCCGCGCGAGACCAATGCCGCCGCCCAGGTATGGCTTAATTTTGCCGAAACCCTGAAAGTCGTACAGAATATTACCCATGGCGGTAAACGCATCGACGTCGCCAGAAGCGCCGCTCATGCCTTGTAGACTACCCACATCATTGCTACGTCCGGTGATTTCAAATTCACTGCGGAAGCCGTCTGAGCGTTTGAAACCCAAAGCAATTGCACCAGCAAGACCCGTGTCATAGTCGGCTTTGGTGCCTATTGCCCCGCCATCGATGTCGGCATCCGACATGATATTCGCGCCTACTCCTAGCGCCATATAAAGGGCTGGTGTTCGCTCATACGCCGCCGCAGGAAGGGCCGCTACCAAGCCTATGACTGATATTGCGGTAATTAGCCTCAATGTGAACAGCCAATGACGCACTTTCATTTTTACTCTCCCTAGCCGGGTCTTAACTATTTTTGGTTCTTTTGCCCGTTTCCGCAGATTACCACAGAATATTAACAAATCCTATTTCAGCCCAGTTTTCTGACCATCCTGCGCGACTGAGACTTGAAGCACGATAAATATCAAAAATATTGCTATAATTTCTACGTCTTCTGGTTGGCATTGTTGTCGGAACGTGGTGCCGCCGGGGTGGATCGAACACCCGACCTCGCCCTTACCAAGGGCGCGCT
>JAPYRI010000087.1 GCA_029941135.1 Alphaproteobacteria bacterium | reverse complement strand
TCGCGGGCGAGTTGTTCGCGCTCGGGCCGGATCACCATCAGCATGCGTTCTTGGCTCTCCGACAGCATAATTTCATAGGGCGTCATGCCGACTTCGCGGGTCGGGATGTGTTCCAAATTCAATTCGATCCCAACTTGCCCTTTGGACGCCATCTCAACCGACGATGATGTAAGCCCCGCCGCGCCCATATCCTGGATGGCAACGATCGCGTCCTCGGCCATCAACTCGAGGCAGGCTTCGACCAATAGTTTCTCGGTGAACGGGTCGCCGACTTGCACTGTTGGCCGCTTTTCTTCGGCATCGCCGCTGAACTCGGCCGATGCCATGGTGGCGCCATGAATGCCGTCGCGTCCGGTTTTGGAGCCCACGTAAACCACCGGGTTGCCGATACCGGCGGCGGCGGAATAGAAAACCTTGTCGGCGTCGACCAGCCCCACCGTCATGGCATTGACCAGAATGTTGCCGTTGTAGCCCGCATGGAAATTCACCTCGCCGCCCACGGTGGGCACGCCAATGCAATTTCCATAGCCGCCAATGCCGGCGACCACGCCGCTTACCAAATGGCGGGTTTTGGGGTGGTCCGGATCGCCAAAGCGCAGGGCGTTCATATTGGCGATGGGCCGCGCGCCCATGGTGAACACATCGCGCAAGATGCCGCCGACGCCAGTGGCCGCGCCCTGATAGGGCTCGATGAACGACGGGTGGTTATGGCTTTCCATCTTGAAGATGACGGCTTGGCCGTCACCGATGTCGATGACACCGGCGTTTTCGCCCGGCCCGCAAATCACCCAAGGGGCTTCTGTCGGCAGGGTCTTCAGCCACTTTTTGGATGATTTGTAGGAGCAGTGCTCGCTCCACATGACCGAGAAAATGCCGAGTTCGGTGTCGTTTGGCACCCGTCCCAGGGCAGCGATGATCTGGTCGTACTCGTCGGCCCCTAGGCCGTGTTCGGCGGCATCGTCGTAATTAATGGCTTCGCTCATGGATGCAAACTCATGACAGGGAATGGGCCAGGTGCGCGAACAAAGCGGCACCGTCCGTGCCGCCGTGGGCGGCTTCGGCCACCCGCTCCGGGTGGGGCATCATGCCGAGCACATTGCCTGCAGAGTTGAAAACGCCGGCGATATTGTCGAGAGAGCCGTTGGGATTCCCGTCCTGACCTTCAAAGCCGTTGGCAAAATAACGAAAGGCGATCCGACCTTCTTCGACCAATTTTTTGTGCGTATCCGCGTCGGTAAAGTAGTTGCCATCGTGGTGGGCGACCGGCACTCGGATCACCTGATCGCGTGCATAACCGCCGGTGAAGGGGGTGTCGGTGTTTTCGACCTTCAAAGTGACGCTGCGGCAGACAAATTTGAGGCCCGCGTTGGGCATGAGCGCGCCCGGCAGCAAGCCGGTTTCGGTGAGCACCTGAAAACCATTGCAGATGCCGAGCACAAACACGCCTTTCTTCGCGCGCTCGATCACCGTGCGCATCACCGGCGAGTGCGCCGCCATGGCGCCCGCCCGTAAGTAGTCGCCGTAGGAGAACCCACCGGGCAAAACGATCAGATCAACCTTGGGAAACTCGGTGTCGCCATGCCAAACCATCACCGGGGCATGACCGGTGGCGCGGGTAAGAGCTGTCGCCGCATCGCGGTCGCAATTAGAGCCTGGGAACACGACTACCGCTGATTTCATGGGCCAGCGGCTCCGTGTCTAATAACGGTCGGTTCCGGGGAAATGTGGCGGGTCATCCGTCCAATTCGATGGAATAATTTTCAATCACGGTGTTCGCCAACAGTTGGGCGCACATATCATCAACCGAGGCCCGCACTTTTTGGGGGTCGGTTTCGTCAATATCGAGCTCCAAATACTTGCCCTGCCGCACACTGTTTACACCCCCGAAACCGAGTTGATCGAGGGCATTGGAAATGGCTTTGCCTTGCGGGTCCAGCACGCCGGTCTTGAGGGTAATGTGAACGCGGGCTTTCACCGGATAAGGTTCCGTTCTTTGGATTGCGGTAGATTTAGCACTCAGGCGGCCGGTGCGTCCGAGCGATCTTCTTCCGGCCAGACGCCGAGCCTGCGTGCGACTTCTTGGTAGGCTTCTTCGACCCCGCCCATGTCCCGCCGGAACCGGTCTTTGTCGAGCTTTTCGTTGGTGGCCGAATCCCACAACCGGCAACTATCCGGACTGATTTCGTCGGCCAGGATGGTGCGGACTTCGTCGCCTTGGTAATGGCGGCCGTATTCAAGTTTGAAATCAACCAAGCGAATGCCCACACCCATAAACAGGCCACAAAGAAAATCGTTGATCCTAAGCGACATGGTGATCATGTCATCAACTTCCTGGAGCGCCGCCCAGCCAAAAGTCGTGATGTGTTCTTCGGTGATCATGGGGTCACCCAGGTCGTCGTCCTTATAATAAAACTCAACCACCGAGCGTGGCAGTGGCGTGCCTTCCTTCATCCCCAAGCGTTTGGCCATGGAGCCAGCGACAACATTGCGGATGACGACTTCGACGGGAATGATTTCAACTTGCTTGACCAACTGTTCGCGCATGTTCAAGCGGCGAATGAAATGGGTGGCGATGCCGATTTCTCCCAGTTGGATCATGATGAACTCCGATATACGGTTGTTCAGCACGCCCTTACCGGTAATCGTTCCCTTTTTCTCATTGTTAAACGCGGTTGCGTCGTCTTTGAAATACTGGACCAAGGTGCCCGGTTCGGGTCCTTCGTACAGAACCTTGGCCTTGCCTTCATAAAGCTGTCTGCGGCGCGACATGCGTTCCACCATATTTGTTTGTGCCCCATAGGACGCTTACAAAAGGCGCCGTCTCTAACCGCGCTTTTTGCCCGAAATCTTGTTATACAGGGAACATATCTTATCTGATCAAGGGTGCAAGACAGTCTGGAAATTAGGCAGATTTCTGCGGCCCACAACACACATTGACAGGGATCACGGTGGTCATCGATCCAACTGATTCGGCAGATTAGGCAGTAACCCCTTGAGACACCAAGCAAAACCATCGAAGGAGCGACCATAAATATGCGCGATACGTTCGGAAAACGCGAAAAAGGCTTCGAAGCCAAGTTTGTGCACGATGAAGAGCTTGCATTTAAGGCAAGAGTTCGGCGGGCAAAGCTTGCAGGTCAATGGGCCGCCGACCTGATGGGCCTCAACGGTGAAGATGGTAAAGCTTATGTAAAAGACGTGATCGGCGCTGAAATAGACGGCGGTGAAGACGGACTACTGGCCAAGATCAATAGTGATCTGGCAAGTAAACTTGTCGACCGGTCGGAGCACCAAGTTGCACGCGAATTGGAAGAGAAACTCGCTGTCGCGCGCGAGCAGGTCATGAAAGAAGCGGAAAGCTGACCAAGTTATCCGCTCTCCCCGTTTGCTCATAAGTCCCCAAACACCCGCCGGAAAATTGTGTCGACATGCTTGGTGTGGTAGCCGGGATCGAAGAGGCTCGCCAACGTGGCTTCGCCCACTGCTTTGGTGACATTTGAGTCGGCCTTCAGCAGGTCAAGGAAATCGCCCTCGCCGTTCCACACCACCATCGCGCTTTTCTGCACCAGGGAATAGGCTTCCTCGCGGCTGACCCCAGCTTGAGTCAGAGCCAGCAACACGCGCTGCGAGTAAACCAGGCCGCCCAGTAGATCCAGGTTCTTTTTCATATTTTCCGGGTAGACCAGTAACTTTTCGATCACTCCGGTAAGACGCACCAGAGCGAAGTCGAGGGTGATCGTCGTATCTGGCCCGATCATCCGTTCGACGGAAGAATGTGAGATGTCACGCTCGTGCCACAGGGCGACATTCTCCAGGGCCGGCATGACCGCCATCCGCACAATGCGCGCGAGCCCGGTCAAGTTTTCGGTAAGGATCGGATTGCGTTTGTGGGGCATGGCAGATGAGCCTTTTTGCCCTTTTGAGAAGAACTCCTCGGCTTCCAGTACCTCGGTACGCTGAAGATGGCGGATTTCGGTGGCCAGACGCTCAATGGAACTCGCAATAACAGCCAGAGTACTAAAAAAAACGGCGTGGCGATCACGCGGGATAACCTGCGTGGAAATCGGTTCCACCGCCAGCCCCATCTTGCGGGCGACATGCTCTTCCACACGCGGGTCGATGTTCGCGAAGGTGCCGACGGCTCCCGATATGGCGCAGGTGGCAATTTCCGTACGTGCGGCCTTGAGGCGCTCCCGATTGCGGTCAAACTCGGCATACGCCTGGGCCATTTTGAGACCAAACGTGGTGGGTTCGGCGTGGATGCCATGGCTGCGGCCAATGCACACCGTATATTTATGCCGAACAGCTTGGGCCTCCAGCGCTTTCAAGAGCCCTTCCATGTCGGCAAGTAATATGTCGGTCGCCTGGGCAAGTTGCACATTCAGACAGGTGTCCAATACGTCGGACGAGGTCATGCCTTGGTGTACGAAACGTGCATCGGGGCCCACATGTTCGGCTAAATTGGTCAAGAACGCGATCACGTCATGCTTAACTTCACGCTCGATCTCGTCAATGCGGTCAACTTCGAACTTTCCCTTTTCCCAAACCTTGCGGGCTGCTTCTTTTGGAATTACGCCCAAGTCGGCCAATGCGTCCGCGGCGTGCGCTTCAATCTCGAACCAGATCTGAAATTTATTTTCCGGCTCCCAAAGAGCAACCATGTCTGGCCGGCTGTAGCGAGGGATCATAGAGTGCGTCCTCTGTTGATCTTGATGATCTGGGTGTACATGTTGAGCTTGGCAGAAATACTAAACTGGAGCCTAGGATAACGCTGCGTTTATGCAATCCCTAGGCAAGTCTGTCCACAGAAGTTTGGGCTCACCTATATCCGCAGTCCGATCGTGTAAGGTCCTTGTTCATACTTTCACGGTAGAAGTTAAAAATCGTGTGGAAGATTAGCCTGCTTGCGCTGACTTTACTTGAAATTCGGTGGATAACTGATCCTCTATGTCCGGAGTTGAGTTTGTGACTGGAGTACTGATATTATGCCAATCCGATGCCCTGGCGCGCCGCGTAATCTATTGCCTCAAAGGAGCGGGCATCGAGACCCATATATTCGCAAATATCCGGACGTCGCTCCGGTTTTCTCGCTACGTTAAAAAATATACCATGGTCGACTTTCCGGACAACGCTGCTGCCTCCGCCGACCTGACCAATTTGAGGGCGTTGATCAACACCTGCGTGGCAATTCACAGCATTGATTGTGTCATGGCCAGCGACATCGATAGTCAGGTGTTGCTTCATGAGTTGACGCCGCATGTCATCGGCGCGGCTTGCTTTCCCACCAGTTCGAATGAAGTTTTGCATTTGCTCCATGATAAATGGCAATTTCACCAACTGCTCAAAGCCCACGCCGCGGACAATATTGTTGCAGGCCAAGCGGGACGTCTTTGGTCAAGACACTCGCCCGGCGCGGACAATAAATCGTATTTGCGATCTCTAAAGGCGGGGACCCCGCCTATAAATTAAAGTGTGCGTCGCAAAAAGCATCGATTTGATCGTCGCGCCAGCCGAGTTCTTTCAATTCTTCCTGAATGGCAAAGACATCGACATTGGCGTAGGTGTGGCAGTCTTCGAGTGTATTTTTGTCCGCATCCACAATACGGAAATCATAGGCTCGCTGCTCACTCTTATACACATCGTACTGAAGCACTTGGTCTACGTGGTTGTCGGGTAGGAAAGTGAGGATGCGAGGCTTGAGGTCATACAGTCTACCGGTCTCGCAATATTCTGACGCGCACACAATCAACTCATCGCCCACTTGGCACGTGCGCGAGGCGGCACCATTTAAGACACAGCACCGGGACCCGGCTTTGCCGGTAATGACGTAGGTGGAAATGCGCGCGCCACTGTTCTTATTCCAAACATCCACGTATTCCATAGGATAGATGCCCACCATGTCACAGTGCTCGGGATCCAAGGTAATGGAGCCGTGATAGTTCAGGTCGGCATCGGTCACCCGAATGCCGTGGAATTTTGCGCGCACTACCTTGAGCATGATTTTTCAATCCTTGTGGTCGGTCGCATGGCGATTTGTCGAGGCTTTGGGAATGCCTGGCAAGTCACAAGCCACAAGCAACGAGCTAGGCCGGCCGTTGCCGACCTTCATAGCGTGGGGTGGGTTTGTTGACCAGCGAAACAATAAGTCCCTTTGAGCTACGGCAATTTCAATTTATCGGGATCCTGGTCTATATCTACGCCGTCATACACATTATTCAGATAATCCAGTCAGTGAGATATTCATGCCTTTATCGTCCCCCCAGCCGCGTGAGCACTTTCATACCCGAACCATCGACTGCAAAGGTTATCGCCGCGACGATGGATTGTGGGACATTGAAGGTCACTTGGAAGATAACAAATCATACGGCTACGAAAACAATTAGCGTGGCCAATTGCAGCCTTATGAGAATACCACGACATGTGGATACGTCTGACTATGGATGGCGACTTCGTCATTAAAGATGTGGAGGCCGTGACCGATGGCAGCCCCTACAGCGCCTGCGGTGAAATAGTCGGCAATTACAAAGACATCATTGGATTACGCATAGGAGCGGGGTGGGCCCGGGCGATACGCCAGAAAGTGGGCGGTATAAAGGGCTGTACCCATCAGATGGAAATACTAAGGGTGCTGGCAACAGTTGCCTACCAAACCATCGGCAGCGCTAAAGCGCGCGAGTTACGGGAAAAGGAGGGTGGCGGTGATCGCAATTGAGGGCGGGTGTGGAAGTTCCTAATTAACAGCTGCCACGCCTGGTCGGCGTCTGGCGGTATCGTCAAGCAGGAGTTCCCCGAAAAATATAGCGGTCCCAAATAAATTCAAAAACCAAAGTAGCATTGCGGCTCGGCAGCTAAATATTTAGTGCTGCGCACGGTGGGGCAATCGGCTTTAGAGCGCAACTAATTACTCAACTCTTTGCTGACCAACTCTTCAAGTTCTTCCGCCAATTGCATACCGATCGGGTCGCCGGCATCTTGAACCGCTTGGCTCACTACTGCGATCAGTGCATTTACATGACTGACGACTGTTGGCATGTACTGTTTCAGTGGTTCTTCCGTTCGTTCCACCAGCCGTGACAATGACCCGCTGATTCGAGTGACGAGAGGATACTCGAGAGTTGAGCCCAAGCCCTTCAGATCGTGAGCGGCGGCATAAAATATCTCTCTATTCTTTTCGGTGTCACCGCCCTCGGCTTTAAGAATGGCGAAAGCTCGCCGTAATTCTTCAAGATTTTCCTCAAGTCAATCGTCGAATTCGCAGGCAAGATTTTGCAGCGCCAGCTCGGCACACTTGATAGCGTTTGGATCGATCTTCATCGGTTCATCACCGCCACCGACTTTCATTTTAAGCCGGTTGGTTGGTGTGAAGAAGGCAACGTCGTCGTCAGACATTCGAAGATCTCGTTGAAAGACAAAAGAGCGCATAAGTATTACGCTATTTTCGCAGCTTAGATATATTCTCCAAGTCTTTAAAGTTAATCAGAAATTAGTAAACAATTCATTTCACGAATACCAGAGGCTATGTGCAAAACCGATTTGGTGACAGGCGATTGCGATCCACACCCAGCTTAATCAAATCAGCCGGCACTTTGTCATTGGTCAATAAACCAGATGCCGCACGCGCCATGGCGTATGAGGTCTGAAACCCGTAGCCGCCCTGTCCCGCCAACCAGAAAAGTCCCTCTGCTCGATCATCCATACCTACCACCGGTGTCATGTCAGGGGAGAACGTGCGCAAGCCCGCCCATTTGTACTCAATCCGATCGATACTTAAGCAAGTATGGCTTTGGAAACGATCGACGGCGATGGCAATGTCGATTTCCTCGGGCTGCACATCAGAAGGTTCACAGGGCGTTTCGTCGGCAGGCGTCACCAAAAGAAAGCCGCCACTGGGCTTAAAGTAAAATTGTTCTTCAGCATCCAGAACTAAAGGCCAAGAACTGCAGTCAATTTCTCGAGGTGGCTGATAGGTGAATACCGTGCGCCGCTTTGGGATCATTCCCAGTGGTGGAATGCTGGCCAGTCGGGCAACAGAATCTGTCCAGGCCCCGGCGGCATTGACAACCACCGGCGCGGTGTAGGTGCCAGCGGATGTTTCCGCCCGCCAAACCCCATCCCGCCGGGCCAAAGTCATGACTTCGGCGTTCAGCTGCAGACTGCCCCCACGGTCGGCGCATCCCCTCAAAAAACCTTGATGAAGGGCATTTACATCCAAGTCCATGGCGTCCGGCTCTAATACCGCGCCAGCAATGACATCAGGGTCCATGATGGGGACCAGTTCGAATATGTCCACAGGATCCAAACGCCGTAGGGTGTCCGACAATTTGCCCATGGTTTCCAACAATTGTTCCAGCAATGGAAGTTGTTCGACGCTGGCCACATGAAGGCAACCCCTGTCGCTCAACAGCGGCCGGTCGGCAAATCCATCCGGCGGTTCTTCGAGGAAAGGAAAGGTCCCTGCATTCAACGCGCGCACGACGTCGTTGCCATAGGTTCCGACAAAGGTGGCGGATGAGCGTCCCGAAGAATGGTAGTCGGGCCGGCTTTCCCGTTCGAGGATGATCACATTGCCGTGTTGCGAAAGCTCGTAGCCTATCGATGCTCCGGCAATGCCGCCGCCGATAATCAGGAAATCACAAGAGATTGTCGTCATGGGAATGTTGTCCGTCTTGTTCCGCTGTGGTCAGCCGATGAACTGTTCCAGAAGTATACGTTCTTCTAGGCTGTGCTCGGGATCGAACAGGCATGCCATATTCATTTTACGGTCTTCGTGGATGCGCACATCGACGACATTTCGCACCTCGGTATGGTCGGCCACCGCACTGGTAGGCCGTTTATCGGCTTCGATCATTTGCAATCGCACTTCGGCTTTGTGCGGCAACAAAGCACCACGCCACCGGCGGGGCCGAAAGACACTGATTGGGGTTAACGCCAATAAGCGCGAGTCGATGGGCAAAATTGGTCCATGGGCCGATAAATTATACGCTGTACTACCGGCTGCGGTGGCAACCATCACACCATCGCATATGAGTTCTTTCAGGCGCACTCGTCCGTCCACCGAGATTTGGATTTTGGCCGCTTGACGGGTTTCTCTAAGCACGGAAACCTCATTGAATGCTATGGCTTCTTCGGTGGTGCCGTCCGCCCGAATAGCCAGCATTCGTAAAGGATGAAAGTTAGCGGGTTCGGCATTGACCAGTCGATCCGTCAAATCGATTTCGTTGTAGTCGTTCATTAAAAAACCGACAGTCCCTTTGTTCATGCCATATAAGGGCACGCCCAATTTGGCGCACTGATGCATTGTGCTCAGCATGAAACCATCGCCGCCCAAGGCAACGATAACATCGGCCTTTTCGATTTCGACTTGGCCGTACTTGTGAACCAAGTTCTTTAACCCATTTTGCGCTTCCGAATGCTCGGCAGCGACAAATGCAATTTTTCTAAATTTCATCAGGCTCGTACACCTTGGCACTGGACACATCCAGTTCTCAGCCCAGTTCTCGGCCCGAACTATCATGTCTAATTCGGGCGCGAGTATACAGCACCCGTTACGCTGGTCACCAGCATCGGACGGGAGTTTAGTCAGCTCATTTGAGGCGGCGGTATATTGGCCGTCAACCGCCGGTAACGCTCATATGGCGCGCGACTGCCGGTCGAGCGCCTCCGGGGGCGATGACAAAGTCATGACGCTGGGGTTTGTGGGCGATGGCCCGGTCGATCGCCTCCTGCAGTAGCGCGTCGTCGTCACTGGCGCGCAATGGTGCCCGCAGGTCCACCGCATCGTCATGACCCAAACACATATACAATGTGCCGGTACAAGTGATCCGCACACGATTGCAAGTACTGCAGAAATTGTGACTGAGTGGAGTGATAAAGCCGACACGATTGCCGGTCTCTTTGACCCGCACATAAGTGGCAGGGCCTCCGGTGCGATAGTCGCTATCTTCCAATGTCCAATCGGCCATCAATTTTTCTCGGACCCCCGACAAAGACACATACTGATCCGTCCGATCCTCGGTAATCTCGCCCAAGGGCATGGTTTCGATAAAGGTAATGGCCAATCCACGTTCGCCACACCACCCGATCATTGAACTTAGCTCGCGATCATTGAAGTCTTTCAAGGCGACGGTATTGATTTTAATTTTGAGGCCAGCCCGGCGGGCGGCGTCAATTCCCTCTAACACAGTATTAAGGTCGCCGCGGCGTGTGATCGTGCGGAACTTCTCCGGATCCAGGGTGTCCAGCGAGACGTTCAGTCGCCGAACACCGCACGCGTATAAGTCTTCCGCGTACTTGGCCAATTGGCTGCCATTGGTGGTTAATGTCAGTTCCTTAAGCGCGCCGGATTCGAGATGCCGGCTCAAACTGTGGACCAATTGCATTATATCCCGGCGGACCAATGGCTCGCCGCCTGTAAGACGTAGTTTTGTCACTCCTCGACTGATAAAGGCCGAGCACAACCGGTCCAATTCTTCAAGGCTGAGCACTTCCGTCTTGGGCAAAAAACTCATATTTTCCGCCATACAATAGACACAGCGAAAATCACATCGGTCGGTTACCGATGCGCGTAGATAGGTGATTGTGCGGCCGAAGGGATCAACCATCTCCCCGGCGGACGAGAAATCTTGGACCATGATTTTCCGACTTTTTTTATCGAGCGAGCGACCAGTCTAGCAAACCTAGCGCAAACATTCGCCCCTTTGTACTTCAGGGAAATATCGTCTTCTTCGCAGGGGAAGTGATTCAAGCCCAAGAAAGAAGGGCAGGTCAGGAACCGATTTTTTGGCGGGAATGATTTTTGCGTCCTGACGTAGCGGGATAATCGTTGCAGCTCGTTCCCTAAGCGCCTGACGCATTAGGATCTGTGCCGATTCGCAGCTTGTATAGCGGAACATGTCGCCGATCACCCGTTCTTCCACTTCGCCAAGGGAAATATCACGGTTTAGGGCATCCCCAATGAATTGATACAACGTGTGAAAGTTTTCTAAATCCATGTCAGCCGACCGGCAGGCGATGGTAGTGCCCTCGGCGTCCCGGTGGGAAAGAAGTTCCCTAATCAGGTTGTTGCGTAAACCAATGCGCTTTGCGAACGCGATCTCAAACAGGTTAATTCCTCCTTGCCGCAAGGTCATGACCAGAAATGCTGGGGTTTGCCGATTTTCGGTGAGTAAACTATCCACCAATTCTTCTGCGGGCGAGGGAGAGTATGCGGCCGCGATAACGCCCGCCTGAAGTTCATCGACAGTTTCCTTGATCGTACCGTCAATTTCCGAATGTTCCACATTGAAATTTTTAACAATGCGGTGACGCAATGCCTCCAAACCCAGTCATACATTTTGGCCGCCAGATGAGTCGGCAAATCATCGCGTTGGAGCAGCGGACCCTGAAAG
>JAPYRI010000086.1 GCA_029941135.1 Alphaproteobacteria bacterium | reverse complement strand
GTGCTAACACTGCTGAAACCACGTTCGGTAAATAATTCAATAGCTACATCAACGATCTTTTCCTTGGTGTCGCTTTTGTCGCGTCGCGTTCGAGCCATTGTCAATCAAATCCTCTCCAAATTGCGCCAACATTATGTTCTGCGCGCTGAACACAGAAGTCATAAACTCGCGTCAAATGCAGCGCAACCAATGCTGTTCTTAAGTTGCAGCTGAGCGGGCCCAGTGCTAGGACAAACCCTGGGATACGGGGGAGAAGTATGAGTGAATTGCGCTACGAGATAAAATTCGTCAGAACTGAGCATATCAACTTTGAAATCGCAACCTGTGGGTCCGGTGACCGATTAGCTTTGCTATTGCATGGTTTCCCAGAATCAAATTACTCCTGGCGTTATCAGCTCACATTTTTAGCAAAACTCGGCTACCAAGTTTGGGCGCCGAACCTCCGAGGTTATGGCAATACAAGTCGGCCGAAGGGTGTCCAAAATTACGTTATTGAGCGTCTGATGGACGATGTCGCGGCTCTCATCGATGCGTCGGGGCTGAAATCAGTCACCTTAGTTGGTCACGATTGGGGAGCACTCATAGCTTGGAATTTTGCGGTGCGTGAAATTCGTCCCCTGGAACGCCTCATTATCATGAACGTGCCCCACCCCGGAGTCGCCCAGAAAAAGCTGTTCACCTGGCCACAGATTTTCAAGTCATGGTACGTCTTTTTCTTTCAGTTACCCCTTTTACCCGAAGCAGGATTGACCGCCCGTGGCGCGGTGATGATCAAGAACGTATTTGTCGACACAGCAGTCGATAAAAGTAAATTTCCCAAGGATGTAACCGACGTCTACCGGGAAAATGTCCTCCGTCCGGGAGCTGCGACTGCGATGATCAATTATTATCGTGGCCTCATAAGGGGTGGTAGTTCATGGCGCCAGTACCGTTTGGGCTGGCCGCGCATCAAAATACCGACACTGATGGTCTGGGGAGAGCAGGACGCATTCATTGAGAAGTATATGACCGAAGACACGGGCGATTTTGTCGATGACCTGACCATTCACTTTTTGCCTGACGTATCCCACTGGGTTCAGCAGGAAGCACCGGATGAAGTTAACCGGATCATGGAACACTGGCTGGCCCTGCCGCGCTGATCCATTTGCCGCCCGCTAGGCCAAGTTGAACAGAAAAACCAACCCAACTGCCACCGGCGACACAAAACGCACTAGAAACCGCCATACACGGTAGACCGGGCCGTCCGTGAGCCCGAGTTCATCGAGCGTTGATTTCTTTGCCATCAGCCACCCGGCAAATATGGCGATTAGCATCCCACCGAGGGGCAATAGGATGTTGGTAGCCAGATAATCTAAGAGATCGAAAACTGTCTTGTTGGCGAATGTAGGAAAAATTCCTAACGGCGTAAAGTCGGCCCAATTATTGAACGAAAATACAGATCCTAAACCCACCAGCCATGCGGCAACACCGGCGCATATTGTTACAGGGACGCGTTTCCAGTCCCGCTGCTCCACCAGGCGGGACACTGTCGGCTCCAGCAATGAAATAGAAGACGTGAGTGCGGCAAACGCCAGCAACACAAAAAACAACGTGCCGATGAAGGTGCCGCCAGGCATTTGACCGAACGCAATCGGCAACGTTACAAATATAAGACCTGGCCCCTCACCCGGCTCCAGGCCGTAGGCGAACACAATCGGAAAAATGGCCAGTCCCGCCAAAACCGCAACCAATGTGTCAGCCGCGGCAATCACACAACTCATTTTGGGGATAGATACGTCCCTGGGCAAATAAGCGCCGTATGTCATCAAGGCGCCTATACCCACACTTACCGAAAAAAAAGCTTGGCCGACGGCAATCAGAATCACGTTGGCATCGATCTTTGAGAAGTCTGTTGTGAACAAAAAATCGAAAGCCCGTTTGAACTCACCCGCAATCGCTGCATACCCGACCAATACCAATAGTATGACAAACAATGACGGCAACATGACGGTGACCGCGCGCTCAAGTCCCTTTTTGACGCCGCGCGAAACAACGAACATCGTTATTCCCATGAACAAGCCGTGCCAGAGGCCGAGACTGAGCGGGTCCGCAAGCAGACCATCAAAAATCTCGCGCGAACCAGTCGCATCAATATTTTCGAACGAACCCTTTGCTGTCTCCAACACGTATGCCAGTGACCAACCGGCAATCACACTGTAAAAAGTGAGGATCAGGAAGGCGGCAATAATGCCAAGCCAGCCAAGTATTTCCCAAGAAGAGTGTCTATTTTCGTCTTTGGCCAGTGCCGCCATGCTGTTCGCTGGACTTTCGCCACCCCGGCGCCCGATCAGTAGTTCCCCGATCAAGATTGGAATGACCACTAGAATGACGCAAGCGACATAAACCAAAACGAAGGCGCCACCCCCGTTCACGCCGGTCACATAAGGAAATTTCCATATGTTTCCAAGGCCAACTGCACTGCCGACGGCGGCCAACAAAAACGCAAAGCGAGAGGACCAGGCTTCATGATGAGACCCCCGTTGCATGCTCTATTCCCTACTTTGACTCAGTGACGAGCTGCATCCAACGGCTGGGATGAACCCCCATGATATTGGGCCGCCAACCACGCAAATAAGATTTAACTAGAGCACGGCTCACGTAAAAATAAATCGGAATTACCGGTAAATCATTGAGTATTTTCTGCTCTGCTTGACGCATGAGTTCTGCCCTCTGCGTGGGGTCTCGTTCATTAGCACTTAGATTGAGCAGACGGTCATATTCCCCGTTTGCGTACCCGGTTGCGTTGATCAGCCCGGCGTCACCCCGTAATATTTCAAGAAAGGTATATGGATCATTGTAGTCACCGATCCAACCGGCACGCGAAACTTCGAAATCTCCCTGGTTTCGCGAGGCCAGATAGACTTTCCACTCCTCGTTGCGCAACGTGACTTTAACGCCGATGGCCTTCCACATAGCTGCAATAGCGATGGCGAGCTTCTTATGCCCTTCAGAAGTATTGTACAGCAGTTCAATCTGAAACGGATGGTCCGGGCCATGTCCTGCCTCAGCCATAAGGTGTTTCGATTCGATTAATCTCTCCGCCCGATCTAATGCCGCCCAAGATACACGTGCCGGCAATTTGTAATTCAGTGTCCCAGGTGGCACCCACCCATAAGCCGGCGTTTCGCCCGCGCGCGTGATCTTTTTGGTAATTATTTCCCGGTGAATGGCCATCGCTAGGGCTTTCCGCACGCGTGGATCGGCAAACTTCGGCAGTGCGGTATTAAGGGCGTAATAGTACACTCCAAGAGATGGTGATTTTCGCAGTTCGGCGGCTAAGTTTTTCACAACCCACTGATAACTTTCCAAGGGCACGGTCGCCGTCATGTCCAACTCGCCCGCCCGGTAGCGCTTTAGTTCGGCACTCGCGTCTTCCGTGGGCACATATCGGATGACATCGATGGCGACATTCCCAACGCCATGATAGTGGGCATTCTTAGCGAGTGTAATGTGGGACTGGGGCACCCACTCAGTTAAAATATAGGCCCCGTTGGTCACCAGTTTCCCGGGCCGTGTCCACCCGCGTGCACCGTTTTTAACGCTCGCCCTATGAAGGGGATAGGCAAAATAATGCGTGAGTAGCCCAAGAAAATAAGGCGTTGGGCGTTCCAAAGTAATTTCAAGTGTGAGATCGTCGATCGCGCGGATACCCAGCTCATCTGCTGTCACTGCTCCACTGGTAATGACTTGCGCGTTTTTGACTGGGTACAGGAGAAAAGCATAAGGACTGGCTGTTGCCGGGGTCATGCCACGCCGAAATGCGAAAACAAAATCGTGCGCTGTAACCTGATCGCCATTCGACCATTTACCAGTGTCGCGCAAACGAAACGTGTAGACGGCGCCATCATTACTGATTTTCCAACTGCTTGCCGCCCCTGGAATATGGGTGCCGTCGGCCGCCTCGGCGACCAAACCTTCGTACAGGTCTCGTAAAATATGGGCCTCGGGCACGCCTTGAACGGCATGAATATCGAGGGATTGGGGTTCGGCGCCGTTACCCCGGCGCAGAAGAGTGTTTGCGCCCGCCAACGGTGGCCCAAGCAAAAGGGCCGCGGCGAATACCGCGACCCCTGCAATTAGCAAACGCATTCCTACGGGGAACAATCCTTTCGCTGTCAGCCGAAGACGCGGAATATAAGCGCCAAATCCGGTCAGTCCGATCATGCTCGTTTGTCTCCTTTAGATTGATGAGCGCGCCACAAAGAGCGGTACTTATATGCAACCAGTCTTTGGGCCGCGAGAGTTTTCCGGAAACGTCAAAATGTCCTTGGTAAAAACGCTAGTCGTATGCGGCGCACATTTCCGCGGCCAGAATTTTACCGGCAGCGCGATGGCCGAGCGCATTCCAATGGCCGCCAGCAAATCTTGCCGATCCATGCAGGCCTTGGCCCAATTGCTCGGCTGTTACGCGCAAGGGCTCCGCGAGTCTGATCAGGCGCATACTGTTCGCCTTCGCCAGTTCCGCCAAGCGACGGTCTGGGTACTCAAGATCAGAGACTCCGAGATGATCTGAGAATTGTTGTCTCACCTTACTGTCGGGATATATTTGTATCGGGTTGCTGAGGGTCAACACCCAGAACTCTGCGCCACCCTCCTCCACTTCCAAGGCAATTTGGCGGACCAGTGCTTCGGTCACCTCCCAGGCCCGTGCCCAGACGCCGTTTGCTTCTTTGTAGAGGTCGGTCTGAAGCCCCGCATTCAATTGCTCAATCAAGGGCGTATTGCGGTATTTTATTGCCGATCTAATGCTGCGGTATCCCTGACGGAGAACCTGAACACTACGTAACGCGTTGTAGATTCTATGTTTTCGATCGTTCGATTTTTTTCGAATGGCAAAATTCACCGAACGCTGGCGGCTGTCATCAAACACGAGCAAGCCGTTCTCGAGATGGTAATAGCTGCGGTCCGGATGCTGATCCAATTCAGCTTCATTGTTGACCACATCGTTCCCGGTAAAGAACGCAAGCACGACAACATCCGGCGCGTACTTCCAGACTTTTTCCCGCAAGACCATCAGCTCTTGCGCCGTCCCATAGCCGTTGACTCCGAAACCTAGCACTTCTACACGTTTGTGGCCGGCGGGCATGCAGGTCCTCATATTTGCTTCCGCCACCTTCCAGAACGTCTGATCGAGGGACACTTCACGGCCTTCGGTAAACGAGTCCCCCAAAACAGCGATGCGGAACACGCCTTGAATTTTACCTGACGGATGATCAATGTCCCGAAATCCATCCTGGTTTACGGCAAAATGAGTCCGCCCCTCGAAGGCATACCAACCCTCAACTCCAGGGCGTGGGGCCCAGCCGTACTTGGCATCAAGTTGATTAAATTCGGGATAGGAGATGTCGAATTTACGCAAAAAAATCTCTGCGCCCGCGAACACCAACAGTATGGATATGACAAAAATCAGAATATTTGATAGACGCATTCACTCGGCATCGACTTGCAAGAACCGGCCCATTTACCGGCGATCGCAATCTAGCACAGGCATCGCATCGAGAAGAACTTTCCGCTACTCGGCTTCTCCCTTGATCATGACATCTTCGGCGGACGGGCGGAACATAGTGAACACGTCATTCACTACCGCGTAATCCATATACCCCATGCGGGCGATAGGCCGTACTTTGGTAATATCGACAATACCGTCTGTCAGGACTTCGTCCCTGATGTGGATGCCAATCACATAACCGAGGACTAATTTTTGTTTGTAATTCGGCTTGTTGCTGGGCAGATGGATGGTTTGATAATGCTTGCATTCCATGTGAATGGGCGACGCTTTCACCCGCGGCGGTTTAACCAAAACCGAAGGTTCTTTCTCCAACCCGGCGATTTCCATCTCATCCACCTCGGCGGGTACGGCAGCGCAGCTTATGTTCATTTGGTCGCGCAAATCCCAGGTCGCCATGTTGCAGACAAACTCGCCGGTAGCCTCGATGTTGGTGACCGTATCCTTAGGGCCGTGAGGCTGGTCACCGAGAGAAGCAAACATCACCATCGGTGGTTCAGAACCAATGCCTTGAAAAAAACTATAGGGTGCTAGGTTCACAATTCCGTCTGGACTGAGTGTCGATATCCACCCAATTAAGCGCGGCACCAGACAGCTTTTAAAGGGATCATGAGGAAGTCCATGATGATCTTTGGTCTCGTAAAACATTTTGTTCCCTAAATGCAGCAATCATCAAAAAAAGCGCGGATCGTACAGGTCATAGAAATATCATATATAACATGTTGGCAACGCACTGATTGTCGCGCTCAATTCAACAGTCCTGTTCTAAGCTGGGAATTATGCTAGCGAGAAAGCGATCCTATAGTTTTAAGCTGCCAAACCCTACATAGGAGACATCAAATGTCAGATCCCGTTGTTGCCCAAAAAGCACCTTATGCAGTCGATGTGGAAGCAGGCAAGAGCTACTTCTGGTGTGCCTGTGGACAAAGTCAAAGCCAACCGTTCTGCGACGGTTCCCACAAGACAACTGATTTCACGCCGCTAAAGTTTGACGCGTCTGAAAGCACCACAATTTTCTTTTGCGGCTGCAAGGGGAGCGGCAACAAACCCACCTGCGACGGCAGCCACCAAAAACTCTAATCTCTGAACGCAGGCACAAACGCGCGGACACGCCACCCCTTTTCCTGTGCTACTCTTCTTTTCATGAGTAATGGGAAACCTGAGCGACAGGTCGCAGCGTTTTCAATTGGACAAATTGTTCATCACCGGTTGTTTGACTACCGGGGCGTGATCTATGACGTGGACCCTGCATTCGCGGGTACCGAAGAGTGGTACGAACAACACTCTAAAACCCGATCACCCAAGGACAGGCCCTGGTATCATGTTCTGGTGCATGACACGGTTTCGACAACATATGTAGCCGAACGTAACCTGGAGCCAGACGATACTGATGAACCCGTTCGGCATCCATTACTCGATCAAGTTCTTGAGCGCGCCCAAGGCGGTCATTACACAAGCCGGGACCGGGCAAACTAACATGAATTTTGACAGGTTTTGACGACCGGCGTACAGTCTATTTCGCTCAGCGTTTGGAAGGTGTCCTCTGGAGGAACCTGATCGATGTTCAAGTATTTGAGGTTTTCAGCCAGTTATTTACTGATCGCGATTACCGCCGCAGGCTTCGTGATGGGTGGCCACTGGATGTGGCTGGGTATTTTTACTGCCATGTTTGTCTGGGTCGGCGGCGATCTGATCTCAGGAGATGACCTAAGCGAGCCAGAATACCACCATCCGGCAATCAACGATTTATTGCTGCACCTCGTTCTCCCCATATTAGCTCTTGGTTTGTTCGCGTACATTTGGGCCGCAAGCGACAACGACTTGCTTGGTTTTGGTGTACTGGTACAGTCGATCACAGGCTATGACGCATTGGCGGCGCGCGAAACCAGCATCCTTCTTGACTATTTTGGCGCGAGTCTCGGTATCGGTCTCAATCTCGCCATGCAAGGCGTGATTGTCGGCCATGAGATGACGGGGCGCACATGGGACCCCAAATCGATGTTCACTGGTCGCTGGCTGTTCGGCTTGTCGTGCGGAATGAATTTTGCCACCGAGCATGTGTACGGCCACCACCACACCATCGCCACTCCTGAAGACCCCTCAACCGCCATCCGTGGCGAAAATTTCTATACGTACACGACCTTGCGCACGTGGCAGCAATGGGTTCATGGCTGGGGGGTTGAGAAAGCGCGCTTAGCCAAAACGGGAAAATCAGTCTTTAACTGGCGCAACCAGTTACTGCGGGCTAATTTTCGCGCCGTTATCATGCTGAGCCTCGTGTTTTTGGCGGGCGGCTTGTTTGCCATCGGTTGTTATTTATTGGCATGCGTGTGGAGTAAGCTCACGCTTGAGACTTTCAATTTTATGGGCCACTACGGTTTGGTACGCGAGCCCGGCACCCCCGTGCGTCCAGCACACTCGTGGAATTCAAATTCACGCATTAGCGCCCTTGCTTTGTTCAACCTACCACGCCACTCTCATCACCATGCTGATGGTACAGTGCCTTACCAGGATTTGAAGGCCTTTCCCAACATGCCGACAACGCCGACCAGTTATTTAGGCACGTCCTTGTGCGCCTATATTCCAGCGTTGTGGTTCAAACTGCTGGCGCCTAAGCTGTTGGATTGGGATGAAGATCATGCAACTCCGGTTGAGCGCGAAATCGCCGCAAGGCAAAATGCCGCCAGTGGTCTTCCGTTACTGGAAGAATCGGCAAAGCGTTACTTCGCTGAACATCCAGAGGCTGCCCAGGCTGCGGAATAATATTACCGGGAATTCAATAAAGACCGCCTTCGGGCGGTTTTTACTATGCGAGCTGCTTGAACCGGCGTGATTTAACCGCGAATACATAGGCGTCAGATTTAATCCTCGGAAATCAATGCTCAAGCGTCTTTTCGGCAAATCACCTAAAACTCACACGCTCCAAGTGGAACCCTTCGGCGCCAATATCACTGTGGGCGCTAAAGAGACCATACTGATGGCCGCTTTGAAAGCGGGCCTTCCCTACCCGTTTGAGTGCCAAGTGGGAAGCTGTACTTCCTGCAAGACCCGCCTCGTAGAAGGCAAGATCAAGGCGCTCACCGATTTCGCCTACGTATTGGAAATGGACGAAATCAAGGATGGCTACATATTGGCCTGCCAATCGCTTGCCAGAAGTGATCTGAAGCTGCGGGTTGAGTCAGTGGAAGACGGCGTTGCGCCTCTTACCGTGGTCACAACCAATGGCACGATATCGAGTGTCCGTAATCTGACTCACGATATTTATGAACTCGGCATCACCCTTGATGAAACCATGGACTATCTCGCCGGACAATATGCAAACTTGCGCGTGCCGGGGGTCGTGGACGGCCGATCTTATTCATTTGCTGAGGCTCCTTCAGTCGGCGGCACCCGCGGCCTGGTCTTTCATATTCGTCTCATACCGGGAGGAGAAGTGTCGGCCTGGCTGGAAAGTGGCAACGTCTTAGGGGCATCCGTGGTGATTGATGGACCCCATGGTGTTTTCTGGTTGCGGCATTCAGATGCGCCCATCTTGTGTATTGCCGGTGGGAGCGGCATGGCACCCATAAAAGCAATCCTCGAGAAGGCCATACAAGATAAAATTCCGCGCCAAGTCGTTTACCTTTTTGGAGCGCGCACCCAGGGAGATTTGTACGCCTTAGAAGAAATATCCGCGGTTGAAAGCAAGTGGACCGGTAAATTTGCATTTTCTCCAATTTTATCTGATGAGGCGGAAACGAGTGAATGGCGAGGCGACAGGGGCATGGTGACCGAATGGATCGCCAAACAAAGCGGTCTCGAACTTGGCAAATGCCATGCTTACCTGTGCGGCCCGCCAGCTATGATTGATGCCGCGTTGCCCATACTTAAAGAGGCGGGAACTCATTCTAAAAACATACATTTCGATAAGTTCACCGACCGCAGCCACACCGAAAACTAAGGCGCTCAAATCCCATAAATATTAGGATGGCACCGTCTCTGATCGTCGGACACAATGGCAGCGTTTCCAGAGCGCTGATTAAGGAGAAGATCATGAAAGTTCTCGTCGAGCGAAATGGCCCGATAACGACGGTCATTATCAATCGGGCAAATATCAAAAATGCCGTTGATCCCGAAACCGCAGGTCTTTTGTTGGAGGCATTTCAGGCCTTCGATCAGGATGAGGCTCAGAAAGTTGCGGTTTTTGCCGGTGCTGGCGGGACATTTTGTGCCGGCTACGATCTGAAGGCCTTTGGGTCCAGCGGCGAAGTCAAATTGGACCCCGAAGACGAAGGCGCGATGGGGCCAAGTCGCATGCTGTTATCGAAGCCGGTTATCGCAGCCGTAGACGGCTTTGCAGTTGCCGGGGGTCTCGAACTTGCCCTGTGGTGCGACATGCGGGTTGTGGATGAAAATGCGGTGTTCGGTGTCTTTTGCCGGCGCTGGGGCGTACCACTCATTGATGGTGGTACGGTACGATTGCCGCGCATCGTAGGCCAAGGACGGGCCTTGGACATGATCCTTACCGGCCGCCCTGTGGAAGCCGATGAAGCCCTGTTGTGGGGTCTCGCAAATCGTATCGTCCCCAAAGGAACGGCGCTCAAAGCCGCGCAAGAACTCGCCCTAGAAATATCGCGGTTCCCCGAGATGTGTATGAAAGCCGACCGCTTGTCAGCCTATCGCCAAGCCGATATGGACCTTATGGCGGCGTTGCGTAACGAGGCGCGTGAAGGTGACGCACCGTTGCGTGCGGGCGCCCAAGCCGGAGCGCAAAGGTTTGCCTCGGGCAAAGGCCGTAGCGGGTCGTTCGAAGATATTTAACAAGGAAGCCATGTATGCGTTTGATCGATTATTTTGACCGCGGCGCCGGTCGCTATCCGGAGCGTGCCTGTCTGGTCGATGGAAATCTAAGTTGGAGTTATCGCGAAATTCAAACCTTGAGCCACCGTGTCGCCGGTGGACTACTGGCGGCAGGGCTCAGAGACGAAAGCCGAGTGGCGATCGCAAGAAAGACACGATCATCACTGGTGGCTTCAACGTCTACCCGTCTGAGATTGAGCAAGTAATTTGGACTCATAACGCCGTGCAAGATTGCGCCGTGATCGAGGTACCCGACGAAAAGTGGGGCGAAGCAGTTAAAGCTGTGATCGAATTAAAACCGGGCTTCAGCACCGATGAAGATGAGATTATAGCGCTTTGCAAAGGTAAGCTCGGGTCCGTCAAAGCACCAAAAACAGTCGAATTTTGGGACGAACTACCGCGCAGTCCGGTTGGCAAAGTTCTCAAAAAGGATATACGCAAACCTTATTGGGAGGGACACGAACGCAGCGTTTCTTGATACACTTTTAATCTGCACATACGGGTTGAACTTTTTAAGTGCTGGTCCCAGGTGGGCCATCGACCATTCGCACCGGCAGTACGTCTTTGGCCTTAATAACAACATCCCGACGGGGAAACGGAATCTCGATCGAATTGTCGCGCAGTGCATCCAATATGTTGAGCAATACCTCGCTTTTCACGTTGGCAACGCCGTTCCGGGGGTCCTCGATCCAAACTCGCAATTCCAAGTCAATGGCACTATCGCCAAAGCCGATCATTCGCCCTTTGGGCTCTGGCTCCTTTAGGACACGGTCAATATCCACGACTGCAGCTTCCGCGACTTTAAGGGTTTTACGAATATCACTGTCATAGGCGACACCAAACGACACCTTCAGTCTGACCAGATGATGACTGTGGGACCAGTTCTCCACCCGCTGACTGATCAAATCCTCGTTTGGTATCAAGTGTTCGGTGCCATCACGGGTGATCAATGAAACATAACGGGCGCCCAGAGAATTGATCCATCCAAACTGATCGCCGATAGCTATGACATCTCCAGGTTTCACGGATTTATCCATAAGCAGAATGACCCCACTTATC
>JAPYRI010000085.1 GCA_029941135.1 Alphaproteobacteria bacterium | reverse complement strand
GAGATGGGGTTATCGGACACCCAAATCGCAGAATTGAGAGATACGGGCGTAATCGAGTAAAAGCCGATTACGTATTGGTGAGCGTATTTTGGATGGCTGTAGAAACTTGTTCAAAAAAACCCGCAAGTGTAGGCCCGGCAGTTGCCAAACCAACAACCAACGCAGCTGCAATCAGAGAAGAAATTAACCCGTATTCGATAGCGGTAACGCCCGACCGATCACTCATAAACAATTGAATGTTTCGGCCCGCTCGACATTCTAACAATTTACTATGTCCCATGGCTTTGCTCCCCATCAGGAAATACTGTCCAGCAGAGACCCGAGAAGTTTCGACTGGCTTGCAAATACACGCGCATTGGCTTTGTAACTAATGGTTGTGAGTTTAATTTCTGTTAACTGCTCGGCAAATGACACATTTGGGAATGCGACATTTCCGTCCCTGTCGGAAAGAGAATGCTGGGGTGCGCAAACGATAAAGTAGAGGGATTTACCTCATTTACTGCCACAGCTACGCCGCCACCTTGAACAGAATACGTCGACACCGCCATTGGCGAATATGGGGATTGAGCATTTGTGCCGGTTTCAAGCGCACCCTTAACTGTATGACCAGCGCTCCCTGCGTTAACAATATTTGTTCCGCCACGGACAATCGCGTTTCAGCTGCTCTTAGTCCGGATAGCGTAATGTTCAGGGCGCTAATCATAATGTTCTAGCTCCACGGTTAAGTTGGCCAAACGAGGCCAGGTGAACGCGGATTTGAAGTACCAATTATCGGACTGAAATATCGACTACTTTTCCGACGCTCTGAGCGGGCTCGGCTTGTCGATTGCAAATGCCGAACCTGCGAATATCTCAGGATTGGACACCTGACAAATTCGGCCCTCAACTGAGTTCGTTCCTCCGGCCCACTGGAGTAATAAATGATCATCAAACTTACTCATGTTGCGCTTCACGCGCAAAATATAGGCGCGGTCAGTTCGTTTTACACTGATTACTGCAACTTGGAACTCGTTCACGAACGAGAAGATGCAGGCGTTAAAGTTGTTTGGCTTGCCGAACCCGGACGCGGTGAAGATTTTGTATTTGTACTCATCGGCGGAGGGGCTGGCAAAATTCGTCACGAAAACGATTTCGGCCATTTCGGGTTTACCCTCGAGAGCCGAGAGGCTGTTGATAAAATCGCGGCTAATGCGAATTCTGATGGTTGCCTGGTCTGGCCGGCCCGTCAGGAACCACCACCAATTGGCGACTATTGCAGCGTTAGCGATCCGGACGGCAATATCGCAGAGTTTAGTTTTGGTCAGCCCTTAGGGATGGGTTTAGGTACGGGTATTCGCCAAGACACAAGCTAATACGAGGCTGCGATCCCCCAGAAATTGCTTGCTTTTAAGCTTGCCCCCCCTACCAGGGCGCCATCAACGTTTGCGATTGCCAGGAGTTCACTAGCATTTACGGGATTAACCGAGCCACCATAGAGAATACGCATCCCCTCGCCTTCGTCACCAAAGCGCTGAACAAGTTTACGGCGGATAAACGCATGAACTTCGGCCACTTGTTTGGTGGTTGGTGTCTTACCCGACCCAATCGCCCAAACCGGCTCATAAGCAATCACCGTGCTTGATGAACTACTTTTATCGGGTATCGATTTGGTGAGTTGACGTCCGATTACCCGGAGAGTTTTTTTCTGGCGCCTCTCGCCAGCGGTTTCCCCTACACAGACGATCACTTTCAGTCCTGCCGCGCTCGCTGCCCCGGCCTTTGCCCGTACAATGCGATCCGTTTCTTGATGATCGGCGCGGCGCTCGGAATGTCCGACGATGACAAAGGTCGCGCCGGCATCGGCCAGCATTTGAGCACTGATATCGCCGGTATGGGCCCCCTTTTCCTGCCCATGGCAATCCTGCCCACCGAGCCGCAAACGGCTCCCTTTTGCAGCATTCTTGAACCGCGTCAACAACGTCGCCGGAGGGCAAAGCAAAAGATCGCACTTAAGGTGCTGTTTCGTTAGCTTTTTGATCAATTTATTGACTTCAGCCTGGCTTTTCTTCAGGCCGTTCATTTTCCAATTTCCAGCAACCAGGGGACGACGGGATTTCGACATCGAATGACCTTTTCTTTGGGGGTCTGCCACACTATTCCGCGCGAAAAGTCGCGGAAACTATCCAGCAGCCATCATACGCAAGCACTGCGCACAATTTTACCGGTTAAGAGACGGATAAGTCACAAATTTTTACTGACTCCGCACGCGCGATACATATTGCAGCAAGCCGAGGCGCCTTCTATGATTTCGCGCGGGTCGCTAGCTATGAGTCTGGCTGACTGGCGAATTGAACATTGATTGTTGAAAAACTGAGAAACCATGCTTGAAGCCCTTAGAAGAGGCACAGGGTCGTGGGTCGTGAAGACTCTCCTTGCGCTGTTGATCGTTAGTTTCGCTGCCTGGGGAATAGGCGATATATTTCGCGGTGGCGGCGACACGACTGTCGCAAAAGTCGGCAACATCAACATTACCGCTAATCAATTTTCCCAGGCGTTTCAACGCCAATTGCAGCGGTTTCAAGAATCAGGTAGCCCAATCACCTCGGCAGAAGCACGGGCATTTGGTCTCGACCGGCAAGTTCTCGGTTCTTTAATAACGCGCATCCTGATGGATCTGCATACACAAGATCTAGGGCTTTCTATATCGGAACAACGTTTTGGCGACGAAGTTCGAAAGAATCCAGTGTTTAGAGATTCCTTCGGCAAGTATGACCGCTATCGATTGAAACAAGTACTGGCAGCGGCCGGCATGAGCGAAAAACAGTTTGTGACATCCGTGGAGTCGGATCTGCGAAAAGCCCAGTTGATCAACTTGATCGAGTTAGTGGATCTCGTACCGAATGCACTGGTTGAAAAATTATATCGCTATAAGAACGAGCACCGGGTGGCACGTTTGGTAATACTGCCTTACGAAGGTATAAAGGCAGGCTTGCCGACCGAAGACACGTTAACGAAATTTCATGTTGAAAAAGCAGCTGAATTTACAGCGCCGGAATATCGAACAATCAGCTACCTCTCCCTGTCGCCTCAAGATTTGATGGATGAAGTTCAAGTTAATGAAGATGACCTTCGAGCTGAATATGAAAACCGCCACGCCGAATTTGTTGTTCCCGAAAAACGCAGTGTTGATCAGATACTTGTGAGCGATGAGAAAACCGCGCAGTCGGCGTACCAGCGACTACAAGAAGGCGCAGATTTTGCCCAAGTCGCAAAAGACATTGCCGACCTGTCCGTGTCTGACAGCGACCTGGGAATATTATCTTCGGCCGATTTTTTTACCGAACCGCTTGCCGCCGCAGCATTCTCTTTGAGCGAAGGTGGGACCAGTGCGCCCGTGCAAACCGAATTGGGTTGGCATTTGTTGCGGGTGCGTAATATTACACTTGGCAACGTTCGTACTTTTGATGAAGTCATCAGCGAACTTACCGTGCAATTGCGCCTTTCGCTGGCCACGGACGCTTTGTACGATTTCGCCAACCGCGTGGACGATGAACTTGGGGGTGGCGCAACGCTTGAAGAAATGTCGCAATCGATGCCTTTAAAATTTGCGACCCTCGGACCCATTGACAGTACTGGCCGTAATCAAGCCGGCATAAAAGACGAAGCGCTTCCCTCAGAGTCGGAATTTATCACCTCTGCTTTCAAGACCGAAGAAGGGATGGATAGCGGCCTCGTTGAAACCGCCGACGGTAAGTATTACGTCCTACGGATTGACACCGTATTGCCATCAGCATTACGCCCACTTGAAAGTGTAAGGGAAGCACTCGTATCCCTGTGGCAGCAAATAGAACGCGCCCGCATTGTGCGCGGCAATGCCGACACTTTAATGGCAGAAGCAAAAGAAATTGATGCTTTGGTGCGCCGGGCAAAGGAACTCGGCTACCGGGTACGTTATACACCTCAAATGCTTCGCGATGGTCAAGATATAGACAAAGCGCTGACGACAGCGCAACTATCAACTTTGTTCACATTGAATCCAGGTGACATGACCAGCGGACCGACGCCGAGCGAAAAAAGCTATGTCATTGCAGCCCTTGAGGAGATCATCCCGGCCAATCCAGCGATGGATCCGGAGGGGATATCAAAAATGCGAATTTCCATCGCCGATGAGATGCCCGGCGACCTCCTGGCGCAATATCAGACCGGGTTAGAAAACGACACCGGGGTGACTGTTTACCCGATTGCCCTTGACAACTTTTTTGGCGACATGCCTTGAATTCGGACATGCGACACAGATTTCCCCCAATATTCTCATGTCAGTAGCCCTAGACTATGAAGACTTTGCCGCGGCGTATAGCAAAGGCCGTGCACAGGTCCTATGGGCAACATTGGTTGCGGACCTTGAAACCCCTGTGTCAGCGATGCTCAAACTGGCGGGGTCGGACCCATACAGTTTTTTGCTGGAATCGGTTGAGGGTGGAGAAGTACGCGGCCGATATTCAATCATTGGCTTGAAACCCGATATCATCTGGCGCTGTCAGGGGGATGCCGCGGAGATCAACCGTCGAGCCGACCATGCGGACGGTGCCTTTAAACACTGCCCGGGGGGCACTCTCCAATCGCTACGTCAATTAGTGGCGGAAACCCGCATTGATTTACCTGAACATCTGCCGCCCATGGCGGCGGGCCTCGTCGGCTATGTGGGCTATGACATGGTTCGGCTCATGGAAAAAATCCCAGATACGGTCGAAGATGTACTTGGCCTGCCCGACGGCATGTTCGTGCGCCCGACCATTATGGCAATCTTTGACTCAGTTAAGGACGTCGTAACCGTGGTAACACCGGCATGGCCTGATCCGAACATCGATGCCAGATCCGCATATGATTTAGCTTGCGCCCGAATAGAGAGCGCTATTGCAGCCTTCGATCAAAGCATCCCATTTCAACACGCCCGCCAAGATGTCCTTCCTGACCTACCCGAAGCCAAGTCGAATATGACCCGGGAGCGCTATCACGCGATGGTCCGGACGGCGAAAGCCTATATTCGCGCGGGAGATATTTTCCAGGTTGTTCCATCGCAAAGATTTTCATTGCCCTTTAGTTTGCCGCCTATTGCTCTCTACCGAGCTCTGCGGCGCACAAATCCTTCTCCATTTATGTATTTTTTGAATTTTGATGATTTTTCAGTGGTCGGTGCAAGCCCAGAAATTTTGGTCCGATTGCGGGATGAAACAGTCACTATCCGGCCGATTGCCGGTACTCGACCCCGTGGCGGCAACCGCAGTGAAGACCAACGCCTGGCTGACGACTTGCTGTCCGATCCGAAAGAACTTGCCGAGCATTTAATGTTACTTGATTTGGGACGCAACGATGTCGGCCGGGTCGCTAAAATTGGCACCGTAACTGTCACCGAGCAAATGGTGATCGAAAACTACTCGCACGTCATGCACATCGTCTCCAACGTCGAAGGTAAAATTGACCCCATCCATGACGCCATCGACGCTATGGTTGGCGGCTTTCCGGCGGGAACGGTAAGCGGAGCCCCCAAAGTTCGCGCTATGGAGATTATCGACGAACTGGAAACCGACAAACGAGCGATTTATGCGGGCGCCGTCGGTTATTTTTCCGCCAATGGCAGCATGGACACCTGCATTGTTCTGCGTTCAGCGGTTATTAAAAACGGGGTCATGCATTTTCAAGCGGGCGGCGGCGTCGTCGCCGACAGTGACCCTGAAGCTGAGTATCAAGAGACGATAAATAAGGCACGGGCCTTAGTACGGGCGGCGGAAGAAGCGGTCAGATTCGCTTCTACCTCAAATCAGCGCCCATCCGTCTTACCGAGTAGGAATTGCGGACCGCTCAGGTGACTCTAGCCCTGGGCACCAGTCTCGGCTATCCTTTTTGCCCAGACAACGCTGAGTGCCTGAAACTCCCTTCAGGCACGAACAAGGGGAAGAACACAATGGCACAAGTTGATGAAAGCACAGGACCGGCTGAATTTAAGGTCATCGCAACCGGCTTGCGGTTTCCGGAAGGCCCCATTGCCATGGATGACGGCAGCATCATTCTGGTCGAAATCGAACGGCAGACTCTGACCCGGGTTAAGCCCGACGGCAGTACCGAGATTATCGCCGAACTGGGCGGCGGGCCGAATGGCGCCGCAATTGGACCCGACGGCCGGTGTTACATTTGTAACGATGGCGGTTTCCAGTGGATGGAAGAAGACGGCATTCTCGTGCCCCATGGTATTCCTGACGATTACTCAGGGGGACGGATCGAAGCGGTAAATTTGGAATCCGGCGAGTTTGAAGTTCTATATTCAGAATGTAATGGCATTCCCCTGAACGGTCCCAACGACATAGTTTTCGATAAAAATGGAGGGTTTTGGTTTTCCGACTTGGGAAAAATGCGCGACCGCAGCAGGGATATGGGTGGCGTTTACTATGCTAAAACCGACGGATCAATGATCAAGGAAGCGGTTTTTGGTCTGGACGGACCGAACGGTGTCGGCTTATCTGCGGACGAGAAAACCATCTTCGTTGCGCAAACATTTCCCGGCTCACTCATTTCCTTCGACATCACAGGCGAAGGCGAATTGGCGGAAACAGAGGGTTGGTTGCCCGGCAATCTGGTTTACGGACTGCCGAATGGCCAACTTTTGGATTCTCTTGCGCTTGATGCCAACGGCAATGTGTGCGTAGCAACGCTGATTAATCCAGGTGGCATAACCACCTTTCAAGCCGATGGCTCGGCCGTCGACTTTGTTGAGTTACCCGATTTGTTCACCACCAACATATGTTTTGGCGGGCCCGGTCTCAAAACCGCCTACATCACCTTGTCGGGGACTGGACAGCTAATATCGATGGATTGGCCGGTGGCCGGACTACCCCTTAATTTCCTCAACAAATAGACGTTGAGTTGTTATAAATTTTAAGGGCGGGGACTATGGCTCCGCCCTTCTTTTTTAAGCGCTCTGCGCTTAATTTTTGCTTGATGTTGTCCGGTTATTTTTCGCAATCACGGCACTCACGGGCGCAAGCACAAAGCCCTTTCCTTCAAGGTCGCCAATCCACCTTTCCAGTGCATCCAACGTCTGATCATGGGGATGGCCGATCGCGATTGCGGAACCACTTTTACGGGCAATGGCTTCAACTTCGTGTAGTCGATCCAGCACTTGTGTCGCCCCGCGATCATTGTCGAGGAAAACATCTCTACGTCCAAAGGGAACATTAGATTGCATGGCAACCCGCCGACCAACCGAAGTTGTTGTGGTACGCGAGTCTAGAAACAATAGACCGCGGACTCTCAGTTCATCCATCACGCGGGCCATTGCCATCTGATCGGCGGTGAAGAGGCTTCCCATGTGGTTGTTAATGCCAACATACCCTTTGAAACGGTCCAAGTTCCATTTTAGTCGTCTGCTCAATTCACCGCTCGGTAAATCGGTCTTTAGGCTGTTAGGACCAGGGAAATGCACGTCACCATTTTCGGGTTCCATCGGCAGGTGCAACAGCACTTCGTGGCCGCTCGCACGGGCGCGTGCAATCATAGGAGTGAGCTCGTTTGCATAGGGCAAAAAAGCCAAAGTCAACGGCGCTTGCATGTTCATCGCCCGCCGCGCATTTTTCTGATCGGGTCCCATATCGTCGATTACAATAGCGACCATTGGACGCCCGAGAACCGCAGGCGCCGCCGCTGCATATCGCTGCCATGCTGGTGCGTTGGGACCGCTTTTCCGAAAACTGTCGTACGAGTTGCGATATCGGATGAAATGATTGATGGGACCGCCTGCCAGTGATTTGTCACCGACAATTGCCCTACTTCGACTGGGCGCTTGTTCCGCTGGTTCAAGCATCTGGGCCCACACAATCAGTGCAGCCCAACCAACCACCAAACCGTATGCTGCCAGAAATATTTTACGGCCAACAGAAAGGTGTTCCCATTTGGACTTCACGTTGGTTACCCACGATCGAGACATCAACGGGCACTGCCTTCTTTCAACTGATTGGCCACACAAATGCGATTGCCGCACAAGAATATACTGCGGTTCTTGCTCTCTCCAGTATCGGTTTGTGAATTAGTGAAATTCGGACAGGTCTTCCAGAATCGGGCAATCCGGTCGCGCGTCGCCGTGGCAGCGGTCCGCCAGATCAGAGAGCGTTTTTTCCATCGCCCTTAATTCGCGAATTTTGTGCTGGATACGTCCAATGTTCGACAGTGCGATCGCTTTTACATCGGCACTTGAGCGCTCTCGGTCTTGATATAACGCCAGCAAGTTCGAACAATCTTCAACTGAAAAACCCAATCCTCGCGCACGGCTAATAAAGTGGAGTGTCTGTGTATCGTCTTCCGTATAACGCCGGTAGCCGTTGTCAGACCGCTTGGCCGGTAAAATAAGTCCGATTTCCTCGTAGTAGCGGATGGTTTTTGCCGGAACTCCTGATTTTTCTGCGACGTCACCTATTTTCATATGGTTGTCCTCCATCGTCTAAGTAAAAGAGAATTGGCGACAACACTCACACTAGAAAAAGCCATAGCAGCACCTGCAATGGCCGGATTGAGTAGACCCGCTGCCGCCAGAGGAATTCCAATAAAATTGTATACAAATGCCCAAAACAGATTTTGTTGGATTTTGCGGTAAGTTTTCTTTGACACATCAAGAGCGGCGGCGAGCAATCTAGGATCACTCCGCATCAGAGTGATCCCGGCGGTTTCCATAGCGATATCGGCTCCCGTGCCCATGGCAATGCCGACGTCCGCTGCCGCCAAGGCAGGGGCATCATTGATCCCATCACCGACCATCGCTACAATATGGCCCTGTTCACGCAGTTTTTCAGCCTTCTCCGCCTTGTCAGCCGGGAGACATTCGGCGAGCACCTGATCGACGCCCACCCTGCGACTGACATTGGCTCCCACAGTCGCGTTGTCACCAGTCATCATGATCGTCCTTATGCCCGATTTTTTGAGCAGGGCAATGGCTGCACCTGACGTGTCTTTGATGGGATCAGAAACTGAAAGCAAACCCATTGGCTTATTTACTTGTTGGTCGGCCACCCAAATAACTGTGTACCCCTGCTTCTGCATAGCATCCGCTTGAGGCAAGAGTCCTTTTAGGCGAATATTGCGCTCCTCCATGAGCCGCCGATTGCCGATCAAGATTTTCTGGCCTTTGATAGTGGCAGACAATCCCCGGCCGGTAAGACTTTGAAATTGGGTGACAGTGGCATCACTTGCCTCTTCTACCTCGCCCAACCGTTCCAAAGCTGCCTTGAGGATTGCATGTGCGATCGGGTGCTCGCTTCCTGCCTGAGCCGCCGCGGCGATCCGCAACAAATCGTCTTCACTGCCCGAGGCCGCGACAATGCCGGTTAAACTCGGTCGACCTACGGTCAAAGTACCAGTTTTGTCCAAGATCATGGTGTCGACCCGATGCGCAAGTTCAAGCGCCTGGGCATCCTTAATGAGTATCCCCGCCCGGGCGGCGGCGCCCGTGCCCACCATGATCGCCGTTGGGGTTGCGAGACCGAGAGCACAAGGGCAAGCGATCACCAATACCGACACCGCTGCCACCATGGCACTTTCGAAATTACCTGTTGTAATCATCCAAGCCACAAAAGTAAGGGTCGCCGAGCCGACAACAAATGGCACAAACACTGCACTTATCCGGTCGACTAAAAGTTGCACCGGTGCTTTGGTTGCTTGCGCCCCCTCGACCATGTGAATGATCCGGGACAGCGTAGTCTCCTTACCAACCTGCGTGACAACGACTGTGAGCAAGCCAGTCGTATTAATAGCGCCCCCGATGACTGTATCGCCCACACACTTTGATACCGGCAAACTTTCGCCCGTAATCAAACTTTCGTCGGATTCACTCTCTCCTGATCTAATTGTTCCATCCACTGGTACACGCTCGCCTGGTCGGATCAAAACCGTGTCTCCAGTTCGCACCTGGTTAACAGGTATCTCCACTTCACTGCCATCCCGAAGTACGTGCGCCGTTTGCGGTTGCAGGTTCATGAGCGCGCGAATGGCTAATGTGGTGCTGCGCTTAGCTCTGCTTTCGAACCATTTACCCAGCAATACGAGCGTAATAATGATAGCAGCGGCTTCAAAGTAGAGTTGGGCTTCCGCGTCAAAACGCCACATCTGATAAAGACTAAAGGCAAAAGCTGCGCTGGTACCCATGGCAACCAATAGGTCCATGTTGCCGGTTTTGGCTCGCAGGGCCCGGGTGCCCGCCACATAGAAACGCCAACCCAGGACGAATTGAACAGGCGCGGCCAACGCGAATTGCACGAAAGCTGGAATGTGCAAAGAAATACCAATTGGTTGCAAGAGCATGGGAGCGACCAGCGGCAAGCTAAGCACTCCGGCCACGATCACATGCAGAAAATCCCGACGTGCATGTTGGATTTGGGCGGCTTCTGCCTCTTCTGCCCGCTCCAGATCATCAGCGTGGGTCTCGGCCGTGTAACCAGCCGCGCTGATCGTATCAATTAACTCCGCTGCCGCCATCATTCCTGTCGGCGCCACAATGGATGCTTGATCGATGGCGAGATTGACGCTGACCGTCAGAGCGCCGCCTAATCCGGCAATGGCTTTTTCGACCCGGCCGGCGCACGACGCACACGTCATACCTTTGATATCAAGGTCAATTGTTTCAGTGGATACCGAGTATCCGGCGCTATTCACCCGTGCAACCACGTCAGCGAGCCCAATAAAACCGTCTTCGTAATCCAAGTCAACGCGCTCCGACGCCAAATTGACGGCAACGTTTTCGACACCCGCAAGCCCATTCAATGCGCGCTCGATTGACGAAGCACAGCCGGCACACGTCATCCCGCCAATTGGCAATGTCATATGACGCGAAATCTTCTGGCCGCCTTCAATAGTTGCCGCAATTTCAATGTTCATAGTCCCTATTATGTAGCTTCCAGTAACTAGAAGGTCAAGGTATTATTCGCTCTCTGGACTGCCCGCTTGACGTTGTCACGCCGCCCTGCTTTGTTCTCGGACTTGGTAAACGAACTATTTCAAAAGAAACATCAATATAAGGTGAGAAATTTCTGATAAGACATTGATATGATTATCCTCATCGACAATTACGACAGCTTTACCTACAACTTGGTCCATTATTTTGGCGAACTGGGCGCTGAAGTACATGTTCACCGAAATGACCAAATAACGGTCGAAGATGTCATAGGCACAAAACCCGAAGGCATTGTTATCTCGCCCGGTCCCGGCACTCCTGACAATGCCGGCATATGTCTAGATCTCATCGCAAAGGCGGCCGGCCATATCCCAATATTCGGTGTCTGCTTGGGTCTCCAATGTATTGGCCAGGCGTTTGGCGGCAAGGTGGTTTTGGCGCCCAAGATGATGCACGGCAAGTTAAGCCCTGTTCAAAAGAACCAAAAATGTGTTTTTCGCGGACTACCTGACAGATTTCACGATACTCGCTACCACAGCCTAATGATTGAACG
>JAPYRI010000084.1 GCA_029941135.1 Alphaproteobacteria bacterium | reverse complement strand
ATGCAGGTGTGGATCGAAACCACGGCTAATGCAATTGAAGTTGCGGCCCGGCGGCTGAACGAGGGGCGGGACATTCCGGACGACCCGGCTCAGCGCCTTGCTTACCTGGAAATTCCCAAAGTTATTGCGACCGAGAACGCCATAAAAGTGGTTGATGCCGGGATGCGGCTTGTGGGCGGCGTCAGTTATCGCCGGGGGCATGTGCTGGAAAAATTGTATCGGGACGCCCGCAGTGGCCCCTTTCATCCATTGACCACGGATCAAACCATGCAACTGATTGGTCAGGGTGCGCTCGTCGACATATGATCACCAGCGACCATGCACAATCCAGGAGGAGGCCATGACTTTACTGCCGATTCTCGAACTCGGGGACGACCCCTTTGAGCGCGGTTTGGTTCATGGGCGTACGTTGGCGGGTGAAATTGCCGACAATCTGCAAACCTACCTCAATCGATTTGAAGCTGGTGGTTTGAATTCGGATGCAGTCAAGCGCGAGGGTCACAACTGGGCCGAAGTTATTGCTCAGCAAAATCCTAGTTATGCCGAGGAAATGCGGGGGGTGGCCGAGGGATCAGAACAAAGCCTCGTTGATATTGTCATGCTAAACGCGCGCTACGAATTAACTTACGGCGTCTTTGGTGATGAGGTGACGGCGTCAGACCGGAAAACGGCCGCTGAGAACACTGATGGCTGCACGAGCTTTGGGGTGTTGCCGGAAGCGACCGCCAATGGCGTTACCCTCATGGGCCAAAACTGGGATTGGCTGGCCGGGGTTTATGGCCGCTGCGCCATTTTGCACATTCGCCGCCGTTCGAAGCCAGACATGGTGTGCTTTACCGAGGCCGGGATTGTCGGCGGCAAGATCGGTGTGAATGAACATGGGATAGGCATTGCGTTGAATGGTCTGGTGTCGGTGCATGACGGCAAATACAGTTATGAGAAGCCGTGCCACGTGCGTTGTCGCGAGGTGCTGGATGCAACAACTTTCGATAAGGCATTGCTGCCCGTGGTGTCCACCCGGCGGGTGTGCTCAGCCAATTTCGTCATCGGCCACGCGGACGGTGAAGTCATCGATCTGGAAACCAGCCCGGATGAGATTTCGTACGCGTATCCGCGTGACGGATTGTTCACGCACGCCAATCATTTTATCGATCCGCGTCATGGGCCTTCCCAAATGGAACGGCTTGTACCCGACACCCTCTATCGGGCCGAGCGGCTGGACCGGCTATTGCGGGCAGATTTGGGCGTATTGGACCCGACTTTAATCAAGACCGCGCTGACTGATCATTTTGGCAAACCGAATTCCATTTGCCGCCACGTGAACCCAGTCGATCCGCCAGCAAAAGCCGGCCAAACCAACGCATCGGTCGTGATAGATCTCAATGCCCGCGAGATGCTGGTGTCCAATGGTCCGCCCTGCAGTAACCCCTATGAGACCTACTTTTTGGATGCCGAATTAATTCCCAAAGTTGCGGAGTAGGTGTTGGGTATCGTGATTTAATTCGGATCCCGACGGAAATTATCGACGGTGATCGGAAAGGGGCGCTTTTCTGTTTAAAAACCGCAGCCCCACCTTCGATTAATATGAAATAGCGATAGACCTAATAATCGAATGCAAAAAATCCGACCAACGTTCCGACGTTCGGGTCTTGCCCCAGCGTGGAGATAACTGCGGTTGAGCGCATCAATTATGCCCAGCATGCGTTCATACCCGTCGTCGATCAACTGAGGGAACACAAACCTACGAATTTCCCGGAACCATCTTTCTCCGCGAAACTCTGGATCCACGTACACTTGCCAACTGATGATTTCATCGAGCGCAGCATCAACCCGAAACCATTTATCGAACACTTTCGTCTCCGGAAACATCCAAAAGGATCCAACCGGCTTACCATCCTTTGTACTTATTGCGGCGCGTCCGCCTTGATCGAAATACGTGTGCACTTGTTCGGCCGAGAAGCCGCTTTGAGTTAAATGGTCTGAGTCTGATTTATCGGCCCAGCGGTGATACAATTTGTCATTCCGTGGCTCATCTTCCCAATCTTTCAGTATTGCCCGCAGCGATGTTTCCACCGCGACAACTGTATTGAAATCAAAAATCCAGATCGGGATGGTTCTTTGAAATCCACGTTGAAGCGTTCTCAGCCGCCCTAGTCGCCGTCAGCTTTCCGGTAGAAATGCCAACAACGGCGCGAAATGTGCCGAGTCGAAGTATTCGTCAATTCGAGTAATCCGCCCATCCGCAATCTTGAACAACATGCAGGCGGGAAGATGATATTTGGAGCCGTCCGGTAAGACACCATCCAAATAATGATGTTGACCGGTACCGTCAGGCAGGTCGAACCGTTCCCGTAAGGTGTACTTTCGTTTAGTCAGCACACCAACCAGCGCTTCCAGCATGGCAATGTTCTCGTCAACCGTTTGTTCGACTTCATCAAAGTTATGCCAAATCTTCGCATCAGCGGCATAACACGCCCGAACCGCTGCCCCATCCCCGCGCTCAACTGCGTTCAGAATGCGGTCCACGACACTGCCCGGGTCATCGCTGTCCACTGTCATGGATGCGGGCCCCAGGGTGCTTCGAGCAGAAGCTTATTTTCCTGCTTCTGAATGTACCCCCGCAGGTCCTTAGCAACAGCGAGGAACTCCTGGTCGGTTTGAACTTTGCCCCAAAACGCACGACGGTCATTGTCGTCTTTGAATTTCCAAATGTGGACCAACTCGTTAAGCGCACCTATGTCGCCCAAAAAATATCCGACCAAGTTAGCCTCGTATTTTTGAACCACCGGCCAAACCGTAGATTTGTAATATTCAAAACCTTCACCCCGTGTCGCCACAAAAAATGTATAAGTGCGTAATTCAAATATCGCCATGGAAATCTCCCCTTATTAAATACGCCGCCAGCCTAACCTATATGGCCGATGTTGCGCGAGTTTAGCCTTGGAATTCGGAGCTTTACAGGGCGGGGTCTGCCGTGGTCCGATCCGGCGCGGAAATTTAGTTCTGATTTGAGCCGGGAGATACTTTCATGCACGTGGGCGTGTTCAGCTTCAACACCGAATATGGCATTCGAGTGGATGATTTGGCGCGTGCTGTTGAAGAACGTGGTTTTGAAAGCTTGTGGGCAAGCGAGCACAGCCACATTCCAGCCGGCAGTAATATGCCCTATGCGGGCTCGAGCGATCTGCCCAAGGCAACTTTCCACGTGGCCGATCCGTTTGTGTCCCTGGCGGTCGCGGCGGCTGTGACCACCAAAATCAAGCTCGGCACGGCGGTGTGTCTTGTGACCGAGCATGACCCCATAACTTTGGCCAAAACCGTGGCCACATTGGATCAATTGTCCAATGGCCGCGTTTTATTTGGTGTTGGCGGCGGCTGGAACAAGGAAGAGATTGCCAACCACGGTGTGCCGTTCAAAAGTCGTTGGAAAATTGTGCGCGAGCGTGTCGCCGCCATGAAAGCAATATGGACCGAAGAAGAGGCCAGCTACCACGGCGAGTTTGTCAACTTCGACCGCATTATTTCTTACCCCAAGCCGGTTCAGAAGCCGTTTCCGCCGGTGATTATGGGAAGTGCTAACGAGTTTGCCCGCAGGCGCGCGGCCAAATACTGCGACGGCTGGTTGCCGGTGGATATGCGATTTGAAGATCTGGCCGCTGCGGTAGACGATTTGCATGATAAATTGCGCGAGGAAGGCCGCGATCCAACCGGCTATCCGGTGACGGTTTTGTGCGCCGACGGCGAAACAACGCCTGACACCATTCGGCAATACCGGGATATGGGCATGGAGCGGGCTGTGGTGATGGCCGGCGATCAAGACCGGGACACAGTGCTGAAGCGCCTGGACCAATATGTCGATGTGGCGGCTGAAGTTGCCTAGTTTTTCCATGAAAGTCCGAGATTAGCCGGGAGCCAGTGCGTGGAGCTTTGGATCTACATCACCATTGCGGCCGCGTTTTTGCAGAACTTCCGTACGGCCATGCAAAAGCGACTCAAGGGCCGACTGAGCACCACGGGTGCAACCTTCGTGCGTTTCGGTTTCGGTTTCCCTTTCGCAGTTGTCTACGTTTTCGTGCTTCATCATGGGTTCGATATGGCCTGGCCGAAGCCACATCTTTTGTTCGCGTTGTATGGTGTTACCGGCGGACTTGCTCAGATTTTCGGTACATTCCTGTTGCTGCACTTGCTTTCTTACCGCAACTTCGTCGTCGGCACAGCGTACTCCAAGACCGAGCCCATGCAGGCGGCCCTTTTCGGCGTCGTCATTCTGGGCGACCACGTAAGTGGCGGTGCTGTTATTGCGATCTTGATCGGTATTGGCGGTGTGATCGTGATATCGGTTGCACACACCGAGGTCACCGTGCGCTCACTGATCTCATCCTTGGCCGAGCGCCGAGCCCTCATCGGGCTCGCGTCGGGTGCCATGTTCGGCATCTCGGCGGTGTGCTACCGCGCGGCCTCATTGTCTTTGGGTGCACCAGGTTTCCTCATGCAAGCAGGGTTTACCTTGGTATGCGTGAGCATATTCCAGACCTTGATTATGATTGGCTATATGCGTCTGCGCGAACCCGGACAAATCACCACGGTGCTCAAATATTGGCGACCGTCATTGGTGGTTGGGGCGGCCGGCATTGTTGGATCGGCGGCTTGGTTCACCGCGATGACCATCCAGAACGTCGCTTACGTGCGCGCCTTAGGGCAGATCGAACTCATTTTCACTTTTGCGGCCTCATACTTTCTGTTTCACGAGCGCTCAAACCGGCGCGAAGTGTTAGGCGTTGTACTGATCGCGAGTGGTATTGTTATCCTACTGTTGGCCACATAAGTAGACGGAAGAGGACTATATTATCATGACGATTCATCCGCAATGCCAAGTGATATTGGACGCTGCCGCTGCCGGCGTATCCATGTTCGACGCGCCGAATGTAGCCGAAGTGAGGCGCCGGTATGCCGCAGCAACCGACATATACGCACCAACGGTCATTGCGGTAAAATCTTCGGAAGACAGAACCATTCCGGGACCAAGCGGAGATATTTCTATCCGGATATATACACCTGAAGATGTTGCGGGTCCGCTCCCTGTTTTGATGTTTTTTCACGGCGGCGGTTGGGTTGTGGGCGACCTCGATTCCCACGACGCCGTGTGCCGCATCTTATGTAACAGTGCGAAATGTCTCGTGATCGCGACCGACTACCGGATGGGTCCCGAGCACCGGTTCCCTGCCGCCTTCGAGGATGCTTGGGCCGCCCTCAATTGGGCGCAGGAAAACGCAAGAAATATTGGCGGCGATCCCTCTCGAATAGCGATTGGTGGTGATAGTGCGGGCGGTAATCTGTCGGCCGGCGTCGCATTGTATGCCCGTGACAATCATGGCCCCTCTCTCAATTTACAATTGTTGATTTACCCGGCTGTCGATATGACAGCGACGGGCGGGTCTCGGATTACCCATGGCGAAGACCGGATACTGACAACAGGAGCAATCGATTGGTTCGAGGCGAGATATTTGAGTGGAGAGGATGATCGAACCGACCCCCGGGCGTCACCTTTGCTTGCTGCCGACCACAGCAACTTACCACCTGCCTTTATTTTGACGGCCGAATACGACCCGCTGATCGATGAGGGCAAGGCCTATGCGGACAAGCTCAATGCCGCGGGGAGCGTGGCTGAATACAAATGCTATCCCGGGATGGTTCACGGTTTTGCCCGTATGGGCGTGCTGGTGGACATGTCGGTTGAGGCATTGTCCGACAGTGCGGCCGCGCTACGCGCCGCATTTAACGCCTGATGGTCAGAGTCGTACGTATTCGTAATCAACGCCTAAGTTGTTGATGCCACGGGCGGGCGGGGCAATCCATCCAGCCATTTTGCCCGGTTCGGTCACGCAGATCATGAGCGATTTGATGTGGGCCCGATCGTCCTCAGATGGCAGCCATTCAATTTGCCGAGCTTGCCATTTTTCGGGGCTTAGCGCATCGCCAGTGGGATCAAAATGGAACCCGGCCCACAGGCCGACATTGCGACGAAAACGTTGGTGCGGCAACTTGATTTCAAATTCAATACCGGCTTTTTTGATTGCACGGTTCCAACGAACGACGCCAATAGCGCAGTCCGCTGCATAGGCGTCCCGCGAAATCATATTCATTGCGTTTCTCATGGCGACTTGTTCAATCTCGATGCCCGTGCCGTTGGGGGTTGGTTTTTCGATTTCAATAAAAGCATTCCGACAGACATGATCATCGTCGTATTTGCCTTCATCCGGGCGTCCCTTCAAGCCGCTCGCGAAGAAGTTGGCTGCGTTGGTTGACACGTCCGAGCCAAACAAGTCGAGGGACGACGAGAACCAGAAGTTGAAGTAGCGCTGCAATGTCGGCAGGTCGATAGCACCTGCCGCTCGAATGGTTGCAGGGTCGTCCGTCTTTAACTCGTTCATGACTTCGTACGTGCGGGCAATGATCCGGCCGAGCCCGGTTTCACCCACAAACATGTGGTGGGCTTCCTCGGTCAGCATAAATTCGCAAGTACGTGCCAAAGGATCGAACGCACTCTCGGCCAGCATCTTTAATTGATATTTGCCGTCCCGATCAGTGAAGTAGGTGAAGCAAAAGAACGACAGCCAGTCGCTGATGGGTTCGTTGAAAGTTCCCAAAATGCGGGGATTATCTTGGTCACCGGAGTGACGTGTGAGCAGCATTTCCGCTTCTTCGCGGCCATCGCGGCCGAAATGAGCGTGCAGCAAGTAGACCATGGCCCACAAGTGGCGGCCTTCTTCGACGTTCACTTGAAATAAGTTGCGCAGGTCATAGAGAGACGGGCAGGTCTTGCCCAATTGACGTTGTTGTTCCACCGACGCGGGTTCAGTATCGCCTTGCGTGACAATCAGGCGGCGTAAGGTGGCCCGCTGCTCGCCGGGGACTTCCTGCCAGACCGGCTCGCCCTTATGATCGCCAAATCCGATGGTGCGGTCGGGCTTTTGATTGGCGAGAAAAATGCCCCAGCGGTAATCAGGCATTTTGGTTTCGTCGTAGGTTGCCCAGCCTTTGGCATCGACCGAAGTGGCGGTGCGCAAATACACGTCCTTGGAGTGAAATCCATCAGGACCCTGCGTGTTCCACCACTCGAGGAATTTCGGCTGCCAGCGCTCAAGTGCCCGCTGCAGTTTACGGTCGTCTGAGAGATTGACGTTGTTGGGAATGCTTTCGCTGTAATCAATGCCCATGGGCGGTATTCCTTCGTCTAAACGCGGTGTTTATCAAATTTGGCCTGGTCGCCGGTGCCGTAGAGTTGCAAAGCGCCGCCGTCACCAACCGCATTGGGGCGCTGAAAAATCCAGTTCTGCCAAGCGGTCAGTCTCGCGAATATGCGGGTTTCCATGGTTTCCGGGCCGGGAAAGCGCAAATTAGCTTCGAGACCGGTCAGGGCGTCGGGCGAGAAGCCCGCCCGCTCTTCCAAGGCAATGCGCACCTCGTCTTCCCAGTCGATGTCATCGGGTGCAAATGTGACAAGGCCCAAGCTTTCGGCGTCCAGGCCTGTCACGTGGGTGCCGGTCTGATCGCGTGCATTATCGCGCGCGTCCGGATCACCCAGGAAGCGGGTCGAGAGCCGGGTGAGGCCGTTCGACATAGTGTAGGGCCCAAAATTCATTGCGGTCAGGTGCACTGTCGGCGGCGGTCGATTGTCGCCGTCCATTCGACCGTCCAGCATGTAGCTGCGGTCGGCGGCAAGCGCGACTTCGAACAAAGTGCCAGTGAAGCAACTTCCGGGCTCGATAAGCGCAATCATCGACCGGGAGGTTACGTCGAGGCGTTTTAAGGTGCGCTTCAAGTAAAGTACTATTTCCCGCACCAGCCAGTGGTCTGCATGTTCTTGCAACGCAGTATCAGCCAAGGCGACGAAATCACTGTCACCTGCTGTACGGAATACCCACACACCGATGTCATCTTCATTGGCGCGTAGGTGCAGGATCATGTCGTCCAACTCGCGGGCTAAAGCGAGCGGCCAGAAATCGACGCCCTTGGCACAAATCTCATCAATGGATGATGGCGGCGCAGAAACCGGGCCACGCACCATAATTTCCGCAACGCCGAGGTCGCGGTCGATTTCGATGGTCACGTGCGGATAAACCACGCGGTCGTCTTCGAGCGTGCGCTCCAAGGGGTTCAAGGCGACTCCTTTTTGGTCGACAGGGCGGTCTGAAAGCTCTGCTAACGCGAGAGCTCGCGCAGAAACCGCTTCTTCAAAGCGTGAGCGCGGCGCAACTTCATCGACCAAGTTCCACGCCACCGCACGCTTGCCGCGGATGCCTTCCTCGGTGGTGCAAAACACGTCGGCGAGGTCGCGGCGCACCTTGCGTTTATCAGTCAGCCGGGTGAGCCCGCCAGTGCCCGGCAGAACCGCCAGCAAGGGCAATTCGGGCAGGGATACCGTTGTGCTGCCATCATCGACCAAGAGAATATGATCGGTCGCCAGTGCCAATTCATAGCCGCCGCCGGCACAACTGCCATTGACCGCCGCCATCCATATCTGCTTTGAGCTTTCGCTCGCGTCCTCGATGCTGTTGCGAGTTTCGTTGGTGAACTTACAAAAATTGACTTTGTGGCCGTGGCTGCTTTGGCCGAGCATGCGAATATTGGCGCCTGCGCAGAACACATTGTCTCTGCCTGAAGTGAGCACCACGGTTTTAACCTCCGGGTGCTCGAATCGCAGCCGCTGGACAGCGTCGTAGAGTTCGATCTCCACGCCCAAATCATAGGAATTCAACTTTAAGTTATAACCAGGGATCAACCCGCCATCTTCGGCGACGTCCATGGTCAAGGTGGCCACCGGCCCGGCGAAACTGAGGCGCCAATGTTTGTAGCGCTCCGGCGAGGTTTGAAAATCGATCATGAGTCGTCCCGGCCCCCAATTGATACCGGCAAGAGTTCCAGCAAGTCACCAAAACTTTGATCTTCGGATCGACTGCCGGTTTCTAGCGCGAATTCCGCGCGCGCATACAAAGGTGTCCGTTCATGGAGGATGCGGCGCAGGTCGTCCATGGCCTCATTGTTGTCAGCCATGGGCCGGGTGTCCCCTTGGGCCACAACCCGGGCCATGTGCTCCTCAGGGGACGCTTTGATCCACACTGTCATACACGTGTCGAGCAGGAAGGTGAGAGTACTGCTGTCCGAGACCAGTCCGCCGCTGGTTTCAATAACGGCGTGGGAATGTTCGGCGACGATTTCTTCCAAACATCGGCGTTCATACCGGCGGTAGGCATTCTGCCCTGAGAGCGAAAATATCTGATTGATGCGCATGCCGGCGGCGTGTTCGATGCGTTCTGAGATACGTATAAGCGGCACTCCCAATTGTTTAGCAAGACGCGCACCGAGCGTGCTCTTGCCAGCACCACGCAGCCCGACAAGGGCGATACGGCCACTGCGACCAGTTGCTTGGGCCGTGCCAAAACGGGTTGCCAACATATGGTGCGCTTCGCGAAGTTCGGCCGGCTCCAGCTGATACAGAAGTTCGGCAATGAAACTCAACTCGATCGGGCGGGCAGGTTCATCCCGCACCAGGTCGGCCAAGGAAAGGTTGAGCGCGCCGGCAATCTTGCGCAAGCGTGCGATGGATATATTGCCTTCACCGGATTCCAATTGAGCGAGAAACCTTTCTGACAGGCCTGAATATTGCGCAAGGTTGCGTCGGCTCATGCCCCGGCGTGCACGTGCATTGCGTACGCGTTCGCCCAGAGCGGACAGATAATCGTCCGACCCAGTTTCACGATAATTCGATAATTTCGGCGTTGCGTTAGCCAAAATTCCGACCCCTTTATGCCAGTAGTGTGCCGTAAACTAACATTTGATTTGGCAACATGCAATATAATGCTTGTTATAATATTTTACATGCATTATTTTTTTCAATCAGGCACGGCTGGGGCACAAATGAGAAATATCACCATCCTCGTGGGGACCATGACGGGAACCGCCGAACTGGTTGCCGATGAAATAGCCGACTCGCTTGTTGGTGAAGGATTTGACGTTCAAGTCGTCGCGATGGATGGCTTGGATGGGTTAATTTTCAGTGACGGTGGCGTTTTTCTCATCTGTACATCAACCTATGGTCAGGGCGATGTGCCGGACAACGCCCTCGGTCTCTATGAACATCTGGAACATTCCCGTTCTGATCTGAGTAACGTGCGCTACGGAATATTCGCCATGGGCGATAGCACCTACGATGCGACATTCTGCCAAGGCGGCAAAATGTTCGATCAATTGCTCACAAAGCTTGGTGCCAAGCGTGTTGGCGACGTGCAAGAACACGATGCCTCGTCCGGCACCATGCCTGAGGACGAAGGCGCGAAGTGGGTCGTCGATTGGTCTAAATTAATCTAGGCTGCGCCAAATCAATTTGGAACTGGATCGCAGTATGAAGCCCCTAGAAGGTATTCGCGTAATCGACATGACCCGGTATTTGGCCGGCCCCCATTGCACCATGTTACTGGCAGGACTAGGTGCGGAGGTAATCAAAATCGAAACACCGGGGCGCGGCGATATTTTTCGCAACCGACCGCCTTTTGGCGGGGCCAGCGGCCACTCGCTCAAAAAGCAAAATGAAGACGATTTGGGGTTTGGTCTGCTCCATCGGGCGCGCAACAAAAAGAGCATTACGCTCGACCTGCGATCTGAAGAAGGCAAGAAACTGTTTGCTGACTTGTGCACCAAATCGGATGTGGTGGTCGAAAATTATGCGCCAGGGATCATGGAGAAGATGGGGTTTTCATACGAGGATTTGCGCGTCCTCAACCCAAAATTAGTTATGTGTTCGATTTCGGGGTTTGGCAACACCGGCCCCCTGCGGGAGCGGCGGGCCTATGACCCGATCGTGCAAGCCATGAGTGGGTTGATGGCCGTGACCGGATTTGCCGGTCAACCACCAGTGCGCACGGGCGCCGCGATTGCTGACACCGCGACCCCGATGATCGCCGTTATCGGTATTCTGTCGGCGCTGATGCGGCGGCAGTCAACCGGGCGCGGTGACTGGGTTGATGTATCCATGCTGGACGCACTGAGCTTTCTGATGCCCGAGGTAATCGAGTATTATCAAGGTGGAGCGATCGATCCGCCACTCGCCAATCGGCACCCGGGCGGGGCTCCGTTCAATTGTTTTCATGCGACCGATGGCTATGTCTATGTGGCAACCGTAACCGATATTGATTGGAACAACTTATTGCGCGCTATGGACCGGGAAGACTTAATCGACGATCCTCGTTATGCACATTTGCCCGACCGCCATGACCACGTGGATGAAGTGGAAGCTGTGGTCGAGAACTGGATTAAGGGCCGCCCCCGGGACGGAGTGGTCGATGTCCTGCAATCTCATCAGGTCGCCTGCGGCCCGGTGTTATCCATGGACGAAGCATTGGCGAGCGAGCAACTCAGGGCCCGTGACATGTTGATTCCCTTGGAAACGCCGGAAGGCAAAGCCGTTCCCGGCATTATGGGCCTGGGTATACCG